>NZIQ01000027.1 GCA_002691685.1 Flavobacteriaceae bacterium | reverse complement strand
AGTTGAATTATTTTACACTTATGATGTAACAATTCTTTGTTGAAGAAGTCTTAGTTTTAACATTTTTTGATTTTATTAAAATGAGTGAAAAAAATTTCTGGCTTTTACTTTTTATGGTCAGCTATGCCTGGGGCCAAGAGAAGCTTTATGACCAAAAAACCTATAACACCCTTAAAATTCAAAATGCTGATGCGCCAAAAATCGATGGAAAACTCGAAGAGCCAGTTTGGGATATGGTGGAATGGTCAGGTAATTTTATCGAACGCACCCCTGATGAAAATTCACTCCCCTCTCAACCTACTGCATTTAAGATTTTATACGATCAAAAATTCCTCTACGTCGCTATCAAAGCTTATGATAGTGTTCCTGATCAAATTGAACAACGTATGTCTCGACGTGATGGTTTCGAAGGCGACTTTGTTGAGGTCGTTTTTGCGAGTATAGGAGATAAAAGAACTGCGTACAGCTTTACGACCACTGCTGCCGGTGTTAAAGGAGATGAATTTATCACCTTTAACGATGGGGATGAAAGTTGGAATCCAATTTGGTATACCGCAAGTAGCATTGAAGATGACGGCTATATGGTTGAATCTAAAATTCCCTTTTCACAGTTAAAATTTGGAGATGATCCAGAGCAATCTTGGGGCTTACAGGTCAATCGAAGAATTTTTAGGGCAGACGAAGTATCTGTTTGGGATCGAGTTCCTTTAGATGTAGGCGCCCCCATCGCAGAAATCGGCACCTTAAAAGGTCTTAACAATATCATTCCGCAAAAGCAGTTGGAAATACAACCCTTTGTGGTTGCACAAAATGATCGTTATCCCAGAGAAGAAGGAAATCCCTTTAAAACAGGTAATGATCAAATTACCAAATTCGGACTGGATGCTAAAATCGGTGTAACCAATGATTTAACCCTTGATCTCACCATCAATCCTGATTTTGGTCAAGTCGAAGCTGATCCTGGAGCCATCGCATTAGATGGTTTTCAGATTTTCTTCAGAGAACAGCGTCCTTTTTTTATCGAAAACAATAACATTTTTGATTACGGTTTTGCCGACGGCAACGATAATCTCTTTTACTCAAGACGCATTGGTCGAAGCCCTCAAGGAATTGTATCTAGTCCTGCCGGAGCCTACGTAAATACGCCTAACAATACTACTATCTTAGGTGCAGCTAAATTCTCAGGTAAAACTAAAGAGGGCTTATCTATTGGTGTCATAAATGCCCTCACCGCAGAAATGAGTGCAGAAATTAGAACTGAAGACGAGCGAAGTTCTCAAGTGGTAGAACCCTTGACTAACTATTCTGTGGTCCGTTTACAACAAGATTTGAACGAAAGGCAATCTTTTGTAGGACTTATGTTAACGGGAACAAATCGACAACTTCCAGAATCCCTGAACTACTTGCATAAAAGCGCCTACTCTTATGGCGTTGATTTCGCGCACAGCTGGGATGATTTTAGCAAGTATTTGGTTGGAACATTTGTGGGTAGTACAGTTAACGGAACTCCCGAAGCCATAACAGGAACACAGCGCAGTATTGTTCATTTATTTCAACGCAGCGATGCCTCTCATGTTGAGGTAGATACAACCCTTACTAGGCTTTCTGGTACAGGAGGACGCTTGGAGTACGGCAAACAAGGAGGGGGCGCATGGACTTATCAGATGGGAACACGTTGGAGGTCACCTGGCCTAGAAACCAATGATATTGGATTTTTGAGACAGGCCGATGATATTAGACAATACAACCGACTTAATTACAGAACTTTAAGAGCCAAAGATTGGTATAGAAACATCAATCTCAATTTTTCACAATTTACCGCCTTTGACTTTGAAGGTAATTTCAATCGCATACAATTTGACACTAAAACCTCTATTAATTTTAAAAATTTCTGGAGTGTATTTTCAGGGCTGTTTTATAAACCTCGAATCTTTACCAACACTCATTTAAGAGGAGGCCCTCGTTGGCGATTTAACCGAGAGATGGGAGGTTATTTCTTTTTTGAATCTGACTCAAGAAAACGCTTTAGAATCGGAGGCGGATATATTCGTTCTGTAGCCACAGAAGATCAATTCTCCTTTTTGAGATACGAAGTAGGCTTTTCTTATCAACCCTCTGACAGACTTAATTTAGGTCTAGAAGTAGAATATAATGAAAGACCGAGTCAAACCCAGTATTTGACGGCTTTCAATTTTAATGGAAACGACAACTACTTACTGTCAGATATCAATAACGATCAACTCTCGACCGTATTGAGACTCAATTACAGTGTTACCCCAAATATGAGTTTACAATTCTACGGTGAACCATTCATTACCTCAGTTAATTACAAAAGATTTAATACAGTCAATAATCCTATCGCAAAGTCTTTAGATGATCGTATCAGCTATTTGTCAGATGCACAGGTGAACTTTGAAAACAATCGCTATTTGCTGGATTTCAACCAAGATCAAAATGTTGATTTGAGCTTTCAAAATCCAGACTTTACCTATTTTCAGTTTAGATCAAATTTGGTTTTTAGATGGGAATATATACCGGGCTCAGAACTCTTTTTAGTTTGGAACCGAGGAATCAGCAATTACGGAGGTCTAGCGCCTTCTCTAGGCGATGCCTATTTTGATCAACTCTCAGGAGAGAATGTCAATAATACTTTTTTGATTAAGGCAACCTATAGATTTATTCGTTAAAATTGTAGGGGACTTGACTTCTCATGTGTTTAACTAAAAAATAACCTCCAGTGAAAACCAAATACATTTTAATCTTTTTTGCAGCATTCATCTTTATAGGTTGTCAAAAATCCCCTATTACCCCCGATAATTTAAAAGCTATCGAAGGGCAATGGATTTTGAATGATGTTGTTTGTTATTGCCCATTTGAAGATTACATTTTCGAGACCAATCAACTTTGGATATTTCCTGATGAAAACCTTGTATGGAGCAAGAGCTCTAATGAACTACCTCTAGGAATTAGTGATGCTGACCTTCCAGAAAGCATTCGTGTAGAAGAGGGTTTGATTGTGCTTTCTGATCAACAAAAATACCGTATCGAAGTTCTTGATGACAATCAGTTAGCCTTACATTATTTGGACGTTCCAGAAATCGCAGACGACGAGATTTCATATTATTTTACAAAAGGGTCAACACCCTTGGATTGTATAGATCCACTTAAACCTTTGCTGAGAATAGCCTGTACCGAAGAATACCAACCCGTTTGCGGATGTGATGGACTCACCTACCCCAATTCGTGTTATGCCACCTATCAAGGAGGTGTAACTTCGTTTACCGAAGGTGCTTGCCCGCAGTAAACAGGTCTCGGTTATTAGCTTCTTTTGCATTTAATTTTTAAATTGTAAAGAACTAACTAATACCTAATTATGCGCGGTTTTCAAATTTTAGTGACCGTTCTCGCCTTTAGCGTTCTCAATTCTTGTACACTTGAGGAGGAACGTGCACCCAATATTTTATTCATTATGTCCGATGATCATACCTCTCAAGCATGGGGTATTTACGGAGGACTATTAGCGCCTTATGTAAAAAATGACGGTATCAAAACATTGGCTGAACAAGGAGTCACCCTAGAGAATATGTTTACCACTAACTCCATTTGTGTGCCCTCTCGAGCTGCACTATTAACTGGAGTAATGAGCCATAAAAACGATGTCTATACCTTGGGAGATGCGCTTTCCACAGACAGTTTAACCATTGCAGGATTGCTCTCTGATGCAGGATACTCAACAGCGATTATTGGAAAATGGCATTTAAAAGAAGAACCTACTGGTTTTGACTATTACAAGGTATTACCCGGTCAGGGAAGGTATTTCAATCCCTTACTTAAAACAAAAGAAAACTGGGAATACGGAGGAAAAGGAGGAACAATACACGAAGGCTTTTCTTCAGATATTATTGGAGACGAATCTATTAAATGGATTAAAGCTCAAGACCAAAATCAACCTTTTTTCTTGATGACCCATTTCAAAGCCACACATGAACCATTCCACTATCCAGAGCGTCACGCTGAACTGTTGGCTAATGTTGAAATTCCAGAACCTGAGTCGCTTTTAGAACCTTATCCTAATCCCACAGGAAGAACCTTCAAAGGGCAATTGTTAGATAATTTGACCAAAAGATGGATGCGTTACCAAGAAAAACCTAATGAATTTTGGACCGACTATCCCGGCATGCCCTTTGATATTTCAGGCCTAGATAGTATCCAAATTCGAAAAAAATCCTATCAAAAATTCGTTAAAGACTTTATTCGTTGCGGGGCAGCAATTGACGATAACATTGAAAAAATTCTAGCTGCGCTCAAAGAACGTGAACAACTCGAAAACACCATTATAATTTATACCTCTGACCAAGGGTACTTTTTAGGAGAACACGGTTTTTTTGACAAGCGTATGATGTTAGAAGAGTCTGCTCGAATGCCTTTTGTAGTTCGGTATCCCAAAAAATTGCCTCAAGGGAAAAGACATGATGCTTTACTGATGAATATCGACATTCCTGTTTTTATTTTGGATTACGCCCAGGTTCCTATTCCAGAGCAGATGCAAGGCCAATCTTTTCGTGCATTGCTCGAGGGTAATGCACAAGAAGAGCGTGAATACACCTACTATCGCTATTGGGAACATAGTCCAAATCGTCCCGCTCACTTTGGTATAAGAAGTAAAGACTTCAAATTAATTTATTACTACGGCGAGGCTCTTGATATGCGTAATGCTACGAAACAAAACACAGATCCTAGTTGGGAATTTTATGATTTGAGGGCAGATCCAAAAGAACGGATCAATGCATTTTCAAATCCTGAATACCGAGCAGAAATCGTTGTAATGCACGAGGCCTTAAAAAAACAAAAGGCCTACTACCAAGACCACCAAACTGAGGTGCCAGAACTGGAATTAAAAAATTAAATGAAAGCATCGCACAAATACAGTCTGTACTTTTTTGTTCCTTTAATTTTAATATGGGGTGGAACTTATTTCTTTTCGGGTCCAAAAGAAATTGTTCAAACTCGAGTAGAATCGACCATTCCTCAAGTAATCAGCTATAATTTTGACGTCAAACCTATTTTGTCTGACAAATGCTATGCCTGTCACGGCCCTGATGCAGAGGCCCGACAAGCCGAGCTCAGGCTAGACCTTGCAGAAGGAGCTTTTAAAACAGCCAAATACCTTAGTGATATGCCAATTATCTCAAAAGGTGACCCTGAAGGTAGTGCACTTATTTATCATATTCGTAGCACAGATGCCGAGCGTCAAATGCCCCCACCTTCATCAAATCTCCTCTTATCGGAACGACAAAAAGAAATATTATCCAAGTGGATTGAACAAGGAGCTTTATGGGAAGAACACTGGGCCTACCAAATCCCTAAAAGATCTTCGCCTCCATCTATAACCTTTGATTCATGGGCCATTAACCAAATAGATCTTTTCATTGCAAAGCGACTTGAAGTGCAAAATATGAAACCCTCTGCCCCTGCTTCAAAAGAAACTATATTGAGACGTTTGGCTTTTGATCTTACTGGATTGCCACCCTCTATCGAGCTCATGGATCAATTTTTAACTGATTCTTCGGATAAGGCCTATGAAAAAATGGTAGACCACTTCATGAGTTTGCCTCAATTTGGAGAACATATGGCTTCTTCATGGCTTGATGTAGCTCGATATGCAGATACGCACGGTTATCAAGATGACCTCGAACGGATCATGTGGCCTTGGCGAGATTGGGTCATACACGCTTTCAATAAAAATCTTCCTTACGATGAATTCATCAGCTGGCAGCTGGCCGGAGACCTCTACGAAAACCCTAGTTTAGAAATGTTAGTGGCGACAGGTTTCAATCGAAATCATAAAATTACCCAAGAAGGTGGTGTTATCGATGAAGAATACCGTGTAGAATATGTGGCTGACCGCACCATTACCACTTCTAAAGCTTTAATGGGATTAACTGTGGAATGTGCGCGATGTCACGATCACAAATACGATGCTGTCTCTCAAAAAGAGTTTTTCAGTCTGTACAGCTTTTTTGACAAGGTAGATGAAAAAGGGAGGATTGAATACGGAGAGACTCCATCTCCTTTTATTGTGGTCGATAAAGAAATTGTAGCCAAAGAATTGACCTTTATGCACCTTCCAGATAGCATTGAAAAAGTAGAACTCATGGTCATGAAAGAGGAGCCAGATATTCGTTCTACTTATACCCTAAAAAGAGGAGTATATGATGCCCCTGACCAAGAAGTTTTTCCCGCCACACCTGAAAGCGTTTTAGCATTTGACGGTGGCTATGTTCCAAACCGAAAAGGTTTGGCCAACTGGTTTTTTGACGCCAATAACCCACTAACCTCTAGAGTAATTGTTAACCGCTACTGGCAGCAATTTTTTGGAAGAGGAATTGTAAGTACCCCTGACGACTTTGGCAATCAAGGTGCTCGACCAACTCATCCTAAACTCTTGGATTGGTTGGCTACCACATTTAGAACGACAGATAAATGGGATAGTAAACAATTCATTAAACGTCTTGTGATGTCGGCAACTTATAGACAATCCAGTAAGAGAATTGCTGATTATGAATTGCAGGATCCAGAAAATAAGTATTTGTCTTATTACCCCAGGCAAAAGCTCACCGCTGAAATGGTTAGAGACAACGCATTGGCCACTAGCGGCTTACTGAATATGACTATTGGAGGGCCCAGTGTCAAACCTCATCAACCTGAAGGGCTTTGGGAAGAAACGACCTCGGGACAAGGGTTGACCCGATATACCCCAGATACAGGTTCTAATCTGTACAGGCGAAGTTTATATACCTTTTGGAAGCGTACCGTTCCACCTCCAAATATGATGACCTTTGACGCATCCTCTCGGGATTTTTGTAGTGTAGAGCGCCAAAAGACAAGCACGCCTTTGCAGTCATTAGTTTTAATGAACGACCCGCAATTTTACAATGCAGCTCAGCATATTTCGAAGAAAATCGAAAAGCTTAGCCTTTCTAATCAAGATAAAATTGTTGTCCTTTTTAGACAAATCACCTTGAGAAAACCTTTGTCTGGAGAGGTTGAAATGCTCAAAAGATATTTTGATGACTTGACCCTAGAAAAAGA
The DNA here is from genome assembly GCA_002691685.1 of Flavobacteriaceae bacterium. Classification (GTDB taxonomy): domain Bacteria; phylum Bacteroidota; class Bacteroidia; order Flavobacteriales; family Flavobacteriaceae; genus UBA3478. The sequence continues at coordinate 13,347 of NZIQ01000027.1, read as the reverse complement.
CACTGATCAAGCCTTTACCAATTTAGCGGTCCTTATTTACAATTTAGACGAAACCACACAAAAAAGTTAGGCCTATGGATCCGTTACACAAACATTTACTGAACGAAAACAGAAGGCATTTTTTGAAAAAAGTTGGCCTTGGAATTGGTGGTATCGCTTTGGGAAGTTTATTGGATCCATTTTCATTACAATCCAAGACAAATCCAGCTGATTTGCTGTACACCGGTGCACTACCTCTACCTCATTTCGCTCCGAAGGCCAAACGTGTCATTTATTTGTTTCAAAGTGGGGGTCCATCGCAATTAGATCTATTTGACTACAAACCGCTTTTGAACAAAATGAGAGGGCAAGACTTACCCGATTCGATTCGAAAGGGTCAACGTCTCACGGGTATGACTTCTGGTCAGGATCGATTCCCCCTAACGGGAAGTGTTTTTAACTTCAAACAATACGGAGAATCAAGAGCTTGGGTTAGTGAGATCATGCCTTATACTGCAAAAATTGCAGATGAGTTATGTTTTGTGAAATCGATGCATACAGAAGCGATCAATCACGATCCCGCCATTACATTTTTTCAAACGGGATCACAACAATCCGGCAGACCTAGTTTTGGCTCTTGGATGAGCTATGGATTGGGAAGTCTTAACAACAACTTACCCTCCTTTATTGTCATGCTCTCCAGAGGAACTGGACGACCAAATGGTCAACCCTTGTATTCTCGCCTATGGGGCAATGGTTTTTTGAGCTCACTCCACCAAGGGGTTCAATTTAGATCAGGCAAAGATCCTGTACTCTATCTTAAAAATCCTGAAGGGGTATCGAGAAAAGAGCGTAGAGCGATGCTAGACTATTTAGCTGAAATGAATGAGATCCAAGAAAATACATTTGGTGATCCAGAGGTTATCAATAGAATTTCCCAATACGAGATGGCATTTAGAATGCAAACTTCAGTTACTGATGTGATGAATCTCGATGATGAACCCGATCATATTTTTCAAATGTATGGGGCTGACGCTCTAACTCCTGGAACATTTGCTGCAAATTGTTTGCTAGCTCGGAGGCTTATTGAAAAAGATGTGCGATTTGTGCAATTGTATCATATGGGATGGGATCAACACGACAATCTTCCTACTCAAATTGCTAAGCAGGCTAAAGATGTAGATCAAGCCTCAGCTGCACTGATCATGGATCTCAAACAAAGAGGTCTGCTTGAAGATACCTTAGTCATTTGGGGTGGAGAATTTGGCCGCACAAATTACAGTCAGGGTATTTTAACCGAAACCTCTTATGGACGAGATCACCATCCGAGATCCTTTACCATTTTTATGGCTGGAGGAGGCATCAAACCCGGATTTACTTATGGAGAAACTGACGAGTTTGGATATAATGTCATCAAAGATCCTGTTCACGTGCACGATCTTCAAGCGACCATTTTAAATCAATTTGGTATTGATCATACGCAAATGACCTATAAATATCAAGGTAGAAGATTTCGACTCACCGACGTCTCTGGTAACGTAATTCATTCACTAATAACTTAAAGTCAGTGTCGGTATATTTAGAGTACATAGGAAAATTTCATCCGGTCATTCTACACCTACCGATAGGGGCTTTTATCTACACTTTTGTGCTAGCCTTGCTAGGCCACAATAATCTTGACCCTTATAAAAAAGCAATTAAAGTAGGAATGCTCATCAGTTTTTTGGGAGCACTGCTCTCGAGTGTTTTGGGGTACCTGCTGTACAAGTTTGGAGATTACACGAAAGAAGCTGTACAGAATCACCTCTATTTGGGATGGTCAACCACCCTTGTTTTGGGCATCATGTTCTTTAAACTTGAAAGAATATGTATTGAAAAACGTTTTAGCTATTTCTTGCTATTAGGGGTTATACTAATTACGACTACTGCACATTTTGGAGGTCAACTCACCCATGGTGAAGGCTATTTAGACATTCCAAAAACCCCAGAGACGGTTCAATACAAAAAAGCGGACTCCATCAGACTTTATGAGCAAGTAGTTTCAAAAATCTTTGATCAGAAGTGTGTCAGTTGTCACAACAATGCAAAAAAGAAAGGAATGCTTGCCTTAGATCGTCCTGAGCACATCATAGAAGGAGGAGAAAAAGGGGCGGCAATAGCACCTTTTAAACCAAATAAAAGTCGAGTGATTAACTATGCTCAACTTCCGCTTGAAGATGAATTACACATGCCTCCGGAGGGTAAGTTACAACTGAGCAGTGAAGAAATTCAATTGATTGCCTACTGGATAGAAAAAGGCGCTAGCTACACCAATACTGAAGATTTAAACAGCCTTCCTAATGAAGTTCGAACCTCTGCACTTGCCTACTTACCAGACGAATTACCGATTCTTAAAGCCTTGACCAAAAAACAAATTGAACAATTGGAACAACAAAACTTTAGAGTAGAATTCTACGCTCCTAAAAACGGTTTGGTTGAGCTAAAATTTATGGCCATAGAATTAGACGCCAAAGCGGTGAGGCAAATGTCAAAAATCGCTGAACATATTATTCATTTAGATTTGGACAAAGTTACCATTGATGAAAGTTTTTGGACCAACCTTCACAGGTTCAAGTACCTCAAAAAACTAAGAATTAGCAATTCTAATGTACAAAACAGCGCTATTTCAAAGCTTTTAGAACTTGACTACTTACAATCTCTGAACCTCACTTCGACTGAAATAAATGCAGAGGGTATAAGACCTTTACTCCAAAAGAAGAACCTTGAACAAATATACCTTTGGAATAGTGCTGTTCCTAAATCAAAACAAGAGGAATTACAAAAGGAGAGTTCAATACATTTAGATTTTGGAATTTTTGATGGCTTTACTTCTCCGCAACAATTGAAATCACCTGATTTAATAACAGAAAATACATTCTTTAGCGATAAGCTAAAATTGGAATTTTACAACCCTATCAAAGGAAATGAGATAAAATATACCTTAGACGGTAGCCAGCCCGATTCGAGCTCGGTAGTTTATAATGAGCCTATTGTTATTGATCAGACAACTACATTAAAGGCTAAGAGTTTTAAAAAAGGATGGATTGCGAGTGAGGCCATTCGCGTTGATTTATTCAAGGTGGGTAAGAAGATAGAAAATTACGTCTTAAAGCATCAACCTGCAGAACCTTATAATGGAGTCTCTAAACTCTTTGACTTTCAAGAAGGCTCCATCAATTTTTCAGATGGTCATTGGTTAGGCTTTTCTGGAAAAAACTTGGAATTCACCACAAAACTTGACCCTAAAGACCATTTTAAAAACGTGAGTATTAGTTGTATGGAGTCATCAGCTGCTTGGATTCTTTATCCCAAATCTATCCGAGTAATGGGTAAAAAGGTAAACTCAAATTCCTTTGAATTTATCTCTAAATTAAATTATACTCCCCAAAAAATTTCGACAGAGGTCTGCAAAAAAAGCTTTACACTAGAGGTTGATGCGAGACAATTTCAAGAACTTAAAGTAATTGTAGAAAACGTACAAAAATTACCAAAGTGGCATCCTTCCGCAGGAGAAGACGCTTGGCTATTTGTAGACGAAGTGCTATTTTGGTAGACACATCTAAAGGCTACCTATGAAAACCCGACTGATTTCAATGCTTGTACTAATCTTTTTAGGATTAGGTCAAAGCTCATGCGATTCTCAAGAAACTAGCACCTATTATTTAATTCGCCACGCCGAAAAAGACCGAACAGATCCGACGAACAAGAATCCACATCTGACAGAAGCAGGACATGAGCGGGCCCTTAAGTGGAAAAGCGTGTTAAGCTCGATTAAATTTAATCACATTTATTCTACAGATTATCACAGAACGATTGAAACGGTTACTCCTATTTCAGAGACACAAAATTTAGACATCGAGTTTTACAATCCCTCAGAAATGTTTGACGAAAATTTTAAAGCCCAAACTAAAGGCAAGGTTACACTCATATCAGGGCACAGTAATACTGCTCCTTTTTTTGCAAATCGCATTCTCGAAGAAGAGCGTTATGAGGAAATAGACGATAGCAATAATGCCAATTTATACATTGTTGAAATTCGAGGAGAGCACAGAAGCGCACAACTACTCCATATCGAATAAGCCTTCTAGTGTTTATCGTATTTTTTAAGCAAAGCAGGTAGAAAAAGTAAATCCATAAGCAAAGCAGCAAATACTGCAACAGCGCATAATATTCCAAAAACCTTAACTGCAGGAACCGCGCTTGATGCAATCACCAAAAAACCCGCTATCAAGGCTAGTGAAGATGCGAATAATGCCGGTGCTGTATAGATAATTGCTTGGTTCATGGCATCCACCGTAGACATAGACATTGCTTTATATCTTTTATAATTGTACATCAAGTGAATGGTATCGTCCATAGCTATTCCAATCATTATAGGAGTGATCATTGCAGTGGTAACGCCTAAGGGAATATGCCAGAGGACCATCACAAGAACCAATAAGGCCAATGGAATTAGGTTTGGCAGTAAAACTAAGAGTGTAATTCTCAAGCGTTTAACAAAAATAAATAGGCAAAGAAAGGCCGCAAAAAAGGCTGCCAAAAATGAATTTAATTGTGTGTTTACAATGAATCTATTTAATTGCGTGTAAACTGCAGCGAAACCATTTACTTTTAGCGTGTAATCATTTAAGTCAAAGTATTCAACAAAACGTTCATCAATAAAAGTAACAACAGCTTCCAGTTCTACGCTGCTCATTTGTGGTAAACTCAAGGTCATTATCGCACTTTTTTTATCATCGGTGAGAAATCTAAAAAATCCTGATGAATCTGAAGTATCAATGATTTCTAGGTTTTGACTAGCAAGGCTTGAAGCACGCAATAGCGGATTTCTTTTTTGCAGTATTCTTTTAATATTAACTAGTGAGATAGGGTTATTGATTTTTGGATGCTGTGCCAGAGTATTTTGAAAACCCTCTAAATCATTAATTCCTTTGGTGTTCAAAAGAATGGTATTGGATTTTGGTGAAACGATTAGCTGTAATCGCGACGTACCCTTTAGGCTTTGTTCTACCCGCTGAAGTTGATTTTTGTCAGGTCCATTGGCCAATAAATCCAAAGAATCGGTATTGATTTCAACTCTTGAAATCGAAAGTACACCAAAGAGTAAAATCATTGAAAAAACAACAATTATTTTATGGGGATGTATAGAGCTCCATGCAGCTAGGCTATGGGAGAGCTGCTTTTGTCTTGGAGCTGAACATTCCGATGATATCAAGCTTACATTCTTAGGGATAAAACTAAATCCAATAGCACAAACAATATAAACGAAAACAAAACAAAGTAAAAGTCCAAGACTACTAACCAGGCCCATATTTTTAAAAGCTGGAAGTGGAGAAACATACAGTGCTAAATAACTCAGTAAAGTGGTTAAAGTGGTAAACAAGCAAGGAATAAAACTTTTCTTAAAACTGGAGTAGATCAATTCGATTTTTGTACTTGCAGGATTAGCTTCACGCTCTTTGTGAAAAATATTTATGATGTGAATGGCGTCGCATACACTGTAGACCATAAGAATGGTGGGAATGAGCATAGAAATCATATTTAAACTAAATCCGAGAGCAGTAACCCATCCAAAGAGTAAAACAAGGGGGACACCAACTGAAGAGAGGGCAATTAAAACATATTTCTTATCGGGTAAGAGTAAAAGTAAAATGACTACAATTACCAGTATAGTGAATAAACCAAAGGAGATGCTTTCTTTGAATATACCCTTGTTGTAGGCTTCATTTAAAACAGGTGGGCCAGAGAGCGCGAATTGTTCATAATAACCGCTTATTACCTGATGCAACTTACTTACAATTGCAGTTCGATTTTCTTCAATATCAGGAGTGGGTTTAAGCTGAATGTAGCAGAAATAGGCTTGCCCATTATCTGTGATCAATTGATTTGAAATGGCAGGCATTTGTGCGAGTAAGCGCTCTTGACTTTGTAAACTACGATTAGTGTCATAAAGCGGCTCAAAACTCAATTGTGACCTTGAAAAACTGGGGTATTTCGCATTGGAAAAATTGAAAACTAACTCAACAAAGTCTAAACCTTCTAGGTCCGCAGAAAGCGCTTTTAAATGCTCAACGGCGCTTGATTCTAATGCGTTTTCAACCTCTAATAGGGCAATGATGATTTCATCTGATCCGTATTGCTCTTGATACTCCAGGTATTCCTTGTATCTGCTGTTGTCTTCTAAAAACCAAATGGACAAAGAATTGTCTATGGCCAATTTTTGTATCGTAGAAAACATTGAAGCAATGATAAACGCAGTTAAAATGATAATGACCGCAATTCTATTTTTGACAATAAAGTATATTAGATTTTTCATTGCTCTAATTGATGTAATTTGTAGGTTTAAATGTCATTTAATGAATCTAAAACATATATTTCAATACGCCTTTATCCTCTGTTTATCTTTTGGGTATATCAAAGCACAAAATTGTTCAGAACAGGTCAATTTTACAAGTGCTAATCCATTTTCATTTAGTGATATCATTCAAAGTCTAGAGCAACAGGAAACTCAAGAAGTATTTGGGCAACTGAGATTCCCTGAAAATGAGCAGCGCCTTACTCAAAAATATCCCCTGATTATTGGGGTTGCTGGTAGCTTAGGATGGAGAGATCATCATTACGATTATCTCAAAATGTATAGAGAACTTGGCTTCGCCACCTTCGAACTCAATAGTTTCAAAAGCCGTGGAATAAACTCAACCGTTGGCTCTCAAGACGAAGTGACCATAGCTGCCATCGTTTTGGATGCCTTTAGAGCAATGGATGAATTAGCAAAACATCCGGATATTGACCCTGGACAAATTTCAATCACAGGTTGGAGTTTAGGTGGTGGAGTTGCCCTATTTACAGCATGGAAACCCTTAGTCGATGTGCTGGGAAAAACCAATCAATTTTCTTCACATCTGTCCTTTTATCCCCCTTGTTTTATAGAACCTGAAAATCTAACCTTTGTGCAAGCCCCAATTAAGATTATGATTGGAGAAATTGATGATTGGACTCCAGCAGCGCCATGCCGAACTTTAGTTGAGGTTCAATCTAAACAAACTGATATCACTCTGGAAGTATTTAAAGATGCTCATCACGGTTTTGATAGCACTGAAGAGGTGGTTTTCAATGAAAAAGGCTATAGTTTTAAAAATTGCCTTTTTGAACTTACCCAAGGGGGAGATATTTTGATGAATTACCTCAAACTGCCTATGTCCAGTCCTATAATGCAAAAACTTGGGTTTCTTTTCTGCGTAAAACGAGGGGTGCACATTGGAGGTAATTCAATTGCAAGAGAACAGGCGATGAAATCGGCACGTGCATTTATGCGTGCTCAACTAAAAGCTGTAGAAGTCTATGAATGATTTAAATTGGGCCATTATTGCCCCAGAAGCAGAAGTTTTAAAATGGACAAAAGCCTTTAAGGAAACTGCACCTAATATCAATCTTCGAAACGGGCTCAGTACAAGTGATCCTGAAAAAGTCGATGTACTTTTACTGTGGAATCATCCTAATGGAGCATTAAAACCTTTTACAAACGTTAAATTGTATTACTCTCTAGGAGCTGGAGTGGATCACCTTTTAAAAGATGACGGCCTAAATCCAAGTATACCTATCTGTCGTATTGTAGACCCATTACTCTCCTTTTCGATGAGTAATTATATCGTCTTTGCGGTTTTATATCATCAGCGCAAATGGGATAAATACAGCAGTCATAAACATCAAAAGATATGGGATCACGATTCTGCTTCTGAAGAACAAATAAATATAGGTGTATTAGGCTTGGGTACCTTGGGTCAAGATGCTGCCATAAAACTGGCTCATCTGGGTTTTGAAGTTACAGGATACAGCCCCTCGCCCAAACAAATTGAAGAAATAACTACCTACAAGGGCGATCAATTGAAAGCCTTTCTTAAATCGTGTAATGTATTGGTATGCACTGTACCCTACACACCACAAACGCATCAATTGCTGAGTATGCCCTTTTTTGAACAACTCAATCATCCTACCTTTCTTATAAACGTTGCTAGAGGTAAGGTTCAAAATGAACAAGATATTCTCAAAGCCCTTGAATTGGGCTATTTAAGTGGTGCTTTTTTAGATGTCTTTGAAACCGAACCATTACCTGAAGTAAGCCCCCTTTGGACACATCCACAAATACAGATTACACCTCATATTGCCAGCATCACAAACCCTAATGCCGGGGTCAAACAAATCGTTGAAAATAGTGTTCGGCTTCAAAAAAGTGAGAATTTACTACACTTGGTGAATCTTAATAAGGGTTATTAAAACTGAATTAGGAAGAAAAAGGCTCCATTTTAATTTAAGGTTAGGAAAATGTTAACTACTTTTGTTTAAGCATTGTAGCTAAAATATACCCCTTAAAAATATGGAAACTAAAATTAACTATTCAAAAAAAGCCTGCGCATGCGCAGTTTCTTTAGATTTATTAGGAGATCGTTGGACTCTAATTATCATAAGAGATTTGTTCAACGGAAAGTGTACTTTTTCTGAATTTTTAAATGATTCTTCCGAAGGAATAGCCACAAATATTCTTACAGACCGCCTTAAAAAATTACTTTACCTCAATATCATTGAATTCAGAAGGAAAGCTTCTGATCGAAAAGTAAAAGAATACTATTTGACCAATAAAGGCATCGATTTATACCCTGTTATTTTCGAACTTCAGTTATGGAGTTTGAAGCACGTGGAGTTTGAACGTCGTGAGCGAACTAAAGGATTTGTGCGTCTAAATGAAAATGAAACCAGTGAGAAGGTCAAGTCAATCTATATTGACGATTATAAAAATCTGCGTTTAAAAAAGTTCGGTTTTTAAGAGTTTAAACGTTCTACTCCATAGCCTCATTACATCCACGGATTTGTTGAGCTTTTTTTGCTCTTAATTTTGAAAGTAAAGCACATCAGTTCCGAGATAACGGTCGTCGTTGTTCATATACCATGCACGAACTTTTGGCATTTTAATCCCTTGAACGACGACTTCTTCTGAGAGAAGAATATACTCGCCATCATTTTTTGATAAGTCGTGATAAAATTGATAATGACGTAATCGAAAATCTTGAGTATCGAAATAGAAATACCACACATCTTTACCTACCTCTTCTTCATAATCAACCCTAAGCTTATAAAACTCTTCACCATGAAAGCGTTCTTTTTTAACCTTTTCAGCGAGAATAGTGCCTGGGTCTTTCATTTTCATTGGTAAACCATATAAGTAGGTGTAGTAGTTTTTCATTTTGGTTGTTCGATCACAGTTCAAACGATGTTTCTCCGCTTCTTTTGATGTAAAGCGCTCACTGTCGTTTAGTTTGTGTGAACAGTTCCCCTTATCCCAAACACCTTCTATCGTATTATCTGATTGTTCAACAACATACTTAAAATAGCTTTTGTTGAAATCTAAATGAATTTGAGACGTCCGCAAGGGCCTTGAAGGAGTTTCCATTTTAACGGTGAAGGTACCTTTGAACCCTTCCCAATTATTATTGGGATCGTGGTAGGCTATACTGCGGTCTAATACCTCTTGTGCCGAAGGTAATTGAGCGCTTATAAAATGACACCAAAAAAAAACAGGCAGCGTCAATAACGATGTGTAACTAATCCTTTTCATATTTCTAGTTCTTGTGTAACTTGAAATTACTAAAAGTATTTTTCTTAGTGGAGTTAATTAAAATTAAACCTTATAAACCTCAATATCAACCAGAATTTGAACGCTTAAATCGAACCTGGATTGAGAAGTATTTCAAAATGGAGCCACTTGATGAGCAAATTCTAAAATTGCCCAACAAATACATCATTGACGCTGGAGGATTTATTTTATTTGCCGAATTGAATGGTAAAATAGTGGGCACAGTAGCCCTAAAGAAGATAACTTCTGACTGTTATGAGTTTACCAAAATGGGGGTGGATTTTGATTATTTGAGAAAAGGTATTGCAGAAAAACTAAGTAAAAAAGCAATAGTTAAGGCTCGTGAAAAGGGAGCCCGAAATTTAATTCTATTTACCAATAGTGCACTTACTCCAGCGATCAGTTTATATGAAAAAGTTGGCTTTAAACAAGTTCCTTTGGTAGATGCTGACTACCTCAGAGCTGATGTAAAAATGGTTCTAAACCTTTAATTTTTAATAAAAGGAAGGGACTTTTTTGTCTGAAGTGATTCGACCTTCGATGCTACCTTCATATCTAGATTCTTCTTTGATAATCTCAACTAAACTTAAATTTGCAGTTATACCGTACTGAAGATAGCCCACATAACTCAAGTGCTCTTGTCGTTTGGAGCGCAGAAAATAAATCACTTCATTGGAAAGTTGAAAATCTCCAAGGTAACGTGCGTCAATCAAAAAACCAGAATAAGTGCTATTTAACTTTTCGATTTCATCTGTGCGAAGCTCAACTAAAGAAGAGGTATGTGCCTCAAGCTTATCCCTGTATAACTCAATTTGTCGTTCTTGTTCTTTTAGCCAATTGTTATACACGTATTTAGCTTGCAAGCCTGTAGCGAGATTTTCATTTTCAATCAACTCTAAGAGACCCGAACTTTGAAGACTTCTGTACTCTTCTTGATTATCGACAAAAGTGGTGACAATCGTAGTGGCTATTTGCAAGTGAAAACCAATACTGTCTCTGGAGAAGTCCTTTAAATTTTTATGATTCTTTAAAATCCAATCTGAAAACTTAATCGCCAATTTATGAGCCTCTAAGTTAAATTCAAAATCACCTAAATCTTGGGTGATATTTCCTAAAATTCGCACTAGCGCCTGTTCTTTGAGTTGCTCTTTGTAGGACCGTTCTCTTTTGTATTCTACGAAGAAAGAAAGGGAAAGACCGAGGGTAATGATTAAAAATTCCAACCCGTATTTAATGATGTTTTTTTTCATAAGATCTTTATTGCTCACTATTTTCTCTCAAATCTTCAATCTCATTTTGGAATTCTAAACTAAAGCGCTGCTTATAATTTTTCCACATTTCCTTGACGTACTTATTGTTTTTGAGATCATCTTCAATAATTCTACGATAGGCTAACCAAGCGTTTTCATCGAATAAACCCATTCGATATTGATAAAAGGAATTATCAAAATCCCTGTAATTAAACGATTGGTATTCAATCATCATATATTCTTCGAAATCAGTTAGTTCTTGATTTCTGGCTAACTTATATCTTGCTTGAACGATTACTTCTTGGTTAAGGTGCATTTTTCCAACCTCCATATCGGTTTCATTTAGTGATTGTCTTATCGATGCCTTTGAAAGTTTGTTATAGGTGTTGACCTCTAATCCTAAAAAAACCAAAGACAAAACGATGGAAATTGCACTTATGACTTCAATGTAGATTCTAAATTTGGCTCGCATTGTTTATGAATAGTATTGGCGAATAAGTTAATGAATCAGACTGAATATCAAACTACTATTAGCTAAAAAGCACGTGGCACAAGACTAAACTCAGCGCCAAGAGTAAAGCCCAAACTGTAATTTTTGAATCTGCAGGCTGAAATAAGTCTTTGACAGGGTTCATTTGAAACTTTGAACCTAAAACCCCAATGGTAAATCCAATAAAAATGACCCAAAATGCGCGTAAAAAGTAATTGAGGTCTGGAAATATGAATTTGATCAAAAGATTGAGTGGAACCGTCAAGATAAAAGCCGTTAAAATCACCTTGTGCTTTGGCTTTAATAGTAAAATCGCGCTGAGAATCAGAACAACTATTCCACAATTGATAAAATACCTCAATTCATTTAGGGTGTGGGTAAAGGCACTTGTTGGATTTTCAAATTTCAAATACAGCAGGACAAATCCCATTAATAATGCAGTGCATAAACTCATTAGAATGGCATTTCGACCAGCTTGAATTTTCGATGCATCATCAGCCTTTTTATTGATATAAGAACTGTATATATCCACTGACCATAGGGTTGCAATTGAGTTAAAGGTCGAATCCACTGTACTCATCAAAGAAGCGAACAAACTGCAGAGAATAATTCCCTGTACTCCCACTGGCAAGTAGGTCTTCACCAAATAAGGAAAGGCCAAATCAGGCTCGCCTAAACCATCACCCAAGATTCCGTAGAGTGCAATTCCTGGAATGACAATAACAACGGCCATAAGATATTTGATGGTTCCACCTATTATAAATCCTGCTTGAGCCTGTTTGAGGCTTTTTGCCGCCAATGCGCGTTGAATGATGGTTTGATTGGCACACCAATAATTGATGTTTAAAAAAAACAATCCCAGCATATGAGTCCAGGGAAGCGTGGGATGCGAGGCGTCCAAATGCAAATGCATTTTTTCAGGTGTCTTGATGTAGAGCTGTTGCCATCCTCCCAATTCTTGTACCGCTACAACGCAGACTATAATTCCTCCTGTGAGTAAAATAGAAAACTGTAAAATATCAGTGCGAACCACAGCGCTTAGTCCTCCTAAATAAGTGTAAAAAGCTGAAAATAAGCCTAAAAACAAGATTAAAACGCCTATTCGATGAATGCGATTATCACTGATAAAAGATAACTGCTCCCCAAAGACGACATCAGCCGCATAGGCACCCCAAAAAAGAGCTGCTCCAAGGGTTACAGTGGCGAAAAGACCAATATTAGCCAATGAATAAAACAAGGCTATTTTCTTTCCCAATTTGATTTGTATAAATTCAGTAATAGTGGTAATCTTTTCTTTGAGATAAAAAGGAATGAAAATTAAAGCACCGAGAAGAATTCCCTGTATGGCATTGATTTCAAGACTAGCTTGAGCCAAACCGTATAAATAGGCCGAGCCCATCATTCCTAAAAACTGATAACCATTAATATTTGTGGCCACTGTTGACAAGGCAATAGAGTACCATTTAAGATTTCTGTTGCTGAGAAAATAGGCTTCTGAACTCTGCACTTGTCCGCTAGAAGAGCGCAGTGCCAGTATCAAAATCAGTCCGAAATAACAAAGTACGATGATTAAGTCTAGCATGGTTTACAAGCGTTTTGCGCTACCTAAGGGCGTTTGAGGAAGCGCTTTGGGTTTTCTGTTCATTTCTTCATTTAATGCACAGGTTTGAAAGCGTGGAAGCACGTATTTTGCGAATAAATCACATTCATCGTAATGCGGATAACCAGATAGAATAAAGGCTTCGAAGCCCATTTCTATATAGCCTTTTAACTTTTTATATACCTGATCGGGGTTTCCCACAATTGCAGCTCCACATCCAGAACGCGCCAATCCTATGCCTGTCCAAAGGTAGTCTTCAACAAAATAATCTGATGAAGACTTTTCTCGAAGTTCTTTTTGTTTAGATACTCCATATGATTTTGAATCCAAGGCTCGATCTCTGATTTTCGCTCCTTCATCT
>NZIQ01000026.1 GCA_002691685.1 Flavobacteriaceae bacterium | reverse complement strand
TTTGCCGTATTTTTGCCTTAATTAATGACATATGCAGTATTCAAGTTCAAGCTTTAAGCTCGGTATTTTAGGTGGAGGACAGCTCGGAAAAATGATGACAGTCCATACAAGAAAAATGGATATACATACCTTGATTCTAGATCCTTCTGAAAGTGCACCAGCTCGATTGAGTTGTAATACCTTTTTTCAAGGGGATCTTCTAGATTATGACACCGTGTATGAATTTGGCAAAAAAGTAAATGTCTTAACTATTGAGATCGAAAACGTAAATGTGGCCGCTCTAGAACAGTTAGAGCGAGAAGGAATCAAAGTTTATCCGAAGCCCAAAAGCTTGAACGTTATTCGAAATAAGGTACGTCAAAAAACGTTTTATAAGCAACATCAATTGCCAACAGCTCCCTTTCAAAAATTTACAGATAAAGACGACCTTGTCAAAAATACACCACCACTACCCTTCGTTTGGAAATCCGCTGAATTCGGATACGATGGCAAAGGAGTTCAAGTGGTGAAAAGTGAGCATGATATCGCACAAATTCCCAATGGACCATGCTTGGCAGAACAATTAATTGATTTCGAAAAAGAAATTGCAGTAATTGTGGCAAGAAGTAGTCAAGGAGAGGTCAAAACTTATCCCCTTGTCGCTATGGATTTTCACCCCACTGCGAACTTAGTCGAATATGTCGTTTCCCCAGCTCCACTTGACAAATCAATTCATCAAAAAGCAGAACAATTAGCATTAGAAGTTGCTGAAAAGATGGATATCGTTGGTTTACTAGCTGTTGAGATGTTTTTGACCAAATCAGGAGATATTCTTATCAATGAAGTAGCACCAAGACCTCACAATAGTGGACACCAAACTATAGAATCAAATTATACCGACCAATTTGAACAGCATATTAGAGCCGTCTTAGACCTACCTTTAGGTTCAAGTGCATCCAAATGCTGCGGCATAATGATCAATCTTATAGGTGAAGCCAAACATAACGGACCAGTGATCTACCAAGGTTTAAAAGAGGCTTTAGCCATTGAAGGAGTTTATGCTCATGTATACGGCAAAGCAGAAACAAGACCTTTTAGAAAAATGGGACATATGACAATTGTAGATGCTAATCTTGAAAAAGCCTATCAAAAGGCGAAGCAAATAAAATCAATGATAAAAGTAATAAGCGTATGAAAAAAGTAGCCATCGTGATGGGTAGCACAAGTGATTTAACAGTCATGAATGAGGCCATCGAAGTTTTAAAAGAGTTAGGCATAAAAACAGAGGTTGACATTGTTTCTGCGCATCGTACGCCAGAAAAACTCTTTGAATTTTCAAAAAATGCGCATCTCAATAATGTTGGGGTCATCATTGCCGGAGCAGGAGGCGCTGCGCACCTTCCAGGAATGGTAGCCTCATTAAGTCCATTACCCGTTATTGGTGTTCCAGTTAAGAGTAGAAATTCAATTGACGGATGGGATTCTGTACTTTCCATTCTTCAAATGCCGGCAGGTGTTCCCGTAGCGACTGTAGCTTTAGATGGTTCCAAAAACGCAGGTATTTTAGCGGCACAAATACTTGGAGCTTCAGATGAGAATATTTTGAACAAAATAATCAGCTATAAAGAAGGACTCAAACAAAAAGTAGAACAAGGGGCTGCATCTTTGAAATCACAATCACATTAAATGAAATCTATTTTAAGCGCTCCATTTGCATTTAGCGCGTATCAGCTTGAAGATTACCTCACAGAAATCGAATCAGGTATTACCCGTAGTAAGGAAGAAATAAAGGTCATCAAAAATAATCCAGAAGTACCCACATTCGAAAATACCATAGCCGCCTTAGATCAAAGTGGCCAACATTTAGCTCAATTTAGTAGCGCTTTCTTCAACCTAAACTCAGCAAATACAAGTGAAAAATGGCAAGAAGCCGCTCAACAAATAGCACCAAAACTCAGTAATTTCAGCAATGATATTATACTAGACCAAGAGCTATTTCAACGAATTCAAGCCGTATATCATTCTGCAGATGTAAAAGGAGAAGCTCAAATGCTACTCGAAAAAACCTTTAAAAAGTTCACCAATAATGGCGCATTATTAAAAAGTGAGCAAAAAGAAGAATTGCGGAAAGTAGACGAGAAACTATCTATGCTTTCTGTTAAATTCGGATCAAACGTTTTAGCAGATTCAAATGCTTATGAACTTCATGTACAAGACGAGTCAAAGCTCAAAGGATTACCAAAAAGTGCTAAAGATGCGGCGAGACTCGCTGCCGAACAACGGCAAAAAAACGGTCATGTTTTTACACTAGACTATCCTAGCTATTTACCCTTTATGAGGTACTGCAAAGATCGAAGTCTGCGAAAAGAGCTCTTCATTGCTTTCGGTCAGAAAGGATTTCAAAAAAATGAATTTAACAACGAAAAGACGGTAAAAGAAATAGTTGCACTTAGAAGTCAAAGGGCTAAAATACTAGGGTTTGACACCTACGCTGATTTCATATTGGATGAACGCATGGCTAAAACACCTAAAATGGTCTTTGATTTTATCGAAGAACTCTATAAAAAAGCTTTACCTGCAGCACAGAAAGAACTCAAAGAGCTAAAAGAATTCGCAGCTACAAAAGAGGGGATTAAAGATCTACAGAAATGGGATGTCGCTTATTTTAGCGAACATCTCAAAGCTGAGAAATTTGATATTGATAGAGAGAAACTTAGAGTCTATTTTAGTTTAGATAGAGTACTAGACGGTGTTTTTGACATCTGTAATCGACTTTTTCAATTGGAGTTTAGACCTTTGAGCAAGGTTGAAGTCTATCATCCTGAAGTGCGTATTTTCGAAGTTCTAGACGACAAAAAGCAACCTTTAGCTTATTTGTATACCGATTTTCATCCAAGGGCATCTAAACGAAATGGAGCGTGGATGACTTCATATCAATCTCAATTTATTGCAGAAGCGCAAAACCATCGCCCACACGTTTCTATTGTTTGTAATTTCAGTAAAGCCACAGAAACCCAACCCGCACTTTTACAATTTGAAGAAGTGCTCACTCTTTTTCACGAGTTTGGCCACGCTCTGCACGGTATTTTAGCAAATACCAAATACAGTAGTCTTTCAGGAACCTCAGTATCTTGGGATTTTGTAGAATTACCAAGCCAACTTTTCGAAAATTGGTGCTATCAAGAAGAAGCCTTAAACCTTTTTGCCAAGCATTATGACACAAACAAAGTCATACCTATTGAAGACATTGTTAAACTCAAACAGGCAGCAAACTTTCAAGAAGGAATGGCTACACTAAGACAATTGAGTTTTGCATCGCTGGACATGGCATGGCATACTACTTGTTTTGATTCAGAAAAAAGTATTAAAGAGTTTGAGGCAGAAAAAATGCAGTCTTTTGAGCTCCTAGAAGCTTGTAACCAAACATGCATGAGTACTGCTTTTTCACATATTTTTCAAGGAGGTTACGCCGCTGGTTATTACAGTTATAAATGGGCTGAAGTACTTGATGCTGATGCTTTTGAATACTTTCAAGAAAAAGGCATTTTTGACTCCAAAATCGCCTCAAAATTGAAAGATTCCATTTTGTCTAAAGGAGGAACAGAAGACCCTATGAAATTGTATACTGCATTTAGGGGAAGAAAGCCAAAAGTAGAGGCTTTACTTAAAAGAGCAGGCTTGGTTTAAAGTAGTAGAATACCGCTAATTAGTATCATCCAAAAAAACATGGGCACCGCCTCAACCCAAAATGAGGCAAAATAGGGTCGCTGATTGGTAGAACTTAAGCCAATAAATAAAAGTAAAATCAACCATATTATAAACCGACTACCCACCTCCACAAAAACATATCGCTCCCGTACAAAGGTTAATATTAACCATAACATAGCCAATAAAGCACCTAGCCACTTGGTGTTGGTAATACCAAAATATTGAGGAATCGTTCTTGAGTAAAGCTGATCTTGACGTATATCTCTTAACTCAAATGGAATCATTAAAATGACAACTAAGAGAAAACGCTGTGTATACAACAAAATCCAATCTCTAAAAGCGTTGCTCATTTGAATAAATTCTAATCCATTTTCAATTAAAATGGGCGCTAAAAAAGTAAATGAAGTCCAAATAAATGCGACGATAAACACCTTTAAAAAGCCGTGATTTCGAAGTTGTGGTTTAGAGGAAAGCACTGGAAGTGCGTAGGCCATAGACAGTAATCCATTGGCACTAATGAAGATTTGTAATTCAAAATTAAAGAAGCAAAAAAGCACAAGAGAAACGAGAAGTGAAATTTTAGTAAGAATTCTTACAAAAAATAAAAAAGATGTTGATTTGTTTTTGGTCTCCAACAACAAACCTCCAAACTTTACAATATTGTAATAGGAAACCGAGGAAAAAAAGAGAAAAGTTATCCACTTAAAATCCATCAATAGATTCATTAAATGTGCACTGAGCACATACAAACAGCATAGTGCTAAGGCCACATGCACACTAGAATCTACATAGTACTTTAAAAAATCTCTATAGACTTTGTCGCTCAAAGGAATTATTTCGTTAATAAATTAAGAACTATCTGTCAGGACAGTACATAAAATAAACGTGGAAATCGATAATTTTGTACACTGAAAAAAAAAATGTTATGTACACGGATCAATTCTCAAATCGTCACATTGGTATAAATACCCATGAAGAGGGTGAGATGTTGGAACAAATTGGAGTTTCTAACCTCCAAGAACTCATAGATCAAACCATACCTGAAGATATTAGAAATCGTGAGAAAATGCGACTGCCAAAGGCTATCTCAGAATATGAGGTTTTAAATCATCTAGAAGCCTTATCCCTCAAAAACAAAAACTTAAATAGTTATATCGGTTTAGGATATCATCCGAGTATTACTCCAAGTGTAATCAAGAGAAACATTCTTGAGAACCCGAGTTGGTATACGGCCTACACTCCCTATCAAGCTGAAATAGCACAAGGAAGATTAGAGGCTCTTCTCAACTTTCAAACAGTGGTTTGTGATTTGACCAAAATGGAAATTGCTAACGCTTCCTTACTTGATGAGAGTACCGCAGCGGCTGAGGCAATGACAATGCTTTTTGATTTAAGAAGTAGAGCGCAAAAAAAAGAAGGTGTTTTAAAGTTCTTTGTAGATGAAAATTGCCTTCCGCAGACACTTAGCGTTCTTGAAACAAGATCCACACCACTTCATATAGAGCTGGTGATTGGAAAGTTTAAAGAACACCAACTAGATCATACTTATTACGGTGCATTTGTTCAATATCCAGGAAAGCACGGGCAATTACCAGATCTTAAAAATATTGCATCTAACTGCAAAGCTCACGATATCAAAGTGGTTGTAGCTGCAGACATTTTGAGTCTCTTGTGGTTTGAAGCCCCTGGCACATATGAAGTAGATGTTGTTGTGGGTACTACACAGCGATTTGGAATTCCAATGGGCTACGGAGGGCCTCATGCTGCTTTTTTTGCCACTAAAGAGGCTTACAAACGAAGTGTTCCAGGTAGAATCATAGGACAAACCATTGACACTGACGGTAATCAGGCTTTGAGAATGGCATTGCAAACTAGAGAACAACACATCAAAAGAGATAAGGCCACCTCAAATATTTGTACAGCTCAAGTTCTACTTGCAGTTATGGCTGGAATGTATGCTGTTTATCACGGCCCAAAGGGGTTGAAAAATATCGCAAGAGCTGTGCACCTAAAAACCAAACTTCTTTCGGATCTTCTTCAAAAAAGTGGAGTTGAACAACTCAACGACACCTACTTTGACACCTTGTTATTTAAAAGCGATACACTCGACCAAATAAAAACAAGAAGCCTGCAAGAACAATACAATTTCAATTTTATTGATGAGCATCATTTCTCTGTTTCCATTAATGAAACCACTTCAGAAAGAGACCTTTCAACAGTTGTGGAAATAATCAGTGGTGAGTCTGTAGCAATAGCAGAAAATAGCGTTGCCGGGTTATTTCACAGCGAGAACATAAAAGCTGAGCGAGAGAGCTCTTATCTCGAGCACGAGGTTTTCAATAGCTATCACTCTGAAATAGATTTGATGCGCTACATCAAAAAATTAGAACGTAAAGACTTGGCCTTAAATCAATCTATGATTGCATTAGGTAGTTGCACGATGAAACTAAATGCAGCTACTCAAATGCTACCACTTAGTTGGAGTAATTGGGGAAACATTCACCCATTTGCACCTTTAGACCAAGTTTCGGGATACACTGAGATGCTCATAGCACTAGAAAATTACCTCACAGAAATTACTGGATTCGCAGCTACCTCACTGCAACCAAATTCAGGTGCGCAAGGAGAGTATGCAGGCCTAATGACCATTAGAGCCTATCACAAAGCTAATGGTAATGAGCACCGTACAATCTGTTTAATTCCATCTTCAGCTCATGGAACAAACCCAGCATCAGCAGTGATGGCAGGAATGAAAGTAGTAGTAGTCAAAACCGACGAGAGGGGAAATATTGATTTAGAGGATCTAAAAGAGAAAGCTATTGTACATTCGGATAATTTAGCTGCACTTATGGTGACATATCCTTCAACGCATGGGGTTTTTGAATCTTCCATAAAAGAAATCACCGATGTCATTCACCAAAATGGAGGTCAAGTTTATATGGACGGTGCCAATATGAATGCTCAAGTTGGACTCACCAATCCAGCACTAATTGGAGCAGATGTTTGTCATTTAAATCTGCATAAAACATTTGCCATTCCACATGGAGGAGGTGGACCAGGAGTCGGACCAATTTGTGTAGCAGCTCAACTCGCGGACTTTTTACCTACCAATCCATTGGTTCCAACCGGAGGTTCAAAAGGAATAACTGCTATTTCGGCTGCACCATTTGGAAGTGCGTTGGCTTGTCTTATTTCTTACTCTTACATCCGATTATTAGGGCCCGAAGGATTAACAAAATCAACTGAATATGCTATACTCAATGCGAACTACATCAAAAGTAGATTAGAAAACGACTATCCCGTTTTATATGTTGGAGAGCAAGGGCGTGCAGCTCATGAAATGATCACTGACTGTAGACCATTTAAAGCCTATGGTATTGAGGTAACCGATATAGCCAAACGATTAATGGATTATGGTTTTCACGCGCCGACAGTATCTTTTCCTGTGGCAGGCACGATGATGATTGAACCAACAGAAAGTGAAAGCTTATCAGAATTAGATCGCTTCTGTGAGGCAATGCTTTCGATTAAAAAAGAAATCTTAGAATGTCATAGCGAAGAAATATCAAATCTCTTAAAAAATGCACCTCATACCTTGTCTATGATTACCTCGGACGATTGGCCCTATGATTACAGCCGAGAAAAAGCAGCATTCCCATTAGATTTTGTGAGAGAAAATAAGTTTTGGCCAAATGTACGAAGAGCTGATGAGGCCTTTGGAGATCGTAATTTAATGTGTACTTGTGCACCTATGGAATTCTATAGTTAAACCATAAGTATTTGGTTATCAAAATTTTAAAATTAAATTCAAGCGTGTAGATTTCTTTTAAACCCTTGTTTAGGCTTCGGTAAGTATTTTGACTAAACGCGTAAAAACATTTAAGATGCCTGTAAATTAGAGTAACAGAAACAACCTTATGGCGATTGGAATTTTAGGTACTGGAAGTTATATACCCAAAGTGTTAACCAAAAATGAGCATTTTTTGGAGCACGAGTTTTATTCCAATCAAGGAGACCGTTTTGAAGATGATAACACTGAGATTATTGAAAAGTTTCAAGCCATCACAGGAATACGCGAAAGACGTTATGCACAAGACGATGAGTTGACTTCTGATCTGGGTTATCAGGCGGCAAAAAAAGCGATTGAAGACGCGAACATTGACAAAGAATCCATAGACTATATCATCTTCGCCCATAATTTCGGAGATGTTAGAAAAGGTGAAAATCAATCCGATCTCATCCCTTCTTTAGCGAGTAAAGTAAAGAATCAATTGCAAATTAAAAATCCTAACTGTGTGGCATACGATATGATTTTCGGCTGTCCAGGATGGATTGAAGCCATGATTCAAGCCAAGGCATTTATTCAAAGTGGAATGGCAAAAAACTGTCTTGTCATAGGAGGCGAAGCACTTTCAAGAGTGGTTGATCATCACGATAGAGACAGTATGATTTTTGCTGATGGCGCTGGAGCTTGTATCCTTGGAGAAACACAAGGCCGTGGAGAAATATTAGCACATCACTCACAAACCTTTGCTGGAGACGAAACCTTCTACTTGTATTTCGATAAGTCGAATCATAAAGAAAACGGTTACGACAATACGCGATTTATCAAAATGAACGGCCGTAAAGTATATGAGCTTGCTGTGGTCAATGTACCAGAAGCCCTTCGCGTGTGTTTAGAAAAATCTGGAGAATCTATAGAAAATGTGAAAAAAGTATTTATTCATCAGGCCAATGAAAAAATGGATGAAGCTATTATCAAGCGCTTTTACCGTAAGTTCAAAAAAGAGGTGCCAAAAAACATAATGCCCATGAACATTCAGACCGTCGGTAATAACTCTGTAGCCACAGTTCCTATTCTATATGATATGGTTCGTCAAGGAGTTTATAGTGAGCATCAACTTCGTGAAGGAGACATAGTTATCATGGCCAGCGTGGGTGCAGGTATGAACATCAACGCCATTGTCTACAAGTACTAATGCGAATAGCAATTGTTATTCCATTCTACAATGAAGAATCTTTTCTCAAAGATTGTATCCACAGTTTTATAAATCAAACTAAAGTACCCAACCAAATTATACTTGTAGATGACTCTTCAACTGATGCTAGCACCGAAATTGCTCAAGCTTTAGCCAAGGATCATGACTTCATAATATACATCAAGCACGAGAGTAGAGCCCAACGTAGCCCAGGAGCTAAAGTCATTCAAGCTTTCAATTATGGTCTCAAGCAGATCATAGAAGCTGATTTCATCGGTAAATTTGATGCCGATGTGATTTTACCTCATCATTATTTCGAATCCTTAAATGAGGCCTTCAAAGCCAATACGAATTTAGGCATGTGCGCAGGACTTTTACATATACAAGACGAAAAAGGCTGGATCTATGAGAATATCGCCGATCGAAATCACATTAGGGGTCCCATAAAGTACTATTCAAAAGCTTGTTTTGAAGCGATTGGAGGTTTGTATGCAGAACTTGGATGGGAT
Source organism: Flavobacteriaceae bacterium (assembly GCA_002691685.1). GTDB lineage: Bacteria > Bacteroidota > Bacteroidia > Flavobacteriales > Flavobacteriaceae > UBA3478. The sequence continues at coordinate 16,255 of NZIQ01000026.1, read as the reverse complement.
AGTATTGACACCCTTTTGGCAGAATGTCAAGGATTTGAAATTACAACTTTAAAAAATATACAGGTCAAACATTTAAGACCTACCTCTCAAGATTACCATTCAAAATCAGATTATTACCTCAAGAAAGGAATAAGTTATTACAGAATGGGCTATGATTTTAAACTGAGTTTTTTAGGCATACTCAAACAATACTCAAGAAGCAAAAATATAAGCGCTGTTTATCAACAGTTACAAGGCTTTTTCAAAGCAAAAAAAACAGCATCTATTACGCCCTATGTCACCCCTCAACAAGCTAGGTGTATCAAAAAGTTACGCTATCAAAAAATCAGAAAAAAAATCTTCTAGAGCTTAGTGATCAAAAACCACCTTAATTGGATTTCCTGTTGTTCCATTAGGAAATGAAATGCCCGAAAGTATAGACATAGTAGAGGCTATATCTAGAACTAGAGTGCGCTCTACAGTACTTCCTTTAATTCCCTTGCCACAGAACAAATAAGGCCCGTGGGTGTCGTATTTCATTCCAGAGGCATGAGTAGCCAAATCTTTGATTCGAGATATACCCCTGTTTTTGAATAAATACAATATCTCCTGAACACTTAAGACTATGACCGTTTTGTACTAAGTTTTTCATTCGATTCATTTCGTTATATCCATACACTTGTTCAGCTGTAAACACATGCTCAATTTCGGATCTCTCCATTAGTTCCTCAACTTTAAATGAGGTAAGCTATTTTTGATTAAAATTGCCCTTAACCAATCGCTTGAAGCCTCCTTCTCCATTGTGGTCCAAAATCGAGTTAAGTAATCATAGTGAATCTGATCTGCAACAATACCCACAACTAATTTGGGCTATTCAAAAAGTTATTTTTATTATAAATGGTTCTAAGAATGAAATAACCAATGACCGAGATGGATAAGAAATAGGGTAAAATTTTATCGCCTTTCGTCATAATTTTATTTCAAACATCAAGGTAACAACATGAATAAAAGTTCAAAACAATATTAAATGGTTGTTTTTTAAAGGATGTCAAAATGCATATGGGGTTAACAGAAAAACAAAACCAAACAACTAATAAATCTAAAACTTGCAATTTTAGATAAAAAAAATATTATATTCAAAGCGTAATTAATCCTAACCTATGGAAAAAAAACCAACAGTTGAATTAAAGCTGCCAATCCTTAAAAATATGGAACTAGTAGCTACACAAACGGCAGATGTTGTTTCCAAACATATGCAACTTTCAGAAGAAAAATCAGATGAAATTTCAATGGCTTTAATTGAGGCTTGTATAAATGCTTTTGAGCATTCTGAATCAAAAAGTGAAGTTTATATTCATTTTATAATAGATGACGATAATTTAATGATTAAGGTAATTGATAAAGGAATTGGATTTGATGCATCTCAGGTGAAAATACCTAAAATCGAATCTAAAATTAACTCTGATGAACGAAAAAGAGGATGGGGCCTTATGTTAATAAAAGAATTAATGGACTCGGTAGATTTTGAATCAAGTGATTCTGGAACAACGCTAACAATGATTAAAAAGAAAGACCAAAACGATGAATAAAATTTTAGAAGCAAGCCTAAAAGGTGAAGTTCTTGTAATAAAAACAGAAGGGTATTTAAACAAAGATTTAGGTCAAGACATACAAGACGCCGCACAAGAACATATTGCCAACGGCATTAATCATGTACTTATTGATTTAGAGCAATCAAATATTGTTAATAGTATAGGTGCATCAATAATAATTGAATTAATTGAGCAATTACAAGAAACGGATGGAACATTAGCTTTTTGTAATCTTGCCCCGATAATAGAGAAAACGTTTAAAATTATGGGTCTCACCAAGTATTGTTCTTGCTATTCCAACGAAAACGATGCGATTGAAGCCATGTCATGATGGAATAACCAATGAAATTTACTGGTCTAGACTTGGATTTAAATCTATTTTACTCTGATCTAAAGTCAGAAAAAAAATTTAAATCCTTACAGCTGCACTTTTTTAACCAAAAGGGGTTATTGACTACTATAGGACTGAACAAGTACTTTTCAGACATTAGTTTTCCTGAGAAATTATTCAACGAGAATAATAGTAATATAATAGACCTAGAGGATTCAATTAATTCATCTCATTTGAATATATTTGGACCTCATCGTTATGCTTGGTTTTCATTCATTCATTTCGAACAAAAAAGAATTGGTCTTCTTATTCTTCCAAGTAATAACAAACCGTCTTCTTCGTCTAAAAACACAATAATTTCTCTTAAATTATTAATTCAACAGCAACTGCAACTCTCGCATTTAAATCAAGAAATAAACAAAACTAAAAAGGAGCTCGGTAATAAAACCTTAGAAACAGAATCGCTCATTGATATTACAGAAATCATTAACGCTCAAAAACAGGCTAAAGAACAACTTTTTAGTGACATTTTGATTATGATTCTTTCCATAATGAATGCCTCTAAGGGTTTAGTATTGATACGTGACAAGAAATCAGATTTTTTCAATGTTGAAGCTTTATTCAATTTAAATAAAGACGAAGAACCAAAACACATTTTAAGGATAACCAAAGGGGTTCTAAAAAGTTTAAATGATTCCACGTCATCACTAATAATAAACGATCCTGAAAATTACAAACTACTTAATTTCGCGAAAAAAAATTGTGTTGTAAGTCCACTAGAATCAAATAATCAACTTGAAGGAGCTATTATATTAATTGATAAAGAAAGCAGACATGGAACAATTCGTTTCACTAATCAAGACCTAAGACTTTTTGATAGTCTCTGTAAAAAAGTAAGTTTAGCTTATGACAATATCCAACTTATTGATTCATTAAAAGAGTCCCATAAACTTGTTGAAAATATCATGTCTTCAATTACAACAGGGATAATAATGATTAATGTCTTAGGAGAAATCGAATTCGTCAATAATAGCGCGAGAAAGATATTTTCGATTGATAACGATGATTTTTTACAAAATCATTATTTCATGGTTTTCCAAAATAATCCAAATTTAATTGCGCTCTTAGAAGAAGCAGAAAGTCAAAATGATATTATTTTCGAAAACAATTTTAAAATAGACGACTTAGGAGGTACTTCTCACGAAATCAACTTAACTCTTTCTCCTGCATTTAATGAAGAAAATGAAAGATCAGGGATTGTATTTTCATTTGAGGATTTATCAAACCTTAACAAATTAAAATCAACTTTCAAAAAATACGTTTCTGAAAACATTGTTGACGAACTACTTAAAAATGAAACCTCACTGGAACTTGGTGGTGCGCAAAATGAAGTGTGCATCCTTTTTTGTGATATTAGAGGGTTTACGGCAATGTCAGAAAAAATGAAACCTGAAGAAGTTGTCTACCTATTAAATAATTATTTCGAATCAATGATAGACGTTGTTTTTTCTAATAACGGAACTTTAGATAAAATAATTGGTGATGAATTAATGGTATTATATGGTGTTCCTTTAAAACAACAAAATGATGCCCAGAGAGCTGTTGATTCGGCCAAACAAATGTTTCAAGCACTTGAAAAGTTTAATAATAGAATAGCCATTGAAGGTTTGCCAAAACTGAGAATAGGTATAGGTATCAATCAAGGCAAGGTAGTTTGCGGTAATATCGGTTCGGAACGTCAAATGAACTACACCGTTATTGGTGACGCTGTAAATTTAGCCGCAAGGCTGTGTTCTCATGCAAAGGCAGGTCAAATTGTAATTTCCAAAAGCGTTTATTCTGAATTAGATGATCATCAAGGTTTTGATGAAAAGGATCCAATTTTCGTGAAAGGAAAGAAAAAGCAAATTCAAAACTGGATATTTAACGCCTAAGCAACCTTTTTTATCACAACAATTGTGATATCATCTGGATTCATTATACCATTAGACCATTGATCTGCTAAATTCACCAAGGCATTTTTAATCTCTTCAGAAGATTTATGAGCATTTAACCCAATACAACTTTCTATTTCTTCATAATCTAATAGAATATTATCGTCATTTGGAAGTTCAGGTAATCCATCTGAAATCATGACCATTACATCATTTTGCTCAAACTTCTTTGTTACTCCGGTATACTTTTCTGACTCTATCCCACCTAAGGGTAAATTAGGCTCCAGAATCTCTTCTACTTGCTTACTGGCGGCTTTATAATAATAAGTAGGAGGCATTGCAGCCGAAGTAATTTCAAAATTGTCATCGTTAAACTTGGCTACACTAAGACTCATTCTAAGCCTGCCAAAATTTACTCTTTTAACAATTCTATTGAGTTGCTCTAGAATTAGCGAAGGCTCACCCATTGGTATGCCATGTAAGCCTGCCTTTGTCACAGACACCATAATTCCAGAGACAACACCATGCCCTGTTGCATCACCACATATTGCATAAAAATATTCTCCCTTTTTATAGAAAAAGTCGTAATAATCTCCGCCAATTTCAGTTGCTGATTTTAAGTAAGTACTTATATCAAAATTTTTTACCTCAGGATTTTTTTTCGGTAATAAACTGAGTTGTAATTGACGTGCCTCTTCTAGTTCTTCACTCTTTCGCTCCCCTTCTAATCGTTCTTTAGTTTTAGCTTCTCTATATTTTACAAAAAATCGCATGCCGATGAACGTTAAAATTATATAGGCTGCAATAGATTCATATCTTAACCACCATGGTGGTGCATTATAAATTGTAAGATTTAAATCATTAGTACTTCTTTCTCCATTAGAATTAATACCATAAATTTTTAGACTAGATTCATAATAGGGTAATCCATTTAACTGGATTTGATTGTTAAATCCATTTGAAATAAAGTCTTTAACACCTGTTTGTTCAAAAACAAATTGGATTTGATCTGATTTATACCGAACTGAGCTAAACAAATCAAGAATTAATGTTTTTGTAGTATAATCAACTTGTAATGAATTATCACTGAAATTTATATCTGACTTAGAATTTAATTTATCTATACCAACTGCCCTAAATAAATTTAATTCAAAGCTTTGGGATTCAATATTTGTAAAAGAATCAAAAGGTATGATTTGAATTCCATTTCCCCCAGATACAACTAATTCATTGCCCACGGCATGGAGAGATTCCTTGTGAAACAGATCAAATTTTAGACCATCTTCTTCAGAAAAATTCTTAATCAAGTTGTTCTCAATAAAATTTATTCCTGTTCCCGATTGAAAATACAGAGTACCATCAACAGTTAAGAAGTCATAAACATTATTCGATAGTAAGCCACTGGTTACATTGTAATTTTGAAATTCTTGTGTGTTTAAATCTAGAGTAAACAAACCATTACCTAAAGAAGCGATATACAATTTTTCCTCTTCTTTTATGTACTGCAATTTCTGTATTGTTGACGCTGCCAGAGATTTTGAAGAATCTCCATTAAAAGAATAATCGGTAATAATGGCACTAAAATCTTTAGGGTAACTAACCAGATTCTTATTATCACTTGTTAGAAAAAGCGTTTCTCCTATTAGTTCTATATCCATAAAACCTTTGGGTATATGAGCATTTAATAATTCATTGTACTCATAAGAACTAAAACTACTATCTGAATTTAGATCGATAAGCTTATGAATATCAAATTCGAAAATACCCATATCGTGAGAAGCATATAATTTTTCATCAATAACTTTTAAATTATTAATATCAAAATTCTTTAGTTGTTCCTGGGTAATGACATTCTCATACGAAAGACCATTTTTTATATCATAAAAGTTAATGTTATCGTTTGCAATAAGTATATAATTCTCAAAAGATTCAAAAACACTTTCTTCGTCTATTTTCACATTAGTGGTGCTGACTAAATCTATTGAATTGTAAGTTCCTAATTCGTAGACATTAAAACCATTTTCTGAAACTTGAATAAGTTGATTTTCATAATTTCTAAAATAGAGTGATTCAGCATCTCCATTTGAGTGTTCCTTAACCATTGACTCCTTAGAATCAAAGTACATAACTCCATTTGAAGTGCCGAAATAAAGGGTTTTATCATTACCAGTTATCGAATTAATAGATTCGTTCACAACTAAATCTTTAATTCTATTATCTGAGTTGATTGTGCTCAATTCTTGAGCACCCTTTTGCCAAATAAAGGTGTAATCTGAAATCTGAAATACCTTTTTATCAGTTAAATCTGGATATGAACCAGCGGGTTGAATATCAAATCTTTCATTTATGTAGTCAATTCTTTTTACACCTGAAGAGGTTTGAATTAAAACACCACCATCATTGAGAAATTCGGTTTTTTTAATTCCATCTTCAAATCTTGAAACAGAATTAAAACTTGAATCTGAAATGTTATAATTCACAAGCTCCTTTTCGCCTACGATAAGCACTTTGTTTTCAAAAGATTTAACTCCTAATATATTACTTGAAGTCAATTTAGTTTTTTCACCAGCAAAATATCGCTTAAAGGTATTATTAGTTTGATCAAAAATGTTAAAGCCGTTAACCGTTCCTACAAATACTTTATTTTCATTGAAATCAATCGAATAGCTTGTATTTGAAATGGTATTCGATGTAGAAATAGATAGAGGATTTAAGGGATCAAAAACAAAATGATGAAGAATGTTAAATGATTTATCTATTACATAATATCCTGAAGTCTCTGTCGCGACCCAAAACATAGAATTTGACAAATCCTCAACTACCGATACAGGTGTTGACTTTAGAGGTATTTGTTTAAAATCAAATGTTTCTGGATTGTAAATACTAATGCCGTCTTCAGTTAAAACAAATAAATCTGATACAGCACTCAAAAAAAGCTTATTAATTTTTGAGTTTAAAATACTAGTTGAGTCAGATATGTTTGAATAAAAGACATGTCTTTCATTGTCATAAAACACATCTAAACCTTCTTCAGTTCCCACCCACATAAGACCGTTTTCTTGAATTTTTAAATCTGTCACATAGCTAGAACTTAATTCTAGGTTAAGATTTTTTATTTGTGAATTCACAGAAATTGTAACAAAACCAAAAATCAAAAAAACGATTCTCATAATACTACTAAGATTAAGATTGAATTTGTGCTTTGGCCAGGTTTTTTACAAATGCATTTTGCCATGTTGCAAAATTATCATTTGCAAGTCGATCCAATAATATTGTAGACTCCTCAGTTTCTCCAATTGCCTTCTTTGCTAGTGCGTAAAAATAGGAGTGATAACTATCGTTATCCATTACTTCTTTAGTTAAATTGTTATAAGCAGCAATAGCTTCATTTGGATTACCTTCCATCAAATTTAAATAGCCAGAATATTTATAAAAATTATTCATTGCATTGGGGTTAAATTCCAATTGCTCAGACTTTAAAGTTTCATAATAAGGCATTAATCTCCTAGCTTCTTCGTACTCTCCAAATAAGATATCAAACCAAATATCTAATTCCATAGAACCAATTTTGTTGTTCAGTTGAAATCTTTTCACTCGATCTTCATTAATTGCATTATTGCTTTGTATACCCAAAATTATTGAGTCTAATTCTTTTATTCTACCAATACTATTTAATGTCTCTTCCTTATTTTGACTATGCCCAAAGGCCAAGAATTTGATAAATTCCATTTGAGACGTCCAAAATAACTTAGTCTGCTCCTCTTCATCAAAATTTGCAATATCATTCTGCACTTCATTGAGTTTATTTACAGCATTTGAAAAGTCTTTCTGATAGATATAGGTATGGGCACTTAATTCTCCTATTGACATTTGCCAATAATTATTGGAGATATCTATTGCCTGTTGATATGACTTTCTTGCCTCATCGTATTTACCTTGAAAGGTGTTAACGTGTCCAACCATTAATAAAGAATTACCGTAAGGGTCACTTTCATTACCTGTCTCGTATTTTTCAATAATATCTAGTGATTTTGTATACTCATTTAAAGCCGAGTCGAAATCTCCCTTTGCACGATAAACATTACCCAAAAAACGAGACCATCTCGAGCTCTCCGGATAAATTTTAGAACCTTTTTGAAGTAATTCCTCTGCTTTATTTAGATTACGTTCACTTTCTTCAAGCATGAAAAAATTAGCACTTGTCGGAAAGTGTAGAAACGCTAAATTAACATAAGCTTTAAAAGATTTTGGATTAATTTCAAGAGCTTCTTCCCAGCGACGTTGACTTGCCTTAGCATCTATTCTATTTTTAACTTGACCTGACCAAATTCTTAGTTGATAATAGTCTGGATAATCTTCTATTAATTCGTCTAAAGTTCTATCTCGCTCTTTAAAATCACCGAATCGCTGTTCATATTCAGATTCAATTAACCTTTTTTCTATATCTGATAATTGTTCTCTGTTTTCGTAAGCATCTAAAAAAATCTGTCTTGTTTGCTCATTTGTGCCAAAATTATTATAGGTTTTAGCAATCAAAAAATTGCTATCGAGCTCTAAAATAGAATCCATTAAGGCTTCTTGAACTTCTGGCGCCCAATAATTTTGTTCGATGTTTATAAGAAATTTTTCAAATAGCTCTTTGGCTTCTGCTGAAGAGGATGTCCACTCAATACGTTTCGCTACTTGCTCGTCTTGACATGACCACAAGATTACAACACTAGTTAGAAGGAGTAAAAACTTTTTCATCATTTAAAAATTTATATTAGTTAGAATAAGTAATTCAATAAAAGAAATAGCACAAATAGTACCATTGATTTAATTAGTGATTTGATAGCAGAATTAACCCTGCTCATTTTTGTAAAGGCGATATTTCCTGTAACATATACCATATGAGATAAGTGATTTTTGTATTCTTTCTCATTATTGGTGAGGCCAATTAATTCCTCTTTATAGATGTCAAAATCTTTATAGTTCAAAGCCATATCTCCAAAAAATAATGGCGACACTAGAGAAGATTCTTTTAATCTTGGCAAAAAACACCGAACACAATTCACGAAAGAATCTCCAACGAAGTATAAAATAGGTAAAGCAACAAGCAAGAGTATGTAATCAAAAACGTCATCAAATCTAAAAGCGTACATATTTTCCTCATCAAGAATATCAATGGTGTAAGCAATTGTAATAAATAAACCATAAATTGATACTACGGCACTAGCCTTAATTTCAGCAAACTGAATTTGGTTGTGATTGTATTTTATGATTTCCCAAAAATCATCATTAGTAATATTCATATTCTAAATATTTATTTCAATACCGTAAAGAAAATCAGAGTCATTTTTAAGAGGTTGTACATAAATTACAGACCTGTAATAAAGTACATAGCGCAAATAAGTACTAACCTTTTCATTTACTTTAAATCTTATGTATTGATTACCAAAAACGCGAACATCATTTATATTATTGTATCTCCATTGACTATATATTGTGGTCAATGCAGTTATATTTTTAAAAAGCTTAACAGAACCAAATAAATTAAAAGAAATACGAGTGGTTAGATTTTCAGTTGAGGGATAAGACTCATCATTAAAGCTATAACTTGAATATTTTTCAAATTCCCGAAATGGACCTATCGCTAGATCAAAATAATCCTTGTTTTTCAAATACAAATGCTTTCGCCAACCTAGTCCAATCAAACTTCTTTGATCAATGTAAGATCTTAAGTTATTACCTGATTGAACAAACATAAAGAGCGAATTCTTTTCGTTTATAATATGATTCCAACGAAATTGAAACGTGTTGCTTCTATCAAACAAATTTCCATTAAACTTTGTGGAATTATGAGCGTAAGTCAACCTAAATAAATGGTTGTTTTTTCTTGAACCTAAGGTTATGTCTCCACGCATAAAAGACAAATTAACATTCCCTTTTTTACGATCACTCATGAAGTTCGCAAAGACATGAAAGGTAGTATCGATTTTTTTTAAACTCGCTTCAGTATCAATGATGGCCTGAGCAAAACTTAATGTGTTAACCAACAAAAAGGCACAAACAAAAACGATCTTAAATTTCAAATGTTTAGGTTATAGGTTGTGAAATGAAAGTAAGTATTAATAATGTAATTACAAAACTTATTTAATTATATTGCAATAATCAATAATCAATAATCAATAATCAAATGAAATCAATTTATACTCTTTTGGGTATTTGCATCTTTGTATTCGGATGTCAAGACCATCAAAACAAACACGCAGAAGAAAATAACAGCGACGAGCTCATTTTCGTAGTTGACATGAGCGTTAATGGCAAATCTAAAGCAGAAGTAGCAACATTTACTGAATACTACACGGCACAAGTAGAAAAAAATGAACCTAGCTCTATGGGATGGGGCTTTTTTGAGTCAGGAGAAAAGGTAATTTTAATCGAGCGCTATAAAAATGCGGATGCCATGATTAATCATGCGACTAATGTCTCTGCAGGAGGGATTTTAGAAGAGGCTTTTGCTCAGTTCAACTCCTTTTTCACCATTGACATGATTAGTATTCATGGAAACATCTCCGATGAATTAAAAGAAACCCTTTCAAACTTTCCTTTTCCTGTAGCCTACAACGAGGCTTACGCTAATTACAGCAGAATGATTTCGAATGTTAGCACTAGTCCAATGACTATTGATCTCGTAAGTCTAGAATCAGAAGCAAACACATTCATTGACAACCAATTCAACTTCTTTTATGAGAGCAGTCTGGAGACTGCACAAAATACTTTTTCCTTTGATGCAGTGCTAATTGGCACTGATGCCGCAGAATACTATTCGGGTTGGGAGGCAATGAAGACTTCAATCGAAGGACAACTCTCCATTGAAAATCCAATGTTTACACATTCAAATAGAAATGTGATTATAAGTTCAAGTGGTGATATGGCTTCCTATACGCAATTGCTCAATTTTTCATTCGAGGTAGACGGAGAATCTATGTCTGTTGAAAATGTGCGAAATAGTGGCGTCATTCAGAAAATAAATGGGCAGTGGAAGATTGTTCAAATTCACTGGTCTATAGGAGTTCAAGGACAAGCGGTATCTTATTAAGCTCGAAGACTGCAACGCAATTGAAAAGAGGAATAATGAATTCCTCTTTTTTTGTGATATGTAAATCATAACCTTATAGCAAATGTAGACTTGTATATAATGTTTATTTTTATGGTTATATGAAATATATTTCTGCCATAGGGCGCTATTTTATGATGATTTTTGAGGTTTTCCGAAAGCCTACAAAATGGTCTGTAATGAAAGGCTTGATTTTCAAAGAAATCGACGAGCTCATTTTTAATTCATTAGGTATTATCATATTTATTTCTTTCTTCATCGGTGGAGTTGTGACTATACAAACTGCACTTAATTTAACATCTCCTTTTATTCCTAAATACTTGATTGGGTTTGCTACACGACAATCGGTGATTCTCGAGTTTGCTCCCACTTTCACCTCTATTATAATGGTGGGAAAGGTAGGATCTTACATTACCTCAAGTATAGGATCAATGAGAGTTACAGAACAAATTGACGCACTTGAAGTGATGGGAGTGAATGCACTTAATTATCTCATCTTTCCGAAAATAATAGCCATGTTTATGTATCCCTTTGCTATTGCCATTTCAATGTTTGTTGGCATCTTTGGAGGATATATGGCAGCCTCCGTAGGTGGATTTGCTCCTTCGGCAGATTTTATTTCAGGGGTGCAATTAGATTTTATACCCTTCCACGTTACTTACGCTTTTATAAAAAGTGTCGTTTTTGCCTTTGTTATAGCAACCATACCATCTTATTTTGGTTTTTATTTAAAAGGAGGAGCACTTGAAGTTGGAAAAGCCAGTACAACCTCGTTTATTTGGACTTCAGTGATTGTGATTATCTTAAACTATTTTCTAACCCAGTTGCTACTAGGCTGATGATACAAGTTGAACATTTACACAAGAGCTTTGATGAAACTCCAGTCCTAAAAGGAGTGAGTACCACATTTCAGAAAGGAATCACTAATCTAATTATAGGTGCTAGTGGCTCAGGTAAAACAGTTTTTCTCAAAAGTTTACTCGGTATACACACCCCAGATTCAGGAGAGATTTATTACTCTCGACTTCGATTAAATGAAATCTCTAAAAATCAATACACCCAACTTAGGCAAGAAATGGGGATGGTTTTTCAAGGCTCTGCATTATTTGATTCGAAAAATATAGGAGATAATGTCAGATTTCCTTTGGAGATGTTCACTAAACTTTCTCATAAAGAAATGAATCATAGAGTAAATGAAGTTTTAGAGCGTGTTAATCTGCATAATGTCAATTCAAAATATCCTTCAGAAATATCTGGAGGAATGCAAAAACGCGTAGCAATTGCCAGAGCTATTGTAATGAATCCTAAATACCTGTTTTGTGATGAACCCAATTCAGGGCTTGACCCAAATACAGCCATTTTAATTGACGAACTGATACAAGAAATTACAAAAGAGTATCAAATGACCACGATTATCAATACTCATGACATGAATTCAGTAATGCAAATTGGTGAGAGTATTGTCTTTTTGAAAAACGGTTTTAAAGAATGGGAAGGAACACATAAAGAAATCTTTAAAACAGATAATGAAGCCGTTACTAATTTTGTCTACTCTTCTGCCCTATTTAAAAAAGTGAGGCATATGTATATCATCGAAGACCAACAAAATTAAGGAATAGCCTTAACCACAATCTTTTGATCTCCCAATCTCACGCGTATCCAATTTTGCAATCGCATGCTTAGGTCACTAATTTGAAAAGTATCAAGGGCCGAATTCCATCTTACCTCCAAAAAAGGAATAGTGTCTTGAGTCGTAAAGTCTGTGGTTATTTTATTGGAATAATTCAAGCTCACGATCTCTGGAAATCCTGATTTCAATTCGAGTTTGAGTTGTTCAAATGGAAAGTCTTCTCGTTTTACACTAGATAATCTAGCCACCTCTTGTTCTAAAACAGAAATCTGGTTTTCTTTAGAGAGCAATTCATTTTTTTTGCTTTCATACAGCTCTAAAACGTATTGCATTTCGTTTCCACTTTCATTTTCAGTACCTTGAAACACCTCCAAATCAGCATCTTTTAAACGGTCGTATTGATTTTTTTGCACAGTCCAAGTGTTGATAACACTTTGAGGAATAGTTTCATCACCGATAACTACAACTGCAATTTCAGAGCCTTCTTTCTGATCGTATTTTAACTCGGTCAATTCTTTGCGATAAATACCATTTTGATTGAACTGATAAATTTCAATAGTTTCACTTAAAAAAGTTTGTGCATCTCGACGAAACAAACTCTCTTGAAGTACGCTGTAAAAAGTTATTCCAGCAGGAATAATAACTACAAAACCCATAATTGAGACCACTCTAGCTATAAAGCGCCTACGTTTCGAATTCGCATATCTGACCATAGGAAATCTCAAATATTTAATCACCAAATAAGTAGCCAATGCGATAAACATCGTATTGATGATGAACAAGTAAAGTGCGCCATAAGCGTAATTCCACTTTCCCACTGCCAATCCAAATCCCACCGTGCATAATGGTGGCATAAGCGCTGTAGCAATAGCTACTCCAAAAATGACACTAGCCATTGTACCTTTTTTTGCACGAGCAATTACTAAAGCTAAACCACCAAAAAATGCAATCAATACATCTCTAATATCAGGTTTAACCCTTGCCAATAGCTCAGAAGACTCATCTCGAAGCGGAAATAGTGCAAAAAACAAAAAAGCTGTAAAAACACTTAATCCAACCATAACCAAAAAGTTCTTTATTGAACGATTCAAAAGGTCTAGATCATTTATAGCCAAAGACATTCCTATACCCAAAATAGGCCCCATTAGAGGAGAGATTAACATAGCACCAATGACAACTGCCGTAGAATTGGCATTCAATCCAATAGAAGCGATGAAAATGGAACAGATTAAGATCCATGAGGTATGACCTTTGAAAGCAATATCCGCTCTAATACTAGCTTTTGTATTTTCTGCATCGGTGTCGGCTTTGATATCTAAAAGTTCTTTTAAAAAAAAGTAAACACCTTTAAATAAGCCTTTAAAATCAGCTTTAATTTGATTTTTTGGCTGAAGCGTATCGCTTTCATTATTTGATTCAGGTATATAGCTCATAATAAACCTAGGACTTAATTGGCCAAATCAACCCAAACATTGGGTTGAAATAAAAATACTCTTTTTGAGTCAAGTTCCGTGCATTCAAATCGTTTAATGCGTTTTTTTCCTTTTTGAAACCAACGACCTTTTCCATATGCGAAAATACTTCCTAAGGGCAATTCGCTGAGTAACTGCTTGTCGTTTGATTTTATGTCATAATGCATTAAAGCCTTATCAAGCAAATGATCTGTAGAGCTACTAGCTTTAGGGTTTTTAAAATGATGGTGCAATACTGGCAATAAACGTTGTGGAAAAATACGCTCATTTAAAAATGGCTTCATCAATTCAATAAAAGTTTGTTTCCATTCCACGCCGTGTGGCTTTATGCCTAAACCGTGACGTTGAAAAGCTACCAAGTGGGCGATTTCATGAATTAGCGTAATTAGAAAACGATAATTGTTTTCAGTAGCATTCACAGTAATTACATGAGAACCGTTTGGCAATTGTCGGTAATCACCATGCCTAGTCTTTCGTTTATTTACAATTTTAAGATGTACGTTTTGACTTTTGATTAAATCAAAACAAGATTGTATAGAGGCTGCCGGAAGGTATTTTTCTAGTATTTCGACCATTACTCAGGGCGTTGAACTGCTGACTTGAAGACATTTACCATTGTAATAGCGGTGACCGTTTAAGGCGAAGTCAACAGCGTACACTGCCATCTCATAAGCCGTTAATGGAGCCTTATAATCAGGAAAAGCCTCGTCTAACATTTCTGTCTGAACCGCCCCTAAGGCTAGAGCATTAAATCTTGGTCCATTTTCTTTAAACTCTTCAGCCCACAATTCAGTCAATCCGACGAGGGCAGCCTTACTAGAAGAATAGGCCGATAGACCGGCAAACTTCATACTTCCCTGTATACCCCCCATAGAGGACATACTCAACACATGCGTCTTTGAATGCATAAAAGGAAGTAAAGCTTGAGTCAGAGCGACAACACCAAAAACATTTACTTCATAAACAGCCTTAAATCGATCCAAGTCGCAGTCAGCTAAAGAAGATTGATCGAATCGACCAGCATTGTGCACCAAAGCGTCAATTTGATCTTCGCGAGCTTGTAGCTCTCTTGCAAATACCTTAGCAGCATCAGAATCAGTCATGTCATAAACATAACTGAAAACATTTTTGTGATTTAAATCTTGAGTAGGTTTACTATTTCGTGAGAGTGCATAAATCTTGTGTCCTTGCTCGGCCAAGATTTTAACCATTTCTAAACCAATTCCTCTCGAAGTACCCGTGATGACAATTACCGACATATCAATTTAATTTAACCCCCAAATCAGGTCGGTTGGCAAAAAATTCAATTACAGGAATAAACTCGTTAATCGTTTGAGCCATAAATTCAAAATTCATGAGATTTGCTTCATCTCCTGCCTTGTGATAAAAATCATAATTCGTAAAATCATAAGTGCAAAAAGTATGAGCAGGGATACGGAATTCCTCGTAAAAAGGTGCATTATCAGACCTTCTAAATAAATTTAAAGTCTCGGAGGTTTCTAAAAATCCAGCTAGTGGTTTTTGAGCAATTTCATTCACTAAATCAGGCAAATTAGATTTGTTATATCCTGTGACGTAAGTGCTGTAATCATTGTGATTCATGGGAATTCCCATCATTTCAAAATTGAGCATTAAAGGTAAATTCAAATCCTCACCTTTTAGCTTTTTAGCTAAGTGTTTTGATCCTTTTAATCCCTTCTCTTCTGCTGAAAACAATGCAAATATCAGAGATCGATCTTGAGGAGGATTGGCGCCGAAATACCGAGCGAGCTCCAGAACCACAGTAGTCCCTGTGGCGTTATCATTTGCTCCATTACCAATACTATCCATTGAATTCTCTTGAGGCATGACTATTCCAATATGGTCGTAATGTGCCCCAATTAAAATGAATTCATCACTTTCTTTATTTTGGCCAGGTACAAACCCCACAACATTATAAGCCAAACCGTCATAATTTTGAAGAGTATCATAATAAGTGCTAAAATAGGGCTTCACACCATTTTGAGAAAAGTGATCAGAAATGTACGACGCAGCATGTTCAATTTCAGGGCTACCTGTATCACGGCCTCTCATTTCATCAGAGGCTAAGTAATTTAAATGTTTTGTAATGTCTTCAACTTTGATTTGTTGCTGTACTTCGATGGAGGAATAAGCAATTGGAGCAGATTGTTTTTCCTGGTTTTTTTTCTGGTTGCAAGCGGCAAACATCAAAAGAATT
>NZIQ01000025.1 GCA_002691685.1 Flavobacteriaceae bacterium | reverse complement strand
GCCAGGAGCATTGCTGGGTAGCTATGTCGGGATGGGATAAGCGCTGAAAGCATATAAGCGCGAAACCCGCCGCAAGATGAGATCTCTTTAAAGGGTCGTGGGAGATGACCACGTTGATAGGCCATAGGTGTACTCATGGTGACATGTTAGCCGAGTGGTACTAATTGCCCGTATACTTGCACAGCCCCTTGTAGGCTCTTTTTAA
Organism: Flavobacteriaceae bacterium; assembly: GCA_002691685.1. Lineage (GTDB taxonomy): Bacteria > Bacteroidota > Bacteroidia > Flavobacteriales > Flavobacteriaceae > UBA3478. The sequence goes on along the minus strand of NZIQ01000025.1, from coordinate 11,658 downwards.
AAATTAAACTGAAGATTGATGTTTTCATAGCTTATACAGCTATATTTTAGGTGAATAAAGTCACTTGTCTCAATAGTTAAAGACATACCGTATTAAAAATTTAGGTGGCCATTGCAATGGGGATCACCTCTTCCCATACCGAACAGAGAAGTTAAGCCCATTAGCGCCGATGGTACTGCCCCACAAGGTGGGAGAGTAGGTCGCCGCCTCCTTCGAGCCCTGCACAGAAATGTGTAGGGCTTTTTTTATCGAGAAAACATACGATTTGGTCGAATGAAACGTTATTTAATTATAATCATTCAAATAGTACCTTTCATGACAAAATCAATCACTTTCTATATATTTAATTTAATGGTTTTTGCCAAGGCTTTCGCTTTTGGTGATGACTCAGTTGTTATTCAACAAGTTTCTGATTCGAATCGAAATCAGGTCGAAATAATTCAAGTGGGTGATTTGAATTCAAGTGTTTTACTGTTGAATCAATCTGACAGACAATTCATTATCCTGAACCAAGATGGTGAAAATCTTGCAGCTGAGATGACCTTTGTATCGTCTAATCGAAATGAATTGGTCATAGAACAGAATGGAGGTCAAAATCAATCAAAAATGGATTTTAACACTGCAAATCGAAATCTTTTAGGTGTTTTCCAATCTGGAACGAATTTGACAAACACAGTTCTATTAAGCGCTTCTAATGGTAATGAAATTAATTTATTTCAAGAAGGTTTGGGCCATGAATCTTTTATCAGTATTGTAAATGGTCACAACAATCGTATCGCTGTAAGACAGACGAATTAAATACTTGGCAAGTCACCTTGTTGCTTCAAAGGTAGATTGGTAGTACCCATTAAATTTTTGTCGATATGATGCGCCGCAGAGCGCCCTTCAGATATAGCCCAAACAATTAGAGATTGTCCTCTTCGCTGATCACCAGCAACAAAAACATTGTCTACATTCGTTTGATAATTTTCAATAGGAGCTGAAATGTTATTTCGACTGTCAAACTTTAAGTTGAGTTGTTCAGCAATTGATTTTTCTGAACCTGCAAAGCCTAAAGCAAGTAAGACTAAGTCACAGTCCCAATTTTTCTCAGTTCCTTCGATTTCTTTTAATTGAGGTCTTCCATTTGAAAAATCCCATTCCACCTGAGTTGTTTGCAACCCGATGAGTTCACCCTTATCATTGCCGATGAATTTTTTTGTTGAGATACTGAAATGGCGTTCAGCACCTTCTTTATGAGAACTACTTGTTCTGAGTCTCATTGGCCAAAAAGGCCAAGGTTGATTTTCTGGACGATCTGTTGTGGCCATCGGCATAATTTCAAAGTTAGAAACAGATTCTGCACCTTGTCGTATAGAGGTTCCAATGCAGTCAGAGCCCGTATCACCACCACCGATTACAATGACTTTTTTTCCTCTAGCAGGTAAATCACCTTGAAACTCTTTTTCTGCAGCAACTCTTCTATTGTTTTCGGGAAGAAAATCCATGGCCTGTAACACTCCTTTAAGGTCAGCTCCAGGTATTGGTAATTCTCTTTTAATGGTTGCTCCTCCGCAGAGTAACAATGCGTCGTGCTCTTCTTTAAGTTGCTTTGCGCTTACATCTTTACCGACATTAACTCCTGTTTTGAAGGTAATCCCTTCTTCAATCAATTGTTCTAGTCGTCTGTCGATGACTTGTTTTTCCATTTTAAAATCAGGAATACCAAAGCGCAATAGTCCACCAATTTTCTCGTCTCGCTCATATACAGTCACCTGATGTCCTGCTCGATTTAATTGTTGTGCGGCTGCAAGACCGGTTGGACCTGAACCGACAATCGCTACAGTTTTTCCGCTTCTGCTTTGAGGTGGTTGTGCCGTAATCCATCCATTGTTAAATGCCGTTTCTACAATGTTTTTTTCAATATTTTCAATAGATACAGGGTCTTCATTGATTCCTAGTACGCAAGCCTCTTCACACGGGGCTGGGCAGAGTCTTCCTGTAAATTCCGGAAAATTATTAGTGGCGTGTAAAATATCCGTTGCTTTCTCCCAATTTTTTTGGTAGACAGCGTCATTAAAATCTGGAATGAGGTTTCCTAAAGGACACCCACTATGACAAAAAGGAATTCCACAATCCATGCATCTTGCCCCTTGAGTCTCGAGTTCTTTTTTACTAAGTGGCTGTGTAAATTCTTTATAATTCTTAATGCGTTTTTCAACAGCAGTTTGCTCCTCATCTATTCTGTCGAATTCTATAAATCCAGTTGTTTTTCCCATATGCTACTTAGCTAATTGCCTGTTCTTTTTCTAATCGTAATAATGCCAAACGGTATTCCTCTGGCAATACTTTGGTAAAGTTATTTAGTTCATTTTTCCAATCTCCTAAGAGTTTAGCTGCAATAGGACTCATGGTGTTGTTGTAGTGATTTTCTACGAGTTCAAAGAGTCTTCTTTGATCTTCTGCTTCAGTGACTTTTAAAAAATTCAGCATATCATTTGTACAATTCTTTTCGAGTTCTTGGTCAGGATTGTACACATAAGCAATACCTCCACTCATACCAGCACCAAAGTTACGTCCTGTTTTTCCTAAAATGACGACTTCACCTCCAGTCATGTATTCACAACCGTGGTCTCCAATACCTTCGACTACCGCAGTAGCTCCTGAATTTCGTACCGCAAATCGCTCTCCAGCCAAACCATTGATATAGGCCTCCCCAGAGGTTGCTCCATAAAGTGAAACGTTTCCAGTAATCACATTGTTATGCGGCTCGAAACTGGCCTCAAAAGGAACTTTTATAATGAGTTTAGCACCAGAAAGTCCCTTACCTAAATAATCATTTGTGTTTCCGTTTAGGATTAAGGTGAGGCCTTTTGTTGAGAAGGCTCCAAAGCTTTGACCTGCTGAACCTTTGAAAGTCAGTTTTAGCGTGTTTTCGGGTAGACCTTCGCTTCCGTATATTTTCGAGATTTCATTACTGATAATAGCACCCACAGCACGGTCAGTATTGGTAATATCGTATTCTAAGCTTGTTTTCTCCTTTCTGAATAAAGCAGGGTGAGCTTGAGCGATAATATCGAATTCAATGGATGAACTGATTTGATCTTCTTGTTTTTGTGAATTGTAGAGGGTTGATCCGTTTGGAGCTTCAATCTTTTCTAAAATTGGGCTGAGATCAAGTCCTTCAGATTTGAAGTGGTCTACTGCTTTTTTACGGTCGACTTTTTGAACCTGACCAACCATTTCATTAATACTTCTAAATCCAAGTTTCGCCATTATTTCACGTAATTCTTGTGCGACGAAATACATGTAATTCACCACGTGTTCAGGTTTCCCTTTGAACTTTTTACGCAGTTCAGGGTTTTGGGTTGCAATGCCCACTGGACAAGTGTTCAAATGACAAACTCTCATCATTACGCATCCAGAGGCTACAAGAGGAGCAGTAGCAAATCCAAATTCTTCTGCACCTAAAAGGCATGCTATAGCTACGTCTCTACCCGTCTTCAGCTGCCCGTCGCATTCTAAAATGACTCTACTTCTCAAATCATTCATTACAAGGGTTTGTTGTGCTTCGGCTATTCCCAGTTCCCATGGTAATCCAGCATGTTTCAATGAGGTTAATGGAGAGGCTCCAGTACCTCCATCAAAACCTGAAATTAAAACGACATCTGCATTGGCTTTAGCAACACCAGCAGCGACTGTTCCAACTCCGACTTCAGATACTAATTTAACATTAATACGCGCTTCTCTGTTGGCTGATTTCAGATCGTAAATTAGTTGCGATAAATCTTCGATTGAATAAATATCGTGGTGAGGAGGAGGAGAAATTAAACCTACATACGGAGTTGAATTTCTAGTTTTCGCGATGGATGGATTTACTTTTGGTCCGGGTAATTGACCTCCTTCTCCAGGCTTGGCACCTTGAGCCATTTTGATTTGAATTTCTTGTGCGTTGGTCAAGTAATTGGAACTTACTCCGAATCTACCAGATGCTACTTGTTTTATGGCAGAGTTCTTCCAATCACCACTATCTTTTTTGTGGAAGCGTTCTACATCTTCGCCACCTTCTCCAGAGTTACTCTTGCCTCCAATCCTATTCATGGCAACGGCAAGATTTTCATGAGCTTCTTGACTGATGCTTCCATAAGACATGGCTCCAGTTTTGAAACGCTTTACGATTTCAGTCCAAGGTTCTACCTCTTCTAAAGGAATAGGATCGTAATTGGTAAATTCAAGCATGCCTCTAAGCGTCATTAAGTGCTGACTTTGCTCGTTGACCAGCTTTGCATATTCCTTATAGGTAGTAGGTTCGTTGTTTCGAACAGCCTTTTGGAGATATGAGATTGACAATGGATTGAACAGATGTTTTTCACCGTCTCTTCTCCATCGATACTGTCCGCCAATTTCCAAATCTAGATTTGCAGATATCTTGGCATCTTTGAATGCTTTTTGATGTCTTTTTTGAACTTCTAACTCTATTTCTTGAAGACCTATTCCTTCTATTCTCGTCGGAGTATTTTCAAAATAAGTGTTTACTACTTTTTTGTTAATTCCGATACATTCAAAAAGCTGAGAACCTCTATAAGAATTTAAGGTAGAGATACCGATTTTGTTCATCACCTTTAAAACTCCTTTTCCAACAGCTTTATTATAGTTTGTGATTGCTTCCTCAGTGCTGACTGTAAGCTCTTTGGCTACAACGTGTTGCTCAATGATTTCATTGACCAAATATGGGTTTATTGCTGAAGCGCCAAAACCAAATAAAACGGCAAAATGATGTACCTCTCTTGGTTCAGCAGACTCAATGATTATACTGATTTTAGAACGCTTTTGAAGTCTAGCCAATCCTTTGTTTAAATTTGAACAAGCCAATAGAGCAGGAATGGCAGCTTTGTCTTGATCTACGTATCGATCTGATAAAATAAGAATATTGGTTCCTTGTTCGATGGCTGCTGTGGCGTCTGAAACTAAGTTTTTTAGAGCCTTTTCAATTCCGTTGAGCCCTTCACTTACAGGGTATAATATTGACAGTGTGGTTACTTTATAGTCGGGACTCTCGTCGTGTTTTTTAATTTTATCCAAATCTTCCTTAGAAATTACAGGATTTTGAATTTTTAATTTTCTGCAATGAATTGGCAGTGTCTCGAAAATATTTTGGTCAGCACCTAAGGTGAGACTAATATCTGTGATGAGCTCCTCGCGAATACCGTCTAGTGGCGGATTGGTTACTTGGGCAAAGAGTTGCTTAAAATAATTATATAACAATTGTGGTCGTTCAGATAAGACTGCAATTGGTGTATCTGCCCCCATCGATCCTATTGGCTCCTTTGCTTGTGAGGCCATTGGAAGTATGATGGTATTAATATCTTCTCGAGTGTATCCGAAAAATGCTGCTCTTTCTTCTAAATTAGAAGGCTCTTTTATAGCCGGCATTTTGTTGTAAGGAATGTCTTTGAGGTAAATTAAATTTTCACTCACCCATGTTTTGTAATCGTGTTTTGAAGATATTTTGCTTTTGATTTCTTCATCTTCAACGATTCGACCTTCTTTCATATTTACTAAAAACATTTTTCCAGGTTCTAATCTCCCGTGGTAAGCGATATTTTCTACTTCTAAATCAACCACTCCTGTCTCTGAAGACATTATGACATAACCATCTTTAGTTACCGAATATCGAGAAGGTCTCAAGCCGTTTCTGTCCAATACAGCACCTATATAATCACCGTCTGTAAAAGGAATGGAAGCAGGTCCATCCCAAGGTTCCATAATGCATGAATGATATTGATAGAAGGCTCTTTTATCTTCAGACATATTTTCATTTCGTTCCCACGCTTCTGGGACGAGCATCATCATTACCTCTGGCAGAGATCTTCTAGACATTAAAAGAAGTTCCACTACCATATCAAGACTGGCTGAATCTGACTTGTGCGGAAGAACAACAGGTAAAATTTCTTTGATTTCTTCTCCAAAATAAGGGCTATTTAGTAATTCTTCCCTAGAACGCATTCGAGCGACATTGCCTCGAAGCGTATTGATTTCTCCATTGTGGCAAATGTATCTAAAAGGTTGGGCTAAATCCCAGGTTGGAAATGTATTGGTCGAAAACCGTTGATGAACTAAAGCCAATCGAGTCACTACGCGCTCGTCTCTCAAATCTTTGTAGAAGGCTGAGATATCTTCTGGAAGGAGTAAACCTTTGAAAATGATTATTTTGGTAGAAAGACTCGGCAAGTAGAAAACAGTGCCTTCAGAGAGTTTGGATTGGGCTACAGCATGCTCTGTTTTTTTACGAGCGATGTAGAGTTTTACTTTGAACTCGAATTCATCTTGTACCTCACCGTGACCAATAAATATTTGTTCGATTTCAGGTTCAGTGTGCATAGCAATACTTCCTAAAACATCCCTGTTTACAGGAACTTTCCGCCATCCTAATAACGCTAGACCTTGTTCTTCAAGATTTTTTAGAAAAACATCTTTACAATAGTTACGTTGATTTTCTTTTTGTGGTAAAAAGACATTACCAGTTGCATAAGATCCTGCTTCTGGAAGCTTAAATTCACAATTTTCTTTGAAGAATTGATGTGGAATGTCAATTAAAATCCCTGCTCCATCTCCAGTTTTCCCATCCGCGTTGACAGCTCCTCGGTGTTTCAGTTTCACTAGGATCTCTAAAGCCTTATGAATAATATCATTTGAACGTTTTCCTTCAAGACTACAGATGAATCCTGCACCACAGTTATCGTGTTCAAAAGAGGGCAAGTACAGACCGCGTTTTGGTAAACTCATAGCAATATATTAAAATAGCTTTACAAGGTATTAAATATCGAGGGTCTAATTTATTTTGGCTCCTATTATCGTTAATTTGATAAATAGGTATATTCATTTTTCAGATTATCTAAAATTCGAAGCTTTATTTTCACGAATTATAAAAAGCAAAATATTTGTGTTTGGGTTTTTTTAACCGAGATTTTTTCAATTATCTTAGCCGCGACTAAATCTACGAGGAGCATAACTTTATGGAAACCATAGTAATTGCCATATTTTTATTGGGCTATTTGTTTATTACCCTTGAACATAATATTAAAGTAGATAAACTAATTCCGGCTTTAGCCATGATGGCTGTATTATGGGCTGTAACTGCTTTAATGCATTTAGATGTTTTTGAGGTAAATGCCCAACTAAAAGAATTAGAACCTACACATTTAGAAGAGATTTTGTTGCATCATTTAGGTAAGACTGCTGAAATTTTGATCTTCTTGCTGGGAGCCATGACTATTGTTGAAATCATAGACTATTTTAACGGTTTTGTGACCATAAAAAACTTTATCCGCACCAGACAAAAAACCAAATTACTTTGGATTTTCTCGATTTTAGCATTCATCTTGTCTGCAATTATCGATAACCTTACGGCTACCATAGTATTAATTACGATTTTACAAAAGGTTATTCATCAAAAAGATGTTCGACTTTATTTTGCAGGTTTAATTATACTAAATGCCAATGCTGGAGGTGCTTGGTCACCTATTGGTGATGTGACAACAACGATGTTATGGATTGCAAATAAAGTAGATGGTTTCACATTGGTAAATAGAGTTTTGATTCCTTCAATGGTCTGTATGATAGTTCCCACAGTTATTGCTAGTCGCTTTCAAGTATTTAGAGGAGAAATACCCGAATTGCCTGAAGAAGAAAAAGGTGATCAGAATTCCAAATTTGGATCGTTTATGCTTTTCTTGGGTCTGGGTGCGATAGTTTTTGTTCCCTTCTTTAAAACAGTGACGCATTTACCACCTTATGTCGGAATGATGCTTTCTCTATCTATTGTAGCCTTAGCGGCTGAAATTTTAACGGGTACAAAGTTTAGCCTGTCAAAAATGGATAATAAACTTGATGAACTGGAACATGACTCTCCTGTTCATACGGCTATGACTAAAATAGAATTACCTAGTATATTGTTCTTCTTGGGTATTTTAATGGCTGTGGCTTGTCTAGAATCTTTAGGAATTTTATTCAATTATGCAGAAGCCTTAAATCATGCTATCCCCAATAAGGACGTTGTTGTAATACTGCTTGGAATTGCCTCTGCAGTAATTGATAATGTACCCTTAGTCGCGGCGTCAATGGGAATGTTCTCTGAGGCTCCTGATCATCCATTATGGCATTTTATTGCCTATTCAGCGGGTACAGGAGGAAGCATGTTAATCATTGGTTCTGCGGCTGGTGTCGTAGCTATGGGTATGGAAAAGATTGATTTTTTCTGGTTTTTGAAAAAAATCACTTGGCTCGCTTTAGTAGGCTTTTTGTCGGGGGCATTGGTATTTGTCCTTATGAGGGATTATCTTTAAACTACTATGAATCAAATTCAAACAAATTCATTGAGTGTCATTGACATGATTGTCAACGGGGGTGCAGGGAGTATCATTATTATATTAATTCTATTCGCATTGCTGATGTTGGCAGTTTATATCTACGCTGAGCGAACCCTTACATTTAATGGTCTTTTAAAACTAGACAGTGGATTTGTCGAAGATTTGAATAAAGAATTGCGAAGAAACTCCATGAATGTTCAAAAGGCCATTACAATTTGCAAGAAAAGTGATCATCCTTCGGCTAGAATAATTCGCAGAGGTTTAGAGCGTTTCAAAGACAAAAATGAATTGGGACCAACAAAAACAGCGATTGAAAATGAAGCACAATTCGTTGTTTATGGTCTTGAGAGAAATATTAATATTTTGGCGACCATTTCTGGTGCAGCTCCCATGATTGGATTCTTAGGGACCGTTATTGGAATGATTATCGCTTTTCATCAAATGGCAAATAGTGGAGGGCAGGCTGAGATGGCAGAATTGGCCTCTGGAATTTATACAGCAATGACTACCACTGTAGGAGGATTAATTGTGGGTATTTTGAGCTACATAGGCTATAACCATTTAGTCACCCGTACTCAGCTCATTGTTCACGATTTAGAAAAAAAGGCATCTGAGTTTTTAGAGGAATTAGATAAATAAGTTATGAAAATTCAGCGAAAGAATTTGATTAATCCGCAGTTTAATATGTCGTCTATGACAGACGTAGTTTTTTTGCTTCTCATTTTCTTTTTACTTACCTCAAATGTCCCTAAAGCTTTAGATTTAATTACGCCCACTGCTGAGGGAAATCAAACCAAAGCTGCAGATCCAAACATGGTTACCGTAAGCATTGATAAAACTCTTAATTGGTTCATTGATGGTGAGCGAATTTCATCAGATTATTTAGAGGTAGAACTTGACAAAGCTTTAGAGAGAACCGAAACGCCTACTATTATCCTATACGCCGATGAAAATATTCCACTAAAGGAAAGTGTAAAAGTGATGAACCTTGCCAATAAAAAAAACTACAAGCTTATTTTGGCGGTACAGCCCGAAGGCTAATCCATGCAAAATTATAATCAAATACTGGAGTGGATGTTTGACCGTTTGCCGATGTATCAGCGCGATGGAAAATCGGCTATAGAGTTCAAACTAGACAAAACCATCTCTTGGCTGAACCATCTAGAAAATCCTCAAAATAAGTTTAAATCAATTCATGTCGGCGGCACTAATGGTAAGGGATCCTGCTCTCATATGCTCGCTTCAATTTTAATGGAAGAAGGATATCAAGTGGGCTTGTATACCTCTCCCCACTTAGTTGACTTCAGAGAGCGTATTCGCAATAATTCGGGCATGTGTTCAGAAGAGTTTGTGACGGCCTTTATTTCTGCCCATAAGGATTATATTTTGGCCAATGCATTGAGTTTTTTTGAACTCACTGTGGGAATGGCCCTTTATTATTTTGCCGATCAAAATGTTGACATAGCAGTTATTGAAGTAGGTATGGGAGGAAGATTAGATTCCACAAATGTTATTAATCCTCTTATTAGTATCATAACAACTATTGGTTTAGACCATCAAGCCTTTTTAGGTGATTCCTTAGAAAAAATAGCTTATGAAAAGGCCGGTATTATTAAGCATAATATCCCTATAATTATCGGCAATACTCAAGAAGAAACTCAAGGTGTATTTCAAACTAAGGCTGAAGAACAAAACGCCCCAATTTATTGGGCTAAAAATACGCCCTCTGAATTTAAATCAGATTTGAAGGGACTTTATCAAGTTTTCAATATAAATACAGTGGTTACAGCCATTAACGTTTTAAATAAACACAGCGAGTTTTCAATTTCTTCAAAAGCGGTATGCGATGGTTTACAGAAGGTTGTCTCCAATACTGAAATCCAAGGTAGATGGCAATGGTTAAAGGACAATACAGTTTGCGATACAGCTCACAATGTAGACGGATTGCAATTTGTTTTTGAACAGTTGTCTCAGCAAGAATATGATAACCTCTATGTAGTTTTTGGAATGGTAAAGGATAAAAATATCGATGAGATTCTAGCCCTATTACCCAAAAAAGCATATTACTTTTTTGCCGCTCCAAAAATAAATAGAGCTCTTGCCGCCTCTGAATTATTTGATTATGCAAAACGATTTGACCTAAAAGGGGAGTGCTGCTCAAGTGTCACTGACGCCTATCATAAAGCACAACAAAAAGCAGGAAAATCAGATTTGCTTTTTATAGGTGGAAGCACTTTTGTGGTTGCAGAAGTTCTTTAGATTAGTTTTGGTCAAGCATGAGTTCTTGTATAGCCAAGGCTTTAGATTTTTTATAGGCTTCGCTAAAGTTGCTCAATAATCTTTTGTATTGTTGAGAATAAATCAGTGCTCTTGATAAATACCCATTGAATCTTTTTGATAAGTAAAACGATCTGTCAAAATCGTAATTCAACAATTTTTCTTTTCCATAAAACTCCCCATTCATCATATCGTAACCTGCTCTTATATTAAAGTTTAGATACATTTCATCTGTAAAACTCATATTCCACCTATCAATTTCATTCGATATGGCATAATTTCTTTCATTTAAATGATTGTAGATTTCTAATAGATTAGATTTGAGTTCGTCGCTAGCAATTAATTCAAAAGTACCGGTTGAAATCATCTGATTAAAAACTCCTTTTTTAGGAAAAAATGATAAGGCTATATTTATCTGAATCGCTGAAGAAAGCGCCTTATGATCATCTAGGAGTAGATGTTTTTTTTCAATGTCATTTTGAACTAAATTGATTTTGTTCTCACTTTCATTCAATTCGTCAACAACGAGTTGTATTTGATTGATATCATCTTCTAGGGTCACGATTAAATCATTGAGATAGGTGTTTTTCAGCTCATAATCGGCTTTATTCTGGTTAAGATTTCCTAAATAAAATGAGAATAAAACACTAGCGAAGATGACCAAGCCTTCAATAGTGTATTTGAGATAAGCTGAAAGAATTACCTTTTTGGTTTCCATGTTTGATAGGTTTTCTTAAAGATATGACATGAAAATTAACCAGAAGACTATCCTCGTTGAACTTCAAAAAAGAAGTGATTTGAATTCTTCAAATAAGTCAGGATGTAAATTACTTGTGATTATTCATGGAGATACAATTTTTTTTAAAAAAGTTCTTGTAGAGTCGATACTTAAAATTATATTTGCAATCCTCAATAACGAGAGGGCTCTTAGCTCAGTTGGTTCAGAGCACCTGCCTTACAAGCAGGGGGTCACTGGTTCGAATCCAGTAGGGCCCACATCGATAAACAAGGTCTTCAGTTTTGAAGGCCTTTT
>NZIQ01000024.1 GCA_002691685.1 Flavobacteriaceae bacterium | reverse complement strand
GGAGCTAAATCTCAAGCCTCTGCACTATTTACTCAACAAAAAGAGGGTTCTTTTTCAAAAGACCAAATCAGTTTTAAAACACACGCCCTAAACGAAGATACCGCCGCAGTTTTTGCTGACTTTAACAACGATGGTCGATTAGACCTAGTAGTCGGTTCAGCAGGATATGAATTCAACTCTGGCGAAGCAATACAATTAAGAGCTTATTTACAGAATCAAGATCAAAAATTCATTTTTACTCCAGAACTACTTTCATCTTTTGAAATAGAAGCCTCAAAAATTATTGCCGCAGACATAGACAATGACGGTTTGGTTGATTTGAGCATTAGTTCTTCAGCAACAGCGATGAACTTTGGAAGTGCTACCTCACATCTTTTGTTAAAAAATACAGGGTTTAGTTTTGAGCCCTTCCCAAAACAGTTTACTTATGAAATTGATAAAATTTCTTCTATAACAGATCATACTTGGATAGATCTTGATTCAAATAATACCCTAGATTTTGTTGGTGTAGGCCTATTCGAAGCACCACGAGTTCTCCTTAATGACGGTAAAACACTGAAAAGCTGCGAAAATTGTATTCCAACAAACATGACCGGATTATGGAACACGCTTTATATCGCAGATGTTAACCTCGATGGACAATCAGACATTTTGTTGGGAAATTGGGGGGCCAATTCAATTCTAAAAGCCTCGAAAGAAGAACCTATAACGCTGTATATCAACGACTTTGATGACAACGGTAAAACAGATGCCTTGATGACCTATTTTTTTGAAAACAAAGAGACCCTCTTTTCTCAAAAAGATGAAATCATCAAGCAAATCCCATTGCTAAATAAAAATCGATTATCCTATAATGCATTTGCAAAATCAGATTTAAAGGATCTCTTAGGTAATGGACTGCAAAATGCTGTTCAAAAACAAGTGCATACCTTGTATTCTGGAGTTTTAAGACAAGGTGAAGGTCTTAAATTTGAATGGGTACCCTTTGATAAAATGGGGCAAATTGGACCTATCTTTGCAATTGAAAAATGGAGCAATGACGAACTTTTTTTAGGAGGAAATCATACAGAAATAAACACACTGATGGCGAGGCAAGATGCAATACGAGGTTTATTTTACAATACTAAGAGCAATAGTATTTCTCAACGACCGCTATACAGAGGTGCATTGAGATCCGCTAAAAGAACAATTATAAATGACAAGCCTTATTTATTACTAGGTATCAATAATAAAGCATTAAAAACAATATCCGTTTTAGAATGAATTACGCAAAAACATTACTAACACTATCAATTGTTATACTACTGTTTTCTTGTGCAAGCAGCGAACAAAAGCAAGAGCAAAACACTTTATTTGAATTGCTCAATGCTGAGCAAACAGGATTATCATTTATAAATGAAGTATACAATCAAAAGGATTTTAACATTTTTAAATACCGAAACTTTTACAATGGTGGAGGAGTTGCTATAGGAGATATCAACAACGACAGTCTTCCTGATATTTACCTCACTGCCAATATGGGTGAAAACAAACTCTTTTTAAACAAAGGAAATTTAGTTTTTGAAGACATAACTGAATCTGCTGGAGTAAAGGGGTTCAAACCTTGGTCCACAGGAGTAGTTATGGCCGATATCAATGCAGATGGACTACTCGATATTTATGTGAGTAATGCAGGAAATTTAGAAGGTAACAATCACGATAACGACCTCTATATCAACAATGGTGATTTAACCTTTACCGAAAGTGCTAAGAAATTTAACTTATCAGAGACCGGGTTTAGCACGCATGCATCTTTTTTTGACTATGACCTCGACGGAGATCTCGACGCCTACATTTTAAATAACAGCAACATTCCCGTAAGTTCATTAGGCTATGCCGCTCAGCGTGAAGTAAGAGCCCAAGATTGGGAAGGAGTACCACACATTTTTAAAGGAGTTGGAGACATGTTATTACGCAATGATAGCGGAACCTTTACCAATGTCAGTGAAGAAGCAGGAATATACGGAAGTCTTATTGGTTTTGGTCTAGGGGTTATGGTTACAGATTTTAATAAAGATTTATACCCTGACATTTATGTGTCTAACGATTTTTACGAAAGAGATTATCTCTACATCAATAATACAGATGGTACGTTTACGGAGTCTATCAAAGAATATACAAATCACCTGAGCTTATCTGCAATGGGTATCGATATTGCCGACATTAACAACGATGGAAACAACGATATTTTTGTCACAGATATGTTGCCAGAAGCAGAGCAACGAGTCAAATCAGTTATGGAGTTTGAAGGCTATAACGTCTTTCAACTTAAACAAGAAAAAGATTTCTTTCAGCAATATATTCAGAATACTCTTCAACTGAACAATGGAAATCAAACCTTTTCAGAAATCGCATACTACAGCGGAATTCATGCCACAGACTGGAGCTGGGCAGGTCTCATTTTCGATATGGACAACGATGGTTTTAAAGATATTTTTATCACTAATGGCATCAATCACGACTTGACAGATTTAGACTTTGTCGATTTTTTTGCCAATGAAATCATCCAAAAAATGGCCCTTACAGGACGAAAAGAATCCATTGATTCCATCATCAATAAGATGCCTGTCAAACCTCAACCCAATTTCGCTTACAAAAATTTAAAATCTTTGAAGTTTGAAAATGCCAACAAAGAATGGGGGTTTGACCACGATACACGCTCAAATGGGGCCGCTTATGCAGACTTAGATCTCGACGGAGATTTAGACTTAGTAGTCAACAATGTCAACGAACAAGTCTCATTGTATAAAAACACCTCTGATCAGCTTGAAAACAATTACATTCAAATCCAATTAAAAGGCCCTGAAAAAAATCTATTTGCTGTGGGTTCTAGCGTTATTTTCTATATCGAAGATCAAATCATTCACAATGAACTTATCCCGTCTCGTGGATTTCAATCTTCAATTTCCTACCCAATTACTCAAGGACTTGGACAAAACTCATCTATAGATTCCATACGAGTTATTTGGCCTGACCGTAAAAGTGTACTCTTAGAAGGTTTAACGGCCAATCAGCGTGTGTATGTGGAATACGATGATTCACATACTACATTTAAATATCCCTCCAAAAAAATGCAGCCCCTGTTTAAAATCAAAGATAATAGCAGCTTCACCGCCCATCAAGAAAATAGTTTCAATGATTTTGATCAAGAAGGCTTACTCTACAACAAATTATCCGAAGAAGGGCCTGCTTTTGCCGTTGGAGACCTGAATGCTGACGGCTTAGAAGACCTCTTCGTAGGGGGCGGAAAAGGACAGTCTGCTCAAGTCTACCTTCAAAAAAGAAATTCGGAATTCACCGCAAAACGCAATGTGATTTTTCAAAAGGAAGCTTCTTATGAAGATACTGCGGCCACGCTTGTAGATCTTGATGGGGACGATGATTTAGACTTAGTTGTAGGAAGTGGAGGTAATCAGCAAACTGAAATGCTGAATTATAAAACTCGAGTATATCTAAACGACGGAAATGGAAATTTCGACTTATCCGAACAACTCTTGCCTTCAAACAGAACGAATATTTCGGTCATTAAAGCAGCTGATTACGACAATGATGGCGATCAAGATTTATTCATTGGTTCAAGATCAGTTACAGGAGTATACGGCGTTGACCCCAATCACCTCCTACTTGAAAACAATGGTCAGGGACAGTTTGAAGATGTGAGTAAACGAAACGCTTTCGACCTGAAAAATGCCGGTATGGTTACCGATGCCATGTGGGTAGATATCAATTCGGATGGCCAAATAGATTTGGTTACCGTTTCTGATTGGGGAAGTCCTAAAATATTTCAAAGCAATGGAAAACAACTCATTCTTCAATCTTCGGAATTAGACGAGCTTACTGGGTGGTGGAATACCATTGAAAGTGTAGACATCGATAAAGATGGAGATTTAGACTTTATTTTGGGTAATCAAGGCGAAAACATTCACTACAAGCCTTCAGAAGAGCAAGCCATTAGAATGTTTATCAATGACTTTGATTCAAATGGAAGTATAGAGCAAATCGTCTGTATCGCTCAAGAAAATGGAGATTATCCCATCCACCAAAAAAGAGAAATTACGGCCCAATTGGTTTCTTTGAAAAAACAAAACCTAAAAGCCTCAGATTACGCAAGACGAAATATTCAAGACCTTTTTGGTCCAGATTTGCTAAGATCTTCGATTGTTAAAGAGGTACGCAATTCGAGTTCGGTCCTGTTGATTAACGATAATGGAACCTTTACATCTAAGGTTTTACCCCCTAGAGCTCAATTTTCATGTATCTGTGATATAAGCTGTTATGATGTCAATAATGATGGACATCTAGATTTAATTACCGTGGGAAACGATCATGAATTTAAACCGCAATTCTCTCGTTTAGACGCGAGTTATGGAGATGTCTTCTTAGGCGATGGGCAAAACAACTTTACATGGATGAATGCCGAAAGAAGTGGCCTATCTATTAAGGGAGAAACCAAACACTTAGCAAAAATAAAATCAGCGGACAATAAAGAGCTCCTTGTGGTCATTCGAAACAATATGAAGCCATTACTCTATGAAGTGCAATAAAATATTTAGTGGGGTTGTCGCGACACTCCTTATTCTTATTTCTTCATGCAAGCCAAAAGAAGGGTTTGAGTTGGTCGATGCTAAAAGTGCAGGTATTGATTTTGAAAATCTACTCGATCAAAAAGAAGATCTAACTATTCTGGATTACCTCTATTACTACAATGGGGGCGGAGTTGCAGTGGGCGATATTAATGGAGATGGTCTTGCAGACATTTTCTTATCCGCCAATCAAGGTGAAAATAAATTGTACCTCAACAAGGGAAATTGGAAGTTCGAAAATGTCACGGAAAAATCTGGAATTACTAAAAAAAGCAGTTGGAATACAGGAGCCGTCATGGCCGATGTCAATGGAGACGGCCATTTAGACATCTATGTTTGTGCTGTGGTCGGAATCAATGGTTTTTATGGGTTCAACGAACTTTACATCAACGACGGAAGCGGTCAATTTTCAGAACGGGCAGCAGAGTATGGGCTTGACCTGGATACCTACAGTACAGCTGCAAGTTTTTTTGATTATGATTTAGATGGAGACTTAGACGTATATATTTTAAATCATGCCATACATACTGATCGTTCCTTTGGAAATGCGGATTTAAGAAATTCAAGGAATTATGCAACGGGAGACAGATTGTTAAAAAATAACAATGGAAAATTTATCGATATCAGCGAAGAGGCTGGAATTTTTGGAGGCATTAACGGATATGGACTTGGTCTGAGCACAGCTGACTTTAACGATGATGGCTATCCCGATATTTACGTTGGAAACGACTTTCACGAAGACGACTACTTTTACATCAATAACGGAGATGGAACATTTAGCGAGCGTCTAAAAGACTTTTTTACTTATTCTACTCGGTTTTCCATGGGGAATGACATTGCCGACCTAAACGGAGATGGTAAACTTGACCTCATCAGTCTAGATATGTTACCAGAAGATGAATTCAACTTAAAATCATCTGAAGGAGACGACAACATTCAAACCCAAAAGATGAGAGTTGAAGATTATGGGTACCACTATCAATTCACAAGAAATATGTTATTTCTCTCTGAAGGAGACAACTCGTATAGGGAAACAGCCCTCTTAAGTGGAGTGGCAGCCACAGATTGGTCTTGGAGTGCTTTGTTTACAGATATAGATCTAGATAGCAAGCAGGATCTATTTATATCAAATGGAATACCAAAAAGACCAAATAATCTCGACTTTATTCGATTTTTATCCAACGAACAAGTCCAGCAAAAAATCAACAACACCTCTCTTGTCGATACCGATGCACTAGAAATGATGCCCAGAGGCACAGTCGCTACTAAGGTGTTTAAAGGTGAAAAGGGTCCTTCCTTTACAGACGTCTCTTCTAAATGGATTAAAAATGACATCAGTAATACTTCAGCAACAGCTTATGCCGATTTTGATTTAGACGGAGATTTAGACTTCATCAGCAATGCCATAGACGGGTCTCCCAAACTCTATAAAAACATCCAAGAAACAGCAAATAATTTCCTCAGCATCAAGCTCTCCCACCCCGGTAAAAATGGGCTAGCCATTGGCGCTAAGGTCATGCTTTACAACAAAGGAAGCATTCAGACCAAATATTTGAACAACCTAAAAGGATTTCAAGCCAGTTCAGAACCCCTTATACATTTTGGATTAGGTGCAGAAAATCAAGTAGACTCTGTTGTAGTGCGCTGGCCTGATAATACCTATACCAAAAAAGTGAACCTACAAGGTAATACCCATTTGACTTGGGACTATAAGGCAGATGAAATCTATATCCCAAAATTCAACGAAAAGAATTATGCACTCAGTTTTGAAAAAATAGATCCCAAATCAATCGGTCTAGACTACCGACATAAAGAAGACAATTACCTAGATTTTAATAGAGAAAAGCTAATGCCCTACCGACTTTCAGATAGAGGTCCTGCAGCCCTTCTTACTGATTTGAATAATGATGGTCAAAAAGATCTTTTTATTGGAGGAGCCAAATTTGAATCGAATGCGATTTTTATTTTCAAGGATTCACTCTTTACAAATCAAAGTACTGAAGAGAGCTTTCTTCCCCTAACTGAAAATAAACACAAAGAGGTTGTTGTAGCATCGAGTTTCACCGATGAGAATGCGCAAAAAAAATTAATTCTAGGGGCGGCAGGGGCTGATTTTTTCGGACAAGCCTCTGCTTTACAGGACGATGTATTTACACTCTCTGATACGGGTGTTTCTAAAGTATTAAATTCAGGATTAGAACAATTCTTTCTCAATACAAAGGTTGTTGAGCCTATAGATTTTGACAGCGACGGTGACATCGATTTATTCGTGGGTAATCAACACAACACAGGACAATTCGGATTGGCGCCTCAGTCGTATATTCTCGAAAATAAAGAGGGGGTTTTCAATGCGCTCCCAATCGATATAAAAGGTGCAGTTACTGACGCACTTTGGCATGATGTCAATGACGATCAGAAATTAGATTTACTCGTAGTTGGAGAATTCATGAAACCCACATGGTATCTACAGGGAGAAAATAAAAACTTTATTCGAAAAGAAACTCAGGCACCAAGTGGTCTATATCAAATGGTTGACACCTATGACATCGATAAAGATGGAGATTTCGATTTTATATTGGGGAATTGGGGGTTAAATTCTAAGTTCAAAGCGAGTGCTGATCATCCATTACGCGTTTACACTTCAGATTTTGACGGGAATGGACAAACAGAGCCAATAGTAGCAGTTTATAAAGAAAACGCTTATTATCCATTGAGTTCTACGGATGATTTAAGCACGCAATTAGTCTCTCTTCGCAAATCATTTTCTTCGTATAACGAATTTGCGGGAAAATCAATAGTTGAAATCTTTAGTGAAGATCAACTGAAAAGGGCAAGCTTGTACGAAGCTGAATTCTTGGGATCAGGATTTTTACGAAATGAAAAAACAGTTTCAGACCATCCATTTATCCAATTTGAAAATGAACTACAAACATCACCCATAAATAGTAGTCTAAAGATCATAAACCGTTCAGGAGACCAAAGTTTACTCTTAGGTGGTAACTATCTAGGCGTTAAACCTTATCACGGTAAATACGACACCTTCTCCGGAGCTTTAATAAACAAAGAGAATAATGTAATTTTAGGGTCTGAATTGGGCCTAGATTTTAAAGGCAAATCGTTGAGAGCGTTAATACAGTTGCAAATCGAAAACAGAGACTACCTCTTAGCCGTCTTTAATAATGAAGTCCTTCAACTTTATAAAATAAATACAAAATGAGAAATGCCTTAGCCGTAGTATTCGCATATATGCTTCTAAGTTGTTCACAAGAACCACTAAGTGTAAGTGCTGAAGATTATCACCTGGCCTTAGATCAGACTACCGAAATCATGATTCATGACATCTTTTCACCCCCAGTAGCGAGCCGCATCTACGCCTATCCGACTATAGCTGCCTATGAAATTATGACACAGCAGGATTCGACTTATACCTCGCTCTCAGGTCAACTGAATGAGTTCAAAGGGATTCCACAAGCGACCACTGGAGTTAACCACAAGGTAGCTGCCTGGATCGCTTATACCGAACTCAGTAAGAAATTAGTTTTCTCTGAGCATATGATGGAGAGCTTTCAAGAAACGTATTTTCAGCGCTGGAAAAAGACCAATAAAAGGGAATTTGAAGACAGTAGGAACTACGCGACTGAAGTTGTCAATACCATGTTAGCATGGATGAAAAATGACATGTACAATCAAACGCGTACCATGCCCAAGTTTACCATCGATACCGACGAACCTTCTAGATGGCAACCCACACCTCCAGCCTATATGGACGGTATTGAACCTCACTGGAATAAAATAAGACCTTTTACATTGAGCGCTGCAGATCAGTTTAAACCAGAGACGCATCCTGAATTTTCACTTGATCCCAATTCAGACTTCTACAAAGAATTACAAGAAGTTTACACCATAAGTAAAGAGCTTGAAGAAGAAGGGGACGAATCTGAAGGAATCAAAATTGCTCAATTTTGGGATTGTAATCCTTATGTCTCGGTTCAACGAGGACATTTGATGTTTGCCACCAAGAAAATTACCCCCGGAGCACATTGGATGGGTATTACCAAGATTGCAGCACGAACTTCAGAGTCCGATTACATGAAAACAGCTGCAGCCTATGCGCTGACTGCAATTAGTTTAGCAGATGGTTTTATCAGTTGCTGGGACGAAAAATACAGATCCAATTTAATTCGTCCTGAAACGCTAATCAATCAGCATATTGATGACTCTTGGCAGCCCATTCTTCAAACACCACCTTTTCCAGAGTACACCAGTGGACACAGTGTAGTTTCTGGAGCGGCATCAACGGTATTAACTACCTTATTTGGAGATGATTTTGCCTTTACAGATGATACAGAAGTACCGTATGGACTTCCGATTAGATCATATACCTCATTTAACCAGGCAGCTGCAGAAGCTGCCATCAGTAGAATGTATGGAGGAATCCACTACCGTTCAGCAGTAGACTTAGGGCTTACCCAAGGAAAAAGCATAGGTCGATGGGTAACGCAAAATGTTAAAATGAAATAAATCATGTCACTAAGGAATAAACTTGTTCTCGGAATTTTGAGCTTACTTGGAATTGTATCACTTGGATATTTTATTTTATGGCCAGCAGATTATATCATTAGATTTCAAGCTCCTGCTCTGCCAGGAACTATCAACCAAACTTTAAAAATTTGGAGCAGCGCAAATCCAAATGCAAAAGAAATTGAACAAGAGGGATCTATGCTCAGTTTGAGACAAGAATTTCAATTCGCAGACTCTACTCATGTTTACCAATGGAGTTTAGATCAGGTTCACGATTCACTTACGAATGTAAAGGTCTATATCAATGACCCTAGGCATAGTATAAGCAACAGGTTAAGTACACTTTTCTACTCTGATACCGATTTAAAAAAGAGGGCTAAAAAAACCGTATTAGATTTTTACGCTAAACTTGTAGAGCACAAAAACTCTTTTAAAGTCGAAATTATTGGTGAAGTCGAGATGCCCACCACATACACTGCGTATATCGAGTCAAAATCAAAGCAGTATTCTAAAGCTGCTCAGATGATGCGTCAACTACCCTTACTTGAAGGATTTGTAGTTGAGAACGGGATTGAGCTTAAAGGTTATCCCTTTATAGAAATCACCAAATGGGATAGAGCACATGATAGCATACATTTGAGATTCGGATATCCTGTAGTTCGCAACGAAAAATTAATTGTTCATCCAGAAATCAAGTACAAGCGTTTTTTTGGTAAAAAAGCGCTAAAAGCTATTTTTAATGGCAATTACATCAATTCAGACCGTGCATGGTACGCATTGCTGAATTACGCAGAGAAAAATGGCATAGAAGTTGAAGAAACTCCTATTGAAATATTTCACAATAATCCCAACTACGGAGGAAATTCCATGCGATGGAAGGCAGAAATCTTTTTACCGATTAAAGAAAAGGAATGAAAACGACTCTTAGGTTATTTGGTCTTATACTTTTGATAGTCTCAAGTCAACATACTTGGGCACAAGGAGATATACCACTCACTCGTCCTATAGAAATTGGAACGAACAATAATTTAGATTTTAAATCTTCAAACAATAGCGGAAGTTTACTCAAAATTCCTTCAGTCATTGACAAAAACCTCATCAGTAAAGAAGAGAAAAAACCTTCTATGATGCCCAACACAAATCTCAAACAAGCGGGATTTGATTTAAAGATTGATACGAATATTGCCCTTTCGGAAAGAAACAATAGTCAATTACCCGCTGGTGACATGTACCTGGGTGATTTCAAAACAAGAGATTCAATTGTTGGTGTAGCCTTCAGAGATCACGGGGAGATTGATGGAGACCGGATTATGATTTTGGTCAACGATGAAATTGTGTCTTATAACACATTGCTAAGTGGCAGTTATAAAACGCTTCAAATCAAACTAAAAGAAGGGTTTAATAGCATTGAATTTAGAGCTTTAAATCAAGGCTATGCTGGACTCAACACTGCTCAATTAGTCGCTCTAAACAAAGAAAATGAAATACTGATGGGGAACAATTGGTTTTTATCTACTGGAAGTAAAGCCAATATGATGATCTACAAAGAGAAAACACCTGATAGGCTGGAATAAATTATTCACTAATCCCCAGGATGATAAATGCGTTCTGCCGATCTCATTACATCCTCGTCATAAAAAGAAACCTCTTTAAAATCAGCTGTTCGATACGCCTCAATTTGGTCATTGAAATGAGGGTTTTCAGGATCTCCACTTTGTCCACCAGCTAATAAACTCTTCGCTTTTAATCGCTCGCCAAATTCTACTACAGCAACAAAACTATTTCCCCTTGTACCATAAATCTTTTTAGTGTTGTTGTGATAGCGAGCACCATAAGCAGCAAGTGCTCCCCATCGTCCACTTCCTAAACCTATTGGAGTACTTGGTAAACTATCTGAAAAAGCTTGACGAATCGCTCCATCTACTCTCTGAAAACGATTGACTTCTCCCCATTCAAGAACGGCATTCCCAAAAGAAGTACGTAATTCATCTACCGTCTTATAAAAGATAGATCTTCGCTCTTCTAAGGAAGAATCCTCTGCCCAATGACGAAATAGCTCCATAAATGATAAACCTTTGGGGCGATCTCCATATCTCATATAAGTCGTGGCATAAAAATGAGCCAAAGTCATTGCAATAGAGCTTTCAGTAGTTCTATAGTCCCAGTTTCTTAAATAAGTAATCTCTTTCTTATAGACCTCGTTTGGATTCGCATCAAATGCCTTTATTAGTCCTGGAATTAGCAGTTCGAAAGCAGGTAGTCGATTGTCATAGGCCAAATCAATAAGACCATCAATAGTCAACTTTTTAGTATTTTTTAGTAACTCAATCGCATGAATCCCTCTAAAGTTTTCCGGTGCCGTACTCATGTAGTACGGGTAATTTTCAACTTTGGGACTATCGATATCCGCTGCTGTAAATGGAGTAGAATTACAATTTTGTAGCCAGCCCACAGAAGGATTCAATAACTTGATATGATCTTCAACATCGTGCAATCCATTCCAATCTGTTGCAGGGTTAGTACCATCAACGGGTTTGGTATAATCAAATTTAACGTCTCGTTTAGGGATGAAATTACCGTGAAAATAGGCGATATTTCCTTCTGAATCGGCATATACGGTATTGTTAGATGAATTCGTTTTAAAATCCATCATCTGACGAAACCCTTTATAATCGGACTGAATAGTGCGTTCAAAAGATTGTTTAAGCGCATTTACAGGATCCCACATCATAGCTGTAGCTACCCAACTATCTTCTTCTATATGGGTTATCGGTCCGTGATGAGTTCTATAAACAGTGAAGGTCTTTTGTTGTACACCTTCATCAGTTTTATATTTTAATGGTACTTTGAGAACTATTACCTCTCTTAATTCCTCTCCGTACTTGTAATACAACTTGTCATTTTTAGTGATGATGTCTTCTTTAAATTCATCTATGACATCTGTATAGGTGGAAGTATGCATCCAGCCCGTGTGTTCATTAAATCCTTGGTAGATAAAAAATTGTCCCCAAGTTACCGCTCCATATGCATTTAAGTTTTCATTACTCTTCATTTGAAGTTCACCTCGGAAGTAAAAAGAGGTATGCGGATTAATCAAAAGCATGGCGTTACCGCTTTCGGTCATTGAAGGATCTAAAGCAATACCATTGGAACCCTGAGGTTCTTCAAATTGAACAAGATCGGCGTCCATCGATGCATAAGCTAAGTCTTGATTAGAATCTTGCTCGTAAAAAGACTTGATTTTTCGAGTCGAAACACGTTCGATATCACCACCTATCGAGCCCTCACTAAAATAGAGCGGCATCCAGGGTTCAAATTTGGTCAAAAGTCGGGGTTGTACTTCTGGATGTGTCATTAAATAATAATTCACTCCATCAGCAAAAGCCTGACACCATTGCTTTACGTCTTCAGGGCTGTTATCATACATTTGTTCCGCCTCATCTTGAGTCATGAACATATTAGCGCGTAGATCGCTGTATATAGCTGATTCGCCTTCAACCTCAGCTAGTCTTCCGGTTGCCCAGATGTAATTCTGTTCTACCCGATTAAAATCATCTTCACATTGCGCATAGAGCATACCAAAGATGGTATCTGCGTCGCTTTCTCCATAGATGTGAGGTACACCGAAACTATCTCTAACAATGGTGACTCTGCTTGCGATTTCTTCAAAGCGTCGCTCTTCACTGAAATCACCTTCTTTAGTAGAACATGATGAAAAACTAAGAATTATCGATGTCAGAACTAACAAGATAGGTCTCATAAAATAGTATTTAAGTGATAAAGTAAGGTACTATTTTAAGGACTAAAGCACAAACTTGAAGTACGCTGCTTAATTCTTGCAAAAGAAGACCTTATTTTTGTAGCACATGAAAGAGAAATACTCCCTTAAGATTGCCTTCAAAGAAATCATTCGTCCGCGTTTAAAAGTTTTAGCCGTAGGACTAGTTCTTATATTTATCAGTAAAGGGTCCTCCTTTGTGGCGCCCACTGCGGTCAAACAAATGATGGACGAGGTCATTCCAAACGATGACATTCAATTACTTACGAATCTTATTGTCTTTGTTTTGGCTGCCCTAATTATTCAAGCCATTACCTCGTTTTTATTGACTAAACTAGTCAGTATTCAGGCGCAATACGTCATCTCAGAATTGAGAATTCAAGTACAGCAAAAACTACTTGAATTACCCATACATTTTTTCAAAGAAAACCAATCAGGGGCTTTAGTCTCGAGAGTCATGAACGATGTAGAAGGCGTACGCTATTTAATCGGCACAGGCTTAGTTCAACTTATCGGAGCCATTTTTACCGCTATAGTCGCCTTTTCTCTATTGGTAAACGTCAATATTAAATTGACATTAGGTTGTATTATTCCCATGCTTGTCGTGGGCTTAATATCCAAAAAAGCATTTTCCAAGGTTCGGCCTGTATATAAAGAGCGGAGAAAAATTGAAGCAAGTGTATCTGGAAGATTGAATGAGAGCATCTCTGGAATTCGTGTAATTAAAGGTTTCAATGCAGAGTCTTTTGAAAAATCCATTTTTGAAAAAGGCGTTCAATCTCTTTTTGGTAACATCAGAAAGTCGATGACATTTATGGCCATTATTCAAAGTTCATCTTCGATCATTATAGGAATTGTGACCACAACCATCATGGGGGTTGGTGGATTTTTAATTATGAATGAAGAGCTCAGCATTGGTGAGTTTTTACAATTTACTTTTTTGCTTGGATTAATGTTGAGTCCCATCATTCAATTAACCGCTATTGGATCAGAAATTACAGAAGCATTTGCCGGTCTTGAGCGTACCAAAGAACTTATGGAAACCCCTAGCGAAGAAGACTTACAAAAAGGAAAAAAAGTATTAACGGATATTGAGGGACATTTGCGTTTTAAACAGGTGAACTTTTCTTATGAAAAAGATAGACCTACCTTAAAAAATATCAATTTTGAAGTACCTCCTAGTAAGGTTACTGCCCTAGTGGGAAGTTCTGGTTCAGGCAAATCTACCATATTCGCTCTGGCCGCAGGATTTATTACTGCCGATCAAGGTGAGGTCAGTATAGACGGCGTTGATTTGAACTACTTAGATCTCAGTGCCTATCGAAAGAACTTAGGTGTAGTGCTTCAAGATGAATTTCTTTTTGATGGCAGCATAGAAGACAACATTAAATTTGCCAATCCGAATTGTAGTGATAATGAGTTTGAAAATGCCATCAAAGTTGCACACGTTGATGAATTTACAAAAGAACTCAAAGAAGGTGTACAAACTAAAATAGGTGAGCGCGGAGTAAAGTTGTCAGGAGGACAACAGCAACGCATTGCCATTGCTAGAGCAATTCTTGCAAATCCTAAAATATTACTTCTGGATGAAGCTACTTCGAATCTAGATTCATTAAGTGAACACTTTATACAAGAAGGGCTCAAAAAATTGACCTCAGGACGAACGACATTAGTTATCGCCCACCGTTTGAGCACCATTAAAGATGCACATCAAATTTTAGTCGTTGACCAAGGAGAAATCGCGGAACGCGGAACACACGAAGAGCTCTTAGCGCAAGATGGAAAATATAAAGAATTGTACACCAAGCAAGCTAAAATTTAATCTTCTTGAGCAATTTCAATATGAAGATTTTCAAGTGCTTCGCTAATCGGAATTTGACAAGATAACCTTGAGTTTTCCCGAACGTGAAAAGCTTCGGACAACATGGCTTCTTCTTCGTCTCCTCGAGTAAGCAGATCGTGATTGGAAAGAATATAACATTGACAAGAAGCACACATCGCCATTCCGCCACATATGCCAACTGTGCCCTCTTCGGCCAATTCAAATGACCGAATCACCTCCATTAAATTCATGTTTAAATCGGTAGGTGCCATGACTTCATGCGAAGTGCCATTTCTATCTGTAATCTGAATTTGGACCTCGTTACTCACCATCAATCAATTGTCTTAACTACTGCTTTAGGAGCTTGTTTAACAGAACCGTCAAATCCGTTGACACCTCCTACAGTAGTGTATTTTAAAACATTTCGCTTCTCTGGATGTATTCGGGCGAAAGCACTTTGGCACATTAGAGTTGCCTCGTGAAAACCACAAAGAATTAATTTTAATTTACCCGAATAAGTATTCACATCTCCAATAGCGTAAATCCCTGGAATGTTCGTTTGATAATCCAGTGTATTATCTACTTTAATAGCATTCTTCTCAATTTCTAAACCCCAATTGGCTATTGGACCTAGCTTCGGTGTTAATCCAAACAACGGAATAAAAAAGTTGGTTTCGAGATTTAATTCAGTCTCGGTCTGATTGCTCTTTAACCTAAGCGATTTCAGCTGGGTATCTCCTTCGATTTTGGTTACCTCATAAGGGGTGTATAATTTTATTTTACCCGATGATTTCAAATCTTGTACTTTTTCTACACTGTCAAGCGCTCCTCTAAACTCGTTTCTTCGGTGTACCAAGACGACCTCAGAAGCGATATCACTCAAGTAAATACTCCAATCCAAAGCCGAATCACCTCCTCCTGCAATAACTACTCGCTTATCTTTAAATTGAGCGGGGTTTTTGACCATGTATAGCAACCCTTTATCTTCAAATTGTTCGATATTCGGCAATTGTGGTTTTCGAGGTTCGAAACTGCCTAAACCTCCAGCAATAGCAACAACTGCGGCCCTGTGAATAGTGCCTTTATCTGTTTCTACCTCAAAATGGTTTTCATCGATTTTAGTAATCTTTTCAGCCCGTTCACCTAGTGTAAATCCAGGTTGAAAGGGCTTGATTTGTTCCATTAAATTATCGACTAATTCCTGAGCCCCTACTTCAGGGTAACCTGGAATATCATAGATAGGCTTTTTGGGATAAAGTTCTGACAATTGGCCTCCTGGCTGAGCAAGCGCATCGATAATATGGCATTTCAATTTTAATAGGCCTGCCTCAAATACAGCGAATAAGCCTGTTGGTCCAGCACCAATAATTAAAATATCAGTCTGAATCATTTTGAATTTTTTCTCTTATTGAACATTATAAACATTTTCAATTTCGGGAGCGTACTTTTTAATCGTCAATTCAACTCCACTTTTCAAGGTCATTTGATTGACCGTACAACTCACGCAATTTCCCAGAAGGCGAACAGTTACTGCCTTGTTTTCATCTATAGAAACCAATTCGATGTCACCCCCGTCATTTTGCAAAAATGGACGAATCTCTTCAAGTGCCTTTTCAATTTTTTTAGTTAGTTCAATTGTTGTCATGATTTATTGGATTTTACAGGTGCGCAACCTGCCATAGTTGTAATTTTAACCACTTCAGTTGGAGGTAAATCTTCGTTTCGCTTTACCAGCTGAGAAACTGTATTTTGGGTAAGAGTTTTAAAAGACTTTGCAATGAGCGTATCTGATTGAAAAGCCGCAGGCCTTCCTATATCACCAGCTTCTCTAACGCTCTGAACAATTGGAACCTGACCAAGAAGTGCTATATCCATATCTTCTGCTAAATTTTTAGCCCCATCTTTTCCGAAGATATAGTACTTGTTGTCTGGAAGCTCTTCTGGCGTAAAGTAAGCCATATTCTCAACAACACCTAAAACAGGTACGTCAATAGACTCTTGCTGAAACATCGCAATTCCTTTTCGCGCATCTGCCAATGCAATAGTTTGAGGAGTACTCACAACCACAGCTCCTGTGATGGGTAAAGACTGTAAAATACTCAAATGAATATCCCCCGTTCCAGGCGGCAAATCCACTAATAAAAAGTCTAATTCGCCCCAGTGTGCGTCAAAAATCATTTGGTTGAGCGCTTTAGAAGCCATAGGCCCTCTCCATATTACTGCTTGATCTGGTTTGGTAAAAAATCCAATGGACAAAATTTTTAAGCCATAATTAGAAATAGGCTTCATTTTCGATTTTCCATCAACAGTTACGGCCAAAGGTTTTTCATTTTCGACGTCAAACATTATGGGTATTGATGGCCCGTAAATATCTGCATCTAAAATTCCTACTTCAAAACCCATTTGAGTAAGTGAAACTGCTAAATTCGCAGTAATCGTAGACTTTCCGACTCCTCCTTTTCCAGAGGCAACAGCAATGATATTTTTGATTCCCGCTATGGGCTTTCCTTTAATTTGTGGTTTTTCTTGTTCTCTTGCAACTACCTTGAGATTGACTTTTATTTTTGCCTTTTCGTAAACCTTTTCGTGGATGGTCTGTAAAATGGCTACCTCGGTCTTTTTTTTAGCCTGAAGGCTAGGGTTATTTATCGTGATATCAACCTCTACTTCATCACCAAAAACTTGAACATTGGTGACCGCACCACTCTCCACCATATTTTGCCCCTCTCCTGGAACAGAAATGGTTTTTAAAGCTGATATAATCTCATCTTTTTTCATAAAAGAACGCAATCTTTGTTAGGACAAAGATAAAATATATTAAACTTCTTTATAGCAAGCTATTGTGCTAAACATACGGGGTCCCAAAATACTTCTTTGAAGCCGACTACCTGATCGTCTTTAATCTGAATTCCCTCATTTTCTAAGAGCTGTTGCATTAATGTAGTACCGGGAAAATGGTGCTTGCCGGTAAGTAACCCATTTCGATTAACTACACGATGTGCAGGAATATTTAAATTGTGAGAATTATTCATTGCGTATCCCACCATTCTTGAAGATCGAGGCATTCCAAGATATCGGGCGATTGCGCCATAAGAAGTTACACGACCTTCTGGGATTTGGGCGACAACCTCATATACTTTTTTAAAGAAGTCAATTGAACTTTGTTTCATCCATAAAGCAATCTGAACAAACTTATCACCATTAACACCAACATCATAAACCCAATAATAGCATTGGATTTATTCGAGAAAAATGAATTTTGATGACTCGCACGAATAAACAAAAAGACATAAGCGTATAAAACCGTAAAGGTTCCAAGACAAACGGCTAATACAAAAGTGATCATATCGGCTGCTTCAAAACGAACCCATCCCGAAGAAGTCCACATGGCATGCACCCCGCTATAATAGGGAATAGTCAAAATATTTAAAGTAGCTAGTAATATGCCTTTGAAAAAATTATTCTTGCGTTTGACCTTTATTTTTTTCGTCTTTGTTTTCTTGGTGAAGAAATAAATCGACAAAAGAAAAAATATACTAATGGCTACTTTTAAAATGAGCTGAATAACCTCAGGATTGCGAAATAAAAACTTTGAAATCTGTATAGCTAATAACGCTTGAATCGCAATGGTCAAATTGACTCCTGCCACAAACCATAAGGCACTTTTCTTTCCTTTGTCTACACTAATTTTCGCCGCGTTTAAATTCAGAAGCCCCGGTGGCGCAGTGGCCATAAATGCAGCTGCATAAGTGGCGAAAAACAACAGTACGAGTTGTACGATATAATCAGAGTCTAAATTGAAGATAGGTAATAGGTTTAAAAGATTCTAAATATTGTTTTTCATAAAATGTTTGAACACTTGTCACAATTTCAGGACTACCCTCTAATCGATAAATGTCGTGGTTGGAATATACTATTTCTTTTTCTAATCCCTGCAGAAGCCCCAGAGTGTAGCCATGTAAAAACTCAGAGTCCGTTTTCAAGTGAATAAGCCCATCCTCTTTGAGGAGCGCTTTATACATGTTCAGGAATTTTAGATTTACTAATCTGTGCTTCTGGCGTTTAAACTTAATTTGAGGATCAGGAAATGTGATCCATATTTCACTGATTTCAGAAGTGTCAAATACCTGTGGAAGCAATTCAATTTGGGTTCGTAAAAAACGAACATTCTCAAGCCCAGTTTCTATTGCTGTTTTAGCACCTCGCCACAAACGAGCTCCTTTAATGTCTATACCAATGACATTTATCTTCGGGAATTCTTTTGCCAAAGCCAAAGTGTATTCCCCTTTACCGCATCCCAATTCAAGTACGATAGGATTGTCGTTTTTGAATTCATCCTTCCAGTTTCCTTTTAAGCTAATGTCACTTACTAATTCTTCACGAGTGGGTTGAATGAGATTCAAAAAGGTTTCATTTTCTTTAAATCGCCTTAACTTATTTTTACTTCCCAAATCCTTAATTTTAGCTCACAAAAATATTAAGAACCTCACCGCATATGAAGGCTTCTTCAAAAAAAATATTGGTCTCACCCTTAAACTGGGGCTTAGGACACGCCACCAGATGTGTTCCAATTATTAAGGCTTTACTCGAGAATCACTTTGAAGTTGTTCTGGCTTCTGATGGGGTTGCTCTAAAATTGCTTCAAAAGGAATTTCCGGAACTTATTTCTTATGAATTGAGTTCTTATCAAATTGAATACGCGACCAAAGCACATCTCTTTAAACTCAAAATGCTTTTGAATTCACACAAGGTTTTCAATGCTATGAGAAAGGAGCGAAAAGAAGTAGAACAAATCATTGAAAAAGAAAATATTGACGGATTAATTTCAGATAATCGACTTGGTGTTTATTCCAATAAAGTTCCCAATGTATTCATTACACATCAGCTGAATGTGCTATCTGGAGCAACCACAGCTCTATCATCTTGGTGGCATAGACGCATATTTAAAAAGTACGATTTTATTTGGGTACCCGATTTTGAGCATGAGCCCAATTTAACGGGTAAACTAGGCCACCTCAAAAAAAAATTAGACCAAATGAGGTATCTAGGTCCATTGTCTAGGTTCACGCCTTCAGCTCAAAAAGAAAGCATTGACCTCATGGTATTGTTATCAGGACCTGAACCACAAAGAACCTTACTCGAAGAACAACTACTTGATGAGTTAACTAATTTTAAAGGGAAAATCACTTTTATTCAAGGTAAAATTCAAACAGAACAAAAGAGCTTCACAACTGCAAATGAAAGCAATACAATCCAGAAAGTAAATTTTATGCAATCTGAAGAATTGGAGCGTCATTTAAAGCAGTCTAAGCTGATTTTATGTCGATCTGGATACACCACTGTAATGGATCTGGCTAAGCTTGGTAAAAAGGCCTTTTTTATTCCAACTCCAGGGCAATACGAACAGGAATATCTGGCCGAAAGACTCGATGCGCTAAAAATAGTGCCTTTCTGTTCTCAAAACGATTTTAGTTTGACCGACTTAGATCGGGTAGAAGATTACGAGGGACTTTCTGTTTTTTCAGAATCCATAGACTGGACCTCACTGTTCAATGAAGCTTTTTGAAGGGTAAAAGAGAACTCAGAGCCCAGTTCAAGTTCGCTTTCTACAAATATTTTTTCTTCATGGGCTTCAACGATGTGTTTCACGATAGATAACCCTAACCCAGAACCTCCTTCTTTGCGACTTCCACTCTGATCTACCCGATAAAATCGTTCAAATAATCGAGATAGATGAACTTCTGGAATACCCTCACCATTATCGGTAATACGAACCACAATTTTATTGGCAGTTAAGTTTTCAACACTAACTTCTGTAGTACCCTCAAAACTCCCATATTTAATGCTGTTTTGAATCAAATTATACAAAACCTGTTCGATTTTCTCTTCATCAGCGTAAACCATAACTGCTTCACTGTAATCCTTGTCTAAAATCAAATTCACTGCAGCTTTTTGTGCTTCCATTTCGAGCATTTCAAAGGTGTTTTCAATAAGGTGAATAACATTGAAATCACTGAAATTCATAGTCGTCGATCCAGATTCTAGTCGTGTGATATCATCTAAGTCCCTTACAATATGTAATAGGCGTTCAACGCTTTTATTGGCCCGGTCCAAATACTTTTTTCTGACCTTTTTATCATCCATTGCCCCATCTAGGAGGGTTAGCAAATAACCCTGTACAGTGAAAAGAGGTGTTTTGAGTTCGTGCGCCACATTTCCGATAAAATCTTTACGATACTCCTCTTTGATTTTTAAGGTTTCGATTTCGATTTTCTTGCCTTCTGCAAAATTTTCAATTTCACTTCTCAAGGAATCCATATCTGCAGTAACACTCAAATTTCTAAAGTCTGAGTTTTCTAAAAGCGAAACGTTGTTATACAATTGTTTTATCGTCCTTACGATATACTTTTCTGCATTGTAATTGATAACCCATAAGGAAATAAAAAAACCCAAAAAAGAACTAATTGGAATTAAAGTGAACTCCTTTAATCCAGCGATTTTAAAAACAATAAATAATAAAAGAGCGAAAAGAGAACTTATCCAAAAAGATAAACGCAGCGCGATTTTAAAAGAATCTTTGAGTTGATCAAACATTTAGTTTTCGACAAATTTATATCCAACTCCTTTAACAGTCTTGAAGTGCTCTTCACCTATTTTTTCGCGGAGTTTTCGAATATGTACATCTATAGTGCGACCTCCTACAACAACTTCATTTCCCCAAACTTTTTCTAAAATCACCTCTCTTTTGAATACTTTGTTGGGCTTAGAAGTCAGTAAGGCAAGTAGTTCGAATTCTTTACGTGGTAAAACGAGCTCCTCTCCTTTATTAATGATTTTATACTCTTCTCTATCGATAACAATGTCCCCTACTTGAGTAATTTCAGCATCAGACTGAGTAACTTCTTTTTTTCTACGAAGAAGTGCTTTAACTTTTGACATCAAAACCTTGGGTTTTATTGGTTTTGTGATATAGTCATCTGCTCCAGCATCAAAACCAGCCAACTGCGAATAATCCTCACCTCTAGCAGTTAAAAATGTAATAATTGTATCCTCTAAACCCTTAATTTGTCTTATCGCTTCACAAGCTTCAATCCCATCCATTTCAGGCATCATCACGTCTAAAATAATAAGATGGGGCATCTTCTTCTTAGCTTTTGAAATTGCTTCTACACCATTTTTAGCAGTAAAAACTTGGTATCCTTCCAAATTAAGATTATAACCAATAATTTCTAAGATGTCTGGTTCGTCATCTACTAATAATATTTTGACATCCTTGTTTTCAGTGCTCATTTGAGTATGTTTTGACCTAATCAAAAATAGAATTTATAACGTAGTAGGACTTTCTGTTAACAGTAATTTAATCTCTTAACATTTGTATAAAGTTAATAAAACCTTGAATTAAAACACCTCTAACCCCTTGTTTTAGTAGTAAGCCGTTATTTGCATAGTTTAATGTTTAATGAATTATGATTAAAAAAGTAATAAGCCTGCTGTTTTTTCAACTAACCGTATTTTTTGCTTTTGCGCAAGAAACAGGAGGGGTTGTTGGAAAACTATTAGATGCAGAGCTAAATAATGAACCTCTTGCCTTTGCAAATATTTTAATTAAAGGAACAACCACTGGAACAACTTCTGACTTTGATGGTTTATATGAAATTGCAGGACTTGTTCCTGGGACTTACACTGTTGTGTATTCTTATCTAGGTTATGAAACGGTTGAAATCCCAAATGTTGAAATTGTAGCCGGCAAGGTCACTAATATCAACGTTCCTCTATCCGCCTCCGCGGGAGTAGCTCTAGAAGAGGTTGTCGTAACCACAGTTGCAAGGAAAGATTCAGAGGTTGCTCTTTTATTAGACCAGCGAAAAGCCGTTGAAATTAAAGAAAGTATAGGTGCTAGAGAAATGGCGAAATTTGCCGTTTCTGACGCCTCGGCCGCAACACAAAAAATATCTGGCGTCACTTCTTCAGAATCATCAGGAGATATTTTTGTTAGAGGATTAGGTGATCGTTATCTGGTTACCACACTAAATGGTCTTCCTGTTCCTTCGGATGATGTTGAAAAAAAGAATATCGACCTATCGCTGTTTCCGGCTCGTTTCATCAAATCAGTCAGTATTCAAAAAACCTATAATGTCTCAACCTCCGCGGATCAATCTTCAGGATCGATAAATATTAATTCTAGAGAACTAAACGAATCAAGTGTTATTTCCTTCAGCCTTTCAACGGGTGTGAATTCAAATGTTGCACAAGACGGTGTTTTTGAAAATTTTAAAGTTTCTCCTAATTATAATGACAGTCAATTTGGATATCTAAATTTTACAGACGATTTAGAAGGACAAATAGCCGGCCAAGATTGGAACACAGTTCAATTTGATAATCCTATTGATTATTCAGCTTCTATGTCTCTAGGCAAAAAGTTTTTTAATAACAAATTAGCGCTATTGTTGTCTGGTTCAAATTCCCGCTCTCATGGGTTCAAATCAGGTGTCTTCAAACAATTTAGATCTAATTTTATCGACGACACGATCACAGATGCTAATACCTACGAAACCAAGTTTGTCAATTCAGCTCTAGCCGACATTACTTGGTATATCAATGAAAAGCACAAATTAAAATCTAGCAATTTTGTCATCAATAAATTAAGCGAAAACGTATTTGAAGGAGGTAGAGACGGTCTTTCTACAATTTTCGAAGAGTCAGACCCAGACGATGGTTTGTTTCAATTTATACGCGACCAGAACACAAAACAAACAACAGTTTATGTAAGTCAATTATCTGGTCTTCACAGAATTAATGACAAAAACACTATTGATTGGGCAGTTGGGTACAACTTACTTTATGCAGACGAGCCTAACAGAATACGAAACGAAATCAACTTTGACCCCAATGACGTTCAACCCGATTTTGATGTTCAATTGGGTTTTACAGGGGGGTTTCAACAACGTAAATCAGCACAATTAATTGATGATGAAGAGTTTAATGGACGCATCAATCATTCAATAAATTTCAGCAACCAAGAAAGTGAAGACTCCGAAGAATCTAGATTCACTTTAGACTATGGTATTTCATTTAGGGATAAAACAAGAAATTTCTCTTCAGAATTTATCGGAGTTGAAATTGCCAACAATAGCAATCCTATCTATCCAACTTCAATAGATGATTTAGGAGCCATTTTTACCAAAGAAAATTTTGATAATGGAACCTTACAGTTAAACATACTTGGAGAAAATGAGTTAGGAGAAAATAAAGATATCTATACCGGAAAGTTAAGTTCTCAAGCAGCCTATCACAATCTAAATATTGGAGATGAGGTGTGGAATGTCAATATTGGAACAAGGTTTCAAAGAGATGAAATCTCGGTAAATTATGATATCGGGAACTTATTTCCACGAGTAGGTGTAAGTAAACAGAAATACGATAAGATCTATCCAAGTATAAATATTCGTAGAAGTTTGAACGATAAATCAGCCTTTAGAGCCGCATTTTCAAAAACCATCACCCTACCTGAATTCAAAGAAATCTCTCCCTTTGAATACGTTTCACCAACGGGGCAAATCACACGTGGTAATCCAGATTTAACAGCATCTACTGACGTGAATTTTGATTTGAAATACGAGACATTTCCTTCAAATGATCAGCTTTTTTCTTTAGCCGCTTTTTACAAAAACATATCAGACCCGATAAACAGAGTTAGAGATCGTGGATCAGCTGGAGTATTTTCTTATTTCAACTCGGCAGATCGAGCAAGAGTTCTTGGCTTAGAAGTAGAATCTAGACTAAATCTGATTGAAAAAACTGTTATGGATGCTGATGATCTCGATGTGATTGGAGGTCACAAACTAACTATGGTTTTGAATGCTACACGAATGTGGACCAAACAAGATTTAAAAGAAATTTACAATGAAGAAGGTAATTTAGTTCGAAGCTTCAAATACAGCAATTTTAACAGTGTTGACCTTCAGGGAGCTGCTGACTATATTGTCAATGCAAGTTTTAATTATACAACACTTGGAGAACGTCCATTTTCTGCTGCGCTCTCTGGAAATTATGCTTCCGATAAAGTATTTGCTTTAGGGGTGCCTACAGATCAAAATACGAGAGACTATAATTATGACTCTGCAATCCTTGAAAAAGGATTTGTACTTCTTGACGGTATTGTATCTAAGGAATTCGGAAGTGGTATTCAACTGCAGTTTGTTGCGAGAAACTTACTAAATCCTGTCGTCAAACAAACACAAAACATACTCCAAAACTACAGAGAAATCAATAGAGCAAGACTTGACGGTGTTCCAATAGAAGAACGCATTAAACTCCCTCGAGAAGAGAAAGAAATAACAGTACAATCCTATAAACTAGGCCGAACAATCAGCCTCGGCCTATCATTAAACTTTTAACATCAAACCCTTAATTATTAATTAGCTATTTATGAAAACTAGAATTCTGAAATTTTCAATGATTTTTTTATCATCATTGACACTTGTAGTTACAAGTTGTAAAAGAGATGATAATGATCCCGGACCAGAACCAGTTGATTTGTGTACCAATGGTGTACAAGATCCTGGTGAAGAAGGTATTGATTGTGGTGGCACATGTTCAAATGCTTGCCCAGTAAACAATACACTTGTTGGAGAACTCGAAGAAAACACTACACTAGATGCAACAGTATCTTATCAATTGACAGGTGTTTTAAGTGTGCCTTCTGGAGTGACGCTCACAATCCCCGCTGGGACAACGATTACCGCTAATGGAGCAGACAACACTCAAAATTACTTAGTTGTACAACAAGGTGGTACATTAAACATTCAAGGAAATGCAGGTAATCCAGTTGTCATGACTTCTGCTTCTGGCCAGCCAGGTTCTTGGGGTGGAGTTGTGATTGCAGGTAACGCTTCAACTACTGAAGGTTCAAATGCTACAGCCGAAGTAGGTGGAATTGTTTATGGAGGATCAACTGATAACGACAATTCTGGTTCAATCAACTATTTAGTAATTGAATATGCAGGAGCTCAGATTAATTCAGAATCTCAATTCAACGGTTTATCACTATACGCTGTTGGATCAGGAACTTCAATAGAAAACGTAGCCATTGTAAATGGAACTGATGATGGTGTTGAGTTTTTCGGTGGTTCAGTTTCAGCTTCTAACTTTTATTTAGAAAACAATGAAGACGACGCCATTGATTGGACTGAGGGATGGAATGGAACATTAGACGGGGCTTATGTATTAAACACCGCGGACTTTTCTACAGCTGTTGAGGCTGATGGAGTTAACAACAATCCAACATTAAATAACTTGACAGCAGTTTCTACAGTTGGAGGAACAGCCCTTCAATTTAAAAAAGCTTCAGGCGCAACTGTCGCAGGGCTCACTCTTACTGGTTTCGATACCAAAGTAGAATTGAAAGATCCTGATCAAGGTAGCTTCACTAATATTCAAATTGATGGTGCTGACGCAGACGATTCAGCAAGTTATGCGACATCAACTTTAGACACTAATCAATTTGCTTGGGCAGGAGGAAACTCTTCGAATGTTGTTGTTCTTTCAGGTTCAACATCTTCGAATGTAACCCTTGATGCAACTAAAACTTATTTTTTAAGTGGCACGTACAGTGTAGAATCAGGTGCGACTTTAACAATACCAGCAGGAACAACTATAACTGCTGATTTAGAGACAGGTGATGCTGTATCAACTTATGTTGTGATTCAAAAAGGAGGAATGATTGATGTTCAAGGTACCGCCTCAAACCCAGTAATTATGACTTCTAACGCTAATACTCCAGGTTCTTGGGGTGGTCTTGTTATAGCAGGAGACGCTTCGACTACAGAAGGTGTTGACGCAACTGCAGAAGTTGGAGGAATCATTTACGGAGGTTCAAATGACAATGACGATTCTGGTTCTATTGATTACCTCGTAATTGAATATGCGGGTGCTCAAATCAATTCTGAGTCACAATTCAATGGATTATCACTATATGCAGTCGGAGATGCTACATCAATTTCTAATGTTGCTATTTTAAATGGTACAGACGATGGTGTAGAGTTCTTTGGTGGAACAGTTGACGCTTCTAACTTCTACCTTGAAAATAATGAAGATGATGCCATTGATTGGACAGAGGGATGGAATGGAGCTCTCAGCGCAGCTTATGTTTTACACACTGCTGACTTTTCAACTGTAGTTGAAGCAGATGGTGTAAATAACAATCCAACTCTTGAAAATGTTACTGCAGTCTCAACAGTAGGTGGAACAGCACTTCAATTTAAAAAATCGTCAGGTGCAACTATTAATGGTTTATCATTAACAGGATATAACACACAGGTTCAATTAAAAGATCCAGATCAAGGTTCTTTTGATGATATCGTTATTGATGGAGTTTCTTCATCACCTGATGGAGCCTACTTATCTTCAACAACAAATGGGGATGATTTCGCTTGGATTGACGGAGAACAAAACAATGTCAATGTTCTTACTGGACAACTTAGCTCAGATCTTACTTTAGACAGTTCTAAAGAATATTTATTAGACGGTGTACTGAGCGTTGAAGCTGGAGCAACATTGACCATACCTGCAGGAACTAAAATCACTGCAGACTCAGGAGCTGAATCGACAGCAACTTACGTAGTAGTACAAAAAGGTGGTGCTATTGATGTTCAAGGAACTTCCAACGATCCTGTACTTATGACCGCTGCTTCGGCAAGTCCAGGTTCTTGGGGTGGTCTAGTTATCGCAGGTGACGCCACAACTACCGAAGGTGTTGACGCAACTGCAGAGGTTGGCGGAATCATTTATGGTGGATCAAACGACACCGATAGTTCAGGAGCAATCGATTATCTCATCATTGAATATGCTGGTGCTCAAATTAATTCAGAATCACAATTTAACGGATTATCGTTATATGCAGTTGGTTCAGGAACTAGCATTTCTAACGTAGCCATTACCAAAGGAACAGATGATGGTGTTGAGTTCTTCGGTGGAACAGTTAACGCCTCTAATTTTTATTTAGAAAACAATGAAGATGACGCTATTGACTGGACAGAAGGTTGGAATGGAACTTTAGACGGTGCTTATGTTGTTCATACAGCAGACTTCTCGACTGCAGTTGAAGCTGATGGTGTAAATAACAATCCTACACTTAACAATTTGACAGCTATTTCAACAGTAGGTGGAACAGCATTACAATTCAAAAAAGCCTCTGGAGCTACAATAACAGGTTTATCTTTATCCGGTTATGGAACTAACGTTGAATTAAAAGATCCTTCTCAAGGTTCATTCGATGATATCGTAATCGATGGCGCTTCTTCAGATCCAAATGCGAATTATAACTCTTCATCAACAGGAGCTAGTGATTTCTTCTGGGCAGGAGCTGAATCTACAGAAACCTTTGTATTACCTTCAACAGTAAGTTCTGACCTTACTCTTGATGCTAATATTGCTTACCTTTTAGAAGGGGTAACTAGTGTAGAGTCTGGAGCAACTTTAACTATACCAGCAGGTACTCGAATCAGTGCTGCTTCAGGTTCAGAAGCTACAGCAACTTATATTGTAGTACAAAAAGGAGGAATGATTGATATCCAAGGAACTGCTTCTCAACCGGTAATCATGACTGCTGCCGCTGAAACTCCAGGTTCATGGGGTGGGCTTGTTATCGCAGGAGATGCTTCTACTACTGAAGGAGTTAATGCCACAGCAGAAGTTGGAGGTATAACTTATGGTGGTTCTAATGATACCGATAGCTCTGGATCAATTGATTATCTGGTCATCGAATACGCAGG
>NZIQ01000023.1 GCA_002691685.1 Flavobacteriaceae bacterium | reverse complement strand
TTCTGCAAATATGGAAAATGCAGTTCAGCGCGATGCTCAACAAGCTAAAGTGCCAGTTATGAGTTTTGAATCAAAAGAACATGATTTTGGTCAAATCGCTTATGGAGCACCTCAAGAAAAAATATTTGAGTTTACCAATACAGGTGATGCCCCATTGATTATTACAGATGCAAAATCTTCTTGTGGGTGCACGGTTCCTGAATATCCCAAAAATCAGCCTATCGCTCCAGGTGAAAGCGCTTCTTTAGTGGTTAAGTTTAACGGGACAGGTGCCAATCAGGTTACAAAAAGTATTACCCTAAATACGAATACCGCTACTGGAACTGAAATGTTGCGCATCAAAGCTTTTATTCAACCAAGGCAGAACGGAACATTCGAAGCTCCTTTTAAAACGACAAACTAATTAAATGGACGCGCTAAATCAGTTTTTACCACTGATCTTAATCTTTGTAGTGGCTTATTTTTTTATGATTCGCCCACAAGTGAAGAGACAGAAAGACGAAAAGAAATTTGTTGAAGAGTTAAAGCGAGGTGATCGTGTTATTACGAAAAGTGGCTTACACGGTAAAGTTCTTGAATTTGGAGATGAAAACAAGAGTGTCGTTATAGAGACAATGGCGGGAAAACTCAAATTTGACAAGTCAGCAATATCTCACGAATTATCGCAGACGATTAAGACTAAAAAGTAAGAATTTTAGCTTTAATTCTATATAATAAGAGGTTTCCTATTTGGAAGCCTTTTTTTGTTTACTAGCCTTATACACTAATTCTTGGATAAAATCTACAGCCTTTTCCATATGTTGAACAGATATGTATTCCCTCTTAGTTCTTTGGTGCACCCCACCTGTAAATAAGCCTATTGTGGGTATTCCCAAGGCATTAAATTTTATGGCGTTACTCAAGTGATGCGAGCCAATGGTCTGTTGTTTGTTGAGACCTTTATTAATAGCTGCACGCACCGTAAAATCTACAAAGTGCCAATGGCTTTTTAAGTGTTCTTCAATGGAATATTGTCTGTTTTTTAATTGTATGCTAATCGAATTAGGACGTAGTTTGTTTTGCTGGTCTGCGATGTGACTTAAAAGCCTTAAACGAGCCGCAAATCTATTTTTATCAAGATCTTCAATGATAAGTTTTAATTGGCTACCATTCGAATCACCTAAGATTTGGTCTAAATGAAAGCGCCCTTTTTTTTGGTCACTTAATAGCGCGTCCTCTTTCATAGGCAGGGCGTTGATAAATTCATTGGTTAATTCTAGGGCGCTGATCAATCCTTCCTCAATAGTGCCGTACTGCTGATAATTACCTCTAATCGTTATTTCTGCTTCTACAAGTTCTCTGCTTTTGTAATATATGTTTCCCAATTCTCCTCCCTCTACGGTGTAATTTAAATCAGGAGTGAAAAAGCTCAGTGGTGCTTTTTGAATATTTTTTTTGCTATAGGAGTCGGTGAGAATAAGTAATTGAATCTTACCGTGCTTGCCTTTATCGTTAACAATGGCTTTTATGGCATGTAATACTATGCTAATAGCTGCTTTACTCTCTGTGCCTAGAACGCCTCGACCATCAGAGGAAATGATATAGTTGTTTTTGAGTCGATTTAAAAAGTTCAGCTCTTCTTCGTTTAGGAGTGATGAGAAATGATTTTTATGCACCCTATTCTTCGGATTGTATTTTTCAAAGATTACTGGCTTTAAGCAACTTGAAAGTGCTGGAGTGGAATCGGTTTGAACAACCAAACCTATAGTAGGGATAGTAGTTTTTTTTGCACTAGCCGGTATTTCAGCAAAGATTCCATGGGTATTGAATCTTTTGATATTTGTTTTGGGAATAATAGCTTGTAATTCTTGATTTATAATATTCAACACAGAA
Organism: Flavobacteriaceae bacterium; assembly: GCA_002691685.1. Classification (GTDB taxonomy): domain Bacteria; phylum Bacteroidota; class Bacteroidia; order Flavobacteriales; family Flavobacteriaceae; genus UBA3478. The sequence continues at coordinate 31,247 of NZIQ01000023.1, read as the reverse complement.
ACTTGCCCATAGGATGGCTTTTGTTGTTTTTGATTCATGAATGACGAAGTTTCGATTGAAATCAAGTCTAAAAACGTCTGTGTTAATGCATTCATACCCATTAATTAATGGAAAATTAAAAAGTTAATTCTTAGTAAAACAATTTTATGCGCTATTCCTTCAATACTTGCTATTTTTGAACTCATGATGTATCGACTTATAACGCGTTTTATTCTCTTTAAATTTGATGCTGAGAAAGCCCATTATATAACGTTTTTTCTGCTTAAAATATTTTCTTTCTTAGGACTGATAAAGCTCTATAATGCCCTTTTTGTGCCTAAAGGAGAAGTCTTAGAGAAAAATCTTATGGGATTAAAGTTTTCGAATCCTATAGGCTTGGCTGCTGGGATGGATAAAAATGCAGAATTGTGTCAATCTTTTCACGAGATCGGTTTTGGTTTTGTTGAAATAGGTACGCTTACCCCTAAACCTCAAGAGGGTAATCCTAAAAAAAGACTATTCCGTTTGCTTGAGGATGATGGAATTATAAACAGAATGGGCTTTAATAATGAGGGTGTTCAAAAGGCAGTACTACGTCTTCAAAAACATAGAAAATTTATAGTCGGAGGAAATATTGGAAAGAATAAAATAACACCTAATGAAAACGCACTAGATGATTATTTAACATGCTTGAATGCTCTATATGATGTTGTAGATTATTTTGTGGTGAATGTTAGTTCTCCAAATACTCCGGGTTTAAGAGAACTTCAAGAAAAAGAGCCCCTTACTCGATTGTTGTCAAATCTAAAGGAAGAAGGAAGTATTTTAGCTAAATCTCTTCGTGTTAGTGAAAAACCAATTTTATTAAAACTTGCTCCAGACCTGAGTAATCAGCAGCTAATGGATATTATCGAAATAGTGGAAAGTACCGCTATTGCAGGTATAATTGCTACTAATACTACTATATCTAGAGATGGAATTGACTCTACTCAGAAATACGGGAACGAATCAGGCGGATTAAGCGGTCGACCTTTATGTGATCGCAGTACTGAGGTGATTAAATTCATTGCGACCAATAAAAGAAAACCTTTTGTGATTGTGGGTGTAGGAGGAATTCACAATGTTGAATCGGCTTTGGAAAAGTTGAACGCCGGTGCTGATTTAATTCAGATTTATTCTGGTTTAGTTTATGAAGGGCCAGGGCTTATTTCATCCATCCTAAAATCATTAAAAAAGAATTGATGTGAATTTAGAATTGTTTCTTGGTTTTTGTGCTGCTTCATTTGGACTTGCTCTTACACCGGGACCAGACAATTTCTATGTTCTCACCATTGGTCTGCAACAAGGTTTTAAGAGAGGGTTGTGGGCGACCTTGGGCTTTGTTTTTGGATGCTTGGTACATACTTTATTTCTCGCTTTGGGATTAGCTGCCTTAATTCAAACTAATGAGACACTCTTGTGGGCCGTCAAAGGTTTTGGGGCTGGTTATCTTTTGTATTTGGCCTATTTGACGATTCTCGCTATTAAACGAAAACGAAAAATTTCAATAGAAGGTCGAGACGAAGCTACTGAAGGTAATATGCAGCTCATTTTTAAGACTTTTAGTATGAATGTTTTGAACCCTAAAGTCAGTCTGTTTTTTTTAGCTTTTTTTCCAGGATTTTTATTTCATGATGAGATCGATGTAGTTGTGCAGTTTTTAATACTTGGATTAAGTTTTGCCTTTATTACCTTACTTGTATTTGGAATTATTGCCTTTACTGCAGGACGACTAAAGCATTATTTCGAAAATTATCAAGTGCATCTATTATACATGCAAGTGATTGTTTTTCTCTTTATCGCATTACTTATTTTAATTCCATCGTCATGATTAAGCTGATTGAATGCCCTAGAGATGCCATGCAAGGAATTAAAACTTTTATTCCTACTGATAAGAAATTAAGATATCTTCAATCCTTACTGAACTGTAATTTTGATGTCCTTGATATCGGGAGTTTTGTTTCTCCAAAAGCTATACCTCAAATGCAAGATACAGCAGAGGTTTTAGATGCATTGGATTTTAGCAATACCACAACTGAACTATCTGTGATTGTTGCTAATAAAAGAGGAGCAAAAGAGGCTTGTGCTTTTCAACAAATAAAGTATTTAGGGTTTCCTTTCTCGATTTCTGAGATTTTTCAAATGCGAAATACCCATAAGACTATTGAAGAGTCCTTTGCATTACTAGATTCGATTCAAGCTCTTTGTAATTCGTTCAATAAGGAATTAGTGGTTTATTTATCTATGGGTTTTGGTAACCCCTATGGAGATCCATGGAACGTTTCGGTAGTTTTTCATTGGATTGACCAACTTGCCCAAAAAGGTATTCGAATTATTTCACTTTCTGATACCATGGGAAACGCAGAACTAACTGATATCGAAGAAGTGTTTTCAGCTCTTATTCCTCATTATAAGCAAATTGAATTCGGTGCTCATTTTCATTGTGCTCCACTAGCATGGAAGCAAAAATTAGAAGTCGCTTTTAACGCGGGATGTAAACGTTTTGATACAGCTATACAAGGTTACGGAGGTTGCCCCATGGCTTCCAATGAGTTGGTTGGAAACCTGCCAACTGAAAAAGCAATTTCGTTTTTTACAGCTCGTAAGGCTAAGACAAATATCGACATGTTTGCCTTTGAGGCAGCCGTAAATCAAGCAAAGGTTTTGTTTTCTCGGTACGCTTGATACAGATTACACACAAAAAGAGTACATTTGCATGCAATTAAATAGTAATTGCAATGCTTAATTTCCAAGAAAAAATTGTCGGTGAAGGATTGACCTACGACGACGTATTACTCGTACCTGATTATTCCCAGATTTTACCAAGAGACGTTGACATCAGTACGAGATTCACCAAAAATATACGGATTAATGTCCCTATTGTTTCTGCGGCAATGGATACTGTTACAGAATATGAGATGGCCATTGCAATTGCTCGTGAAGGAGGTATAGGTGTATTACATAAAAATATGTCTATTGAAGACCAGGCGTTTCAAGTGCGAAAAGTGAAAAGAGCTGAGAGCGGAATGATATTAGATCCCATAACACTTCCGCTAACGGCCTTAGTTAAAGACGCGAAGGACTCTATGCGTGAGAATCGAATAGGGGGAATACCAGTTGTTGATCGTGAAGGAAAGCTTTTGGGAATAGTCACTAATCGAGATCTTCGTTTTGAAAAGAATGAGATGAGGCCTGTTGAAGAAGTTATGACCTCAGAAAATTTGATAACTGCAGCTAAAGGAACGACTTTAAGTGAGGCTGAGGAAATTCTGCAAGAGAATAAAATTGAAAAACTACCTGTTGTTGATGACGATTATCACTTGGTAGGATTGATCACCTTTAGAGATATAACCAAACTAACACAGAAGCCCATTGCCAATAAAGATAAATATGGAAGATTATTGGTGGCAGCGGCAATCGGGGTAACAGTAGATGCCTTAGAACGCACTAAAATGTTAGTTGAGGCTGGTGTTGATGCATTGATTATTGATACGGCCCATGGTCATTCCAAAGGTGTTGTACATACCCTCAAAGAAGTTAAATCTGAATACCCTGATCTAGATGTAGTGGTCGGCAACGTGGCCACTGCAGAGGCAGCTAAATATTTAGTTCAGGCTGGAGCTGACGCGGTTAAGGTTGGTATTGGGCCTGGTTCTATATGTACAACTCGTGTTGTCGCTGGTGTAGGTGTCCCTCAGTTTTCAGCTGTTTTGGAAGTAGCCAACGCCTTAAAAGGAACAGGAGTTCCTGTTATTGCAGATGGAGGAGTTCGTTATACTGGAGACATTCCAAAAGCGATTGCAGCGGGTGCTGATACGGTGATGTTAGGTTCTTTACTGGCTGGAACTAATGAGTCACCTGGAGAAACAATCATATTTGAAGGAAGAAAGTTTAAATCCTACAGAGGGATGGGTTCAGTGGCTTCTATGAAAAAAGGAAGCAAGGATAGGTATTTTCAGGACGTCGAAGATGATATTAAGAAACTAGTTCCAGAAGGAATTGAAGGACGAGTTCCTTATAAGGGTGAATTGTTCGAAAGTATGCATCAATTTATTGGAGGCTTGAGAGCAGGGATGGGATACTGTGGTTCAAAAGATATAGAAACGCTTCAGCAGTCTGGAAAGTTTGTAAAAATCACTTTTAGCGGTATCAAAGAAAGTCATCCGCATGACGTGACCATTACTAAGGAGTCTCCAAATTACAGTCGTTAATTAATCAGATTTGACGTAATCTTCCCAAGACGTATTCTGGTAGATATTATTTCCTATAAATGTGGCAATTTGTAGGAATGGCTCTGCAGTCCTAAACCCAGGAAGTGGAGTAATCATATTTAGTTCTGAATCAAGGAATACCACTGTTGGATAGCTCAACTTGCCTTGGGTGAGGGCCACAGCTAATTCATGATACCCTCTTCTTCCGCTTGAAACAAACGAAAAAGTCATTCCTTTTATATTGATGTCATCTTTAGATTCGGCGTTAAATTTTACCATATAAAAAGTGGAGTTCATATAATTTGAAACTGCTGGATTATTGAAGGTTAATTGATCCATTTTTTTACACCACCCACACCAGTCTGTATAGACATCGATAAAAATTTTTTTGGGATTTTCAGAGGTTTGTGCCAATTCTTCTGCTTCTTCAATACTTATCCATTGAATTTTGTCTTGAGCAATGCTCGCAACACTCCATGAGCATAAGATAAAGAAGATTATTACAGAAAATTTATGCATGACTAACACTTTACTCAAATTTAGACTTAAAAAGATCTAAAAACTAATTTCTTTTTGAAGATGAATCAGATCTTCAAAAGATTCGCGTTCTCTGATTAAGTGAGACTTTCCTTGGTACCACATAATTTCTGCAGGCCGAAATCTAGAGTTGTAATTACTCGCCATCGAAAAGCAATAAGCCCCCGCGTTGTGAAAGACTAAAATGTCTCCTTCTGTGATTTCAGAAATTCTTCGATTACTTCCAAAGGTGTCTGTTTCACAAATGTATCCAACGACGGAGTAATAGCGTTCCTTGCCGTTTGGATTTGAGAGGTTTTCTATATGATGATGAGATCCGTAAAGCATTGGTCTAATCAGATGATTAAAACCCGAGTCTACACTGGCAAATACTGTTGAAGTTGTCTGTTTTACGACGTTAACCTTGGTTAAAAAGTACCCTGCTTTACTAACTAAAAACTTTCCTGGTTCGAAGGCGAGTGTAAGCTTACGTCCGTAATCGCTTATAAACTTATTGAAACGTGTGCTCAGTTTTTGTCCTAATTCTTCGATATCTGTTTCAATATCTCCTTGGGTGTAACTTACCTTAAATCCACTACCAAAATCTAGAAATTCTAATTGTTTGAAGTTTTTGGCTGTGTCAAATAATATTTCAGTTGCATATAGAAAAACGTCTATGTCCAAAATGTCACTACCCGTGTGCATGTGAATCCCGTTAATATTCATGTTGGTCAATTCAACAATTCTCAATACATGTGGAATTTGGTGAATACTAATGCCAAACTTAGAATCTATGTGTCCAACGGAAATTTTAGAGTTTCCTCCTGCCATTACATGAGGATTAATACGAACGCAAACCGGAATATTGGGATGCTTTTGTCCGAATTGTTCTAAAATAGACAGATTATCGATATTGATTTGAACTCCTAATTTAACTGCTTCTTCGAGTTCTTCTATGGAAACGCCATTAGGGGTAAAAATGATTTTTTTTGGATTAACACCAGCTCTTAGTCCGAGCTGAACCTCTTGTATGGAAACCGTGTCTAGTCCAGCTCCTAGATGGTTGAATAATTTTAAAATAGACAGATTAGAATTTGCTTTTACCGCATAGTGTAAGCGTAACTCTTCGACTCCAGCAAAAGCATCGCACAAGCGTTTGTATTGTGAACTAATTAGGTCTGCGTCATAGACGTAGGAAGGGTCACCATAACTCTCACTAATATGAAGTAAATCAGTCTGTTTCATTTTTTATTTTTTTGAAAATCAAAACTACTAAAGTTATTGTTTTATTGTAAGTATCGTGATTAAATTAAGACATCAGAGGCTTAAAATGTTTGATGTCTAACAGTATTTACGAAATGTTCGATAGATTTCGTTTGTAATAAACTCCGGTTTTCTATTTTTGTGCAAAATTTAGATTAATATGAATCTTCACGAATATCAAGGAAAAGAGATTTTAGCAAGTTTCGGTGTTGGCGTACAGCGCGGTAAATTAGCCACTAGTCCACAAGAGGCTGTCGAGGCGGCAAAGCAACTAACAGAGGAGACCGGGACAGGTTGGCACGTTATCAAAGCTCAGGTTCATGCTGGTGGTAGAGGTAAAGGAGGTGGAGTAAAACTCGCCAAAAATTTGAAGGAGGTAGAGTCAATTTCAAATCAAATTATTGGTATGAATTTAATTACACCACAAACAAGCGCAGAAGGTAAGACCGTTCATCAAGTTATTGTTGCTGAGGATGTCTATTATCCTGGAGATTCAGAACCAAGTGAATTTTATGTATCTGTCTTGCTCAACCGTGCATCAGGTAAAAATATGATTATGTATTCTACAGAAGGAGGAATGGATATTGAAGAGGTAGCAGAGAAAACTCCTCATTTAATATTTACAGAAGAAGTTGACCCTACGATTGGACTTACGGCTTTTCAGGCGAGAAACGTTGCCTTTAACTTGGGATTGAGCGGAACAGCATATAAGGGAATGGTTAAGTTTATTAGCAACCTCTATAAGGCTTACGTGGAAAGTGATTCAAGTCTTTTTGAAATTAACCCCGTATTAAAAACTTCAGATGAGAAAATCATTGCTGTTGACGCTAAGGTTACTATTGATGACAATGCGTTATATCGAAGACCCAATTACGCTTTGATGCGAGATGAACGAGAAGAGAACCCTATTGAAGTAGAGGCGAAAGCATTGGGTTTAAACTATGTAGATCTCGACGGTAATGTAGGCTGCATGGTTAATGGGGCTGGTCTCGCTATGGCTACAATGGATTTGATTAAAATGGCTGGAGGTGAACCTGCTAATTTTTTAGATGTGGGGGGTACTGCCGATGCTAAAAGGGTCGAAGAGGCGTTCAGAATTATTTTAAGAGATGAAAATGTAAAGGCTATATTGGTAAATATTTTTGGTGGAATTGTTCGTTGTGATCGTGTAGCAAATGGAATTGTAGAAGCCTATAAAAATATGGCTGATCAAATAAATGTTCCGATTATAGTTAGACTTCAAGGAACTAACGCTGAAATTGCAAAAGAAATTATTGATAATTCAGGCCTTGAAGTTCATTCTGCTGTTCAATTTAAAGAGGCTGCAGATAAAGTTAAAGAAGTCTTGACTTAAGAACTACTTCTAAACTCTTTTAAATAGACGCCTTATATGGGCGTCTTTTTTTGCCAAAAAGTCATTTTATTCAAGTATTATCATGTCAAAAAGTCAGTTTTTTTCATTTGGAATAGGATTTGTTTCTAGATAGTCAAATCAAAAAAACAAATAGTATGACATTGACAAGATCAAGATTTTATCCAACTTTATTAGATGATTTATTTACGAGCTTTCCTACTAAATCATTTCAACCAAATTATCAATCGCCTGCAATCAATATTAAAGAAGTAGATAAGGGATATGAAATGGAGCTCAGCGCACCTGGCTTTGCCAAGAAAGACTTTGAAGTTACCATAGATGAAAATACATTAAGAGTAAAGGCAAATAAAGAAAGTAATTCGAAATCTGAAACAGATCAGTTTAAAAGAAGAGAATTTATAATTGCGGGATTTGAACGTTTTTTTGAATTACCTGAACACATAAATCATGAAAAAATTGTAGTTGCTTATAACAATGGACTTCTTCAATTGCAATTGCCTTTAAGAAAAGAACCAAAATCAAAACTTAAACGAACGCTGTCTATTAGTTAATTATGTTAAGGAGGGGCATTTGCTCCTCTTTTTTTTTTAATTTTAATCTAAAACACAAAAGATGAAAAGATGAAAAAGAGTTTAATAGTTGGATTAATCCTTTTGATGATGTCCTGTTCTAAGGATTCTTCATCCGCTTTTACTCCGGCTGAATTTGACCCAACACTTGAGGTTTTTACTGATCCTTTTTACGATCAAGTGGGGCCTGATGCGCATCCTCGAGACTACTGGAATCTTTATAAAAAAGATTCACGACGCGAAGGAATAGAAGGATTAGGACAAGATTGGACCACGAGTATTGAGTGGAGTACTGATAATTCAGTGGAACTTTCACCGGACTATGCAGGATACGCTATTCCTTGTGCTTACGGAACACGCACTCCTCCCAATGTTTATGTGCGCATATCAAAGGATGCTTGGGATAATTATTCCAAGGTGAGAAGACTGATTTTAATGTATCATGAATTTGGGCACGCGTATAATTTTTACGATCATTCTGAAGACGTTCCAAACGGACAATACCCTATTATGTATCCTTCACTGGGAGTTCATTTAGAAACCACACTAAAAGACTTTGTCGAAATTAAAAGTCAATTTTTCAAAGGTACTTTTGAAGGAGCTCAATATTTAGTATGCGGAGCTGCGAATGCGGGATTTGTTAGGGCAAAACATACGCAGTGTAGTCACTAAGTCGTATGTCATTGTGTGTAATTGTTTTTGGAGTTTAGCTTTTTTTTTGAACTTCTAATTCTTTGATTTGATCACGAAGTTTGGCGGCTTGCATGAAATCTAAATCTTGCGCAGCTTTTTGCATTTCTTTTCTTTTTTTCTTGATCATTTGTTCAATTTCATGAGGTAGTAGATAGGCCATATCTTCGTCCTTTTCAGGGACGCTTGATTCATTTTTCGGTTTCGTACTATTGAGCAAGCTGTCTAAGGCTGTTTCTATTTTCTTGTGTAAAGCAGTTGGAACTATATTGTTTATCTGATTGTATTCCATTTGTTTTTCCCTTCGATAGGAGGTTTGATCGATAGTGCTTTGCATGCTGTTAGTAACGTTATCGGCATACATAATGGCTTTGCCATTGACATTTCTCGCGGCACGACCCACCGTTTGTGTTAAACTTCTATTACTTCTCAAAAAACCTTCCTTATCAGCATCTACAATGGCCACTAGACTTACCTCAGGGAGATCTAAACCTTCTCGAAGCAGATTAACTCCAATGAGCACATCGAAAAGTCCTTTTCTTAAATCTTGCATAATTTCGACCCGTTCTAGTGTATCTACATCACTGTGGATGTAACGACAGCGCACTCTAATTCTTGTGAGGTATTTGGTCAATTCTTCGGCCATTCGCTTAGTTAAGGTTGTGACCAAAACACGTTCGTCTAATTCTTCTCTTTTTCTTATTTCCTCCACTAGGTCATCAATTTGATTTTTGGTAGGCCTAACTTCAATAACAGGGTCTAGAAGTCCTGTCGGACGGATAATTTGCTCTACAAAAATTCCTTCACAAAGTTGAAGTTCATAGTCTGCGGGAGTTGCACTGACATAAATGATTTGATTTTGTAAATTTTCAAATTCTTCAAATTTTAAGGGTCTATTATCCATTGCGGCGGGTAATCGAAATCCATAGGTGACTAGATTTTCTTTTCGGGATCTATCGCCTCCATACATGGCGTGAACTTGAGGTATGGTCACATGACTTTCATCTACTACCATTAAATAATCATCTGGAAAATAATCCAAAAGACAGAAGGGTCTTGTTCCTGGAGCTCTACCATCCAGATACCTTGAATAATTTTCAATTCCAGAACAGTACCCTAGTTCTCGCATCATTTCTAGGTCAAAAGTGGTACGCTCTTCTAATCGTTTAGCTTCAAGGGGTTTGGCAATATCCTTAAAGTAATTAACCTGTTTGACCAAGTCATCCTGAATTTGTACGATGGCATTTTGAAGCACATCAGGCGAGGTGACAAACATATTTGCAGGATAAATATGCAATTGGTCATAATCTTCTAAGATTGTGTTAGAATTGGGATCAAAGGCTTCTATTTCTTCAATTTCATCTCCAAAAAAATGAATTCTAAAGGCGTAATCAGCATAGCCTGGAAATACATCTACAACATCACCTTTAATTCTGAAATTGCCATTTTTAAATTCAGCCGTAGTTCTCGAATACAAACCTTGTACTAATAAATGTAGAAACTTAGTTCTTGAGAGGACCATATCTTTTCGAATGCGAATTACATTTTTTTGAAATTCTATAGGGTTTCCAATTCCATAGAGGCACGAAACTGAAGCCACTACAAGTACATCGCGTCGCCCGGATAAGAGGGAAGAGGTAGTGCTCAATCTGAGTTTTTCAATATCCTCATTGATAGATAAATCCTTTTCGATATATGTACCGCTTGTTGGAATGTATGCCTCAGGCTGATAATAATCGTAGTACGAAACAAAATATTCAATGGCATTCTCAGGAAAGAATTGTTTGAATTCTGAGTACAGCTGAGCTGCCAATGTTTTGTTATGGGCAAGAACTAGTGTTGGCCGCTGTACTTTTTCAATGACATTGGCCACAGTAAACGTCTTTCCAGAACCGGTTACTCCTAAAAGGGTTTGAAACACTTCGCCTTGTTTCACTCCTTTAGAAAGTGCTTCAATGGCTTGAGGCTGATCTCCAGTAGGAGCATAATCAGAAATTAAATTAAATTTCATGATTCAAAGTTAGGGGTTCTACAGGGGATACACCAAAGTACATTCGACTACTTCCTTGTTTTTTAATGCGTTTAAAGTTTTATACCTTGTTCACATGCAACTGGAAAAACTACTTTTTTATAAAAAACCTGCCTTCGAGGTGTCTAGCGGTTTTAGGCATTACCTAAATCGTTATAATCGTCTCATTGAAATTCCTATTTTCTATGAAGATTTACTTCGATTTGAAACTGCAGTCAGTGTTTATGATTCAAAAGAGAGAGATACCCTTTGGGTAAGAGTTGTTTATCCCGAGTTAGAGCGCGAAGAAATAGATAAGAGCCTTAAGCAAATCTATTCGAATCTACATTCGGATGGTAATGAGGAAATAATCAAGTATTTATCTGTGGATGCTGTGGACTTTTGCACCTTTGGAAATTCAAAACCCTTTAGAGTTAAGGTTAGAAATATTCTCAATGATAATTACACTTATTTTTATGTTAAGAAAACTGATGCCTCTAGGCTCTATGGTTTAGAACTTGAACATTTGCTATCACCTTATAACTTGAATTTTTTGGTTTACGAGGGTACGCTGATTGAGGAACATATATCTGGAATCCCAGGAGATATTTTTATTGAAGAATACTTACCCCAACTTTCTAAATCACAACAAAATCAACTTGCTAAAGAGTTTGTTAAATTCAATGAACGCTCTATGATTCGTTTATTGGGAGATATGCGTTCATATAATTACGTTGTTATTCCAGTTCATGATTTTGACAGCGTCATTCATAAAATCCGTCCAATAGATTTTGATCAACAATTCTACGAAGGAAATTTAAAGGTATATCGTCCTCAATTTTTTGAAGAAAACAAGAGAATGGTTAATTTAATCAAGAAGTTTTTACTCAAAGATTCAATTGACCAATACAAAAGAGAGGAGCGATCTATTCTCGCCAAGAGAGCATTGAGTAATGAAACACAATTAAGACGACTTATGGAGATTTGTAAATTAGATATCGTATCAGACTCTACGCGTACCGCAGCTTTGGGACAAGAAATCTACAACCTAACAAAGGATTCTTACTTTAAATCTTGTAAGACTATGGGACAGATTTTAAGTGGATCACTTTCTTTCGTTACAAAGAATTACAAAGATTTAAATTGGGGTATTTAAGATCTATTTCTTCATTTCTTGATTAAAGTAGAGCAAGTAGTAATACATCTGTCGCTCTTCATCCCATCCTTTTTCAATGAATTGAGAAGCAGATTCGCTATTGATGAAATCTAGCTTGATGTGCATATTGGTGTCGAGATGAATATCATTTTTAAACTTCTTACGTACTTCGGAAACTGCCTTATTTGCAATGTCAAAATCTGAAACATCCTCTATGCTGTATTTAGGCCCGCGTTCAACTTTGTAGTGCTTAAACTCTGGAATGAGTTCGGGATTATCAATGACTTCATTTAAAAATTGGCTTTCTTCAAAGTGATTGTTTTTGGCAAAATGATTAACTGCCTTGTTCATGAATAATACTTCTTGCTGTTTGTCTTCGGCAGGAAGAACAACATCTTTGGCAAAATCTTTACAAAACTTGAGGTAGTTTTTGGTAAAGAAACGCTCGTCAGTAAGGGGGTCAATGGTCAGGAACTCATGATTCCAATATTTAGTGTCATACCTATTGTTATCAACACTTAGTACTTTAAATCCCTCTTCTTTTTGACTATTAAAAACAAGACATCCTTTATCTAGTCTTGAAAGCGATATGCCTTTTCTCAAAATTAGGTTAATCGAATGTGCATCGTTTTCGAATTCTAAAAAGTCGTGTTTTAATTCACTTTTGAAAATACCGATGGCGTCAACTTTTTCGTTGTCTATCACAATATTTTCAAAATGTGCAACATAAAGCTCACCGCTTTTGATATGTGGGTGATTTGATTTTTCGTAGAGGTGTGTAGCAATTTTTTTAGAGATCAAATGTAGCGATTCAGGTTGCTCAAATAAGGACGCACAAAGCGTGTAAATCTCATTAAATTCCAAATCGATTTCATGAGTGAAATTGAAGAAATTTTCTTCTTTTTCTCTGAAGGGTTTAAAAAAGTATTCTCGTAATAATTGTGATAGTTCATCATTTAAATCCTGTGTGTTTTCAGAGAGAATGACACTTTCATTTTTGTGTTTATTCCCCACTTGATGTAATGAAAGTCCTGTGAATTGTGCACCGTAAAAATTAATCATAGTCTAATACCAGTTTTCTGGATCAGACTCCATGTCATCAAAAGATTCCATATCATCAAATCCCATGTTTAAATCTCCGTCTTTATCTTCTGTTCCAAAGCTGAAATCTTTATCAGGTGGACTTTCCGGTAATACTCCAAAACTAAAAAGCAATTGTGGATAGATGAATTCGGTTGGTTTGGATTCAACACTAGCGAGTTCAACAAAAAAAGTCCACATATTGAAAAAGTCATAGACGTAAATTAATTTTGTGCCTTCTTCATTGAGCACAATTTTCATCGGTGTTTCTGACATTAATTCCGTTTGACCTTCTCCCATGTCAAATAGGGAATATTGTTCTTGCTGATTCCAATTGTCATCGCAATTGTAAAAAGCAGCCATTTCTGAGGCATCAAACCCAAAGGCTTGTGTTACAGCATTGTGTAATTCTTCTAAATTGATATCCTCCTCGACGGCAATATCTCTAAAGACGTCCTCTTTGGCGTCTAGAATGACTCTAATTTTATATATCATTTGACTCTATTGAGGTTTTTACTGATTCGGACGTATCCGTAGTATTGAAATCCAAAAATAAAGGTGGCGAGGATTAAATGTAAGGGTTGACTCGCCCATGGGAAATCAAAATAGTACATCACTACCCCTGTTAAAATTTCTAAGCCTAAAAATACGATGACCCAATTAAAGGCATTGACTTTCTGGGAAGTATTTTTAAAGGTATATGCGATGTAAAGGTTTATGGCCAATACCAAAATGGAAAAACTTCTATGAACATAAAATAAGAGGTTCGGATCTTCCAGCCATTTTGATTTTTGATCGTAACCAAAAATATTGACCTTCAGGTCTACAAACTCCCTGACTTGAGTTCCCATTCCAATTTGTACTAGGGTTAAAAGCAATGCTAATCCAACCATATTTCTTAGTTTGGGTTGAAATAATTCCCCTTTGACAGGATGATTTAAATCGTGTATAAGACGAAGAAGTACAGCGACGATTAACAGTGCCATCCCCATGTGTAAGCTTATTCTAAAAGGATTCAAAATGGAGTAGACTACCTTGGCTCCAAGCCAGGCTTGAAAACCCATACCTAGAACTAGAAATAAACTGTATACCACGTATTTCGTGCGAATAGGTTTTATCGCAAATGAAAAAAACAAGAGCAGCAAGGTGAATAATCCTGCAAGTGCCCCTAATAATCTATTGATGAATTCAATCCAAGTATGCCACACATTGAATTTGGCATAATTGTGCTTGTCGTAGTTACTCCAATTATAGGGATTGAATTCTGAAGCAGTGGTAAAATCTTTTTTGGCCACTTTTAGTTGCCTATCTAGAATAATGACTTGACCTTTTTTAAATTCTCGATTACTCTGCCATTTTAAGGTGGATTCTTGAGTAGGAGGTATGGCATATCCAAAACATTTGGGCCAGTCAGGACATCCCATTCCACTCCCGGTCATTCGAACCACAGACCCCGCTAAAATTACAAGATAGATTAGCACAAGTGTTATTTTTGCTAAAGCAGTATATCTAGTCATCATTGTGTAACATTTAATCCAAGTTCATTTCCTTTTTCAAGCATTAACTCAAATGCCGCTTCGTATTGGTTGGGAATTTTTCCTTCGAGTATGGCATCTTTTATGAATTCTTTAATGAGTCCAATTTTTTTGCTCGGACCAATTGAAAAGGTATTCATAATGAGTTCACCACTTATTGGTGGTTGAAAATTTCGAATGCGATCTCTTTCTTCAACTTCTTGAATTTTGGCTCTGACCTTCACAAAATTTCCACGGTATTTTTTCTGTTTGTATGTATTTTTTGTAGTGATATCAGCCTCACAGAGGATCATTAGATCGTCTATGTCGTCACCAGCATCAAAAACGAGTCTTCTCACGGCTGCATCAGTGACAAATTCCTCTGAGATGACGATAGGTCTTGAGCTCATAGCCACAAGTTTTTGAACGTACTTCATTTTATCATTCAATGGCAATCTCAATCGCTTAAAGAGTTTGTAAACCATTTTTGACCCCACGTATTCGTGTCCGTGAAAAGTCCAACCAATTTTTTTGTCAAATCTTTTTGTTGGAGCCTTGCCAATATCGTGTAAGAGGGCAACCCACTTTAGCCACAAATTATCGGTATGTGCTGAAATATTGTCAACTACTTCAAGGGTATGCCAAAAGTTGTCCTTGTGCAGCTGACCTTCTACCTCTTCAACACCCTCTAAGGCAATAAGTTCAGGAAGAATAAAGCGCAAAAGATCAGTTTTGTGCAACAGTGCTAAACCGATAGATGGTCTTTCACTCATCATGATTTTATTCAATTCTTCGGTAATTCTTTCTTTAGATATAATTTTTAGGCGGTCACTTTGTTGTTTAATCGCGGCTAAAGACAAGTCACTGATTTTGAAATTCAATTGGGTTGCAAAACGAATAGCTCTAATCATTCGTAAGGGATCATCTGAATAGGTTTCCTCAGGATTTAAGGGAGTCCGAATGATTTGTTTGTCTAAATCTATTAGACCGTCGAAGGGATCCAATAAGCAGCCGAAATTTTTGAAGTTTAGGCTTAGAGCTAAGGCGTTAATCGTGAAATCTCTTCTTTTTTGATCGTCGTCTAAAGTACCGTCCTCGACTGCTGGTTTTCTTGAGTTTCTTTGATAACTTTCTTTACGCGCTCCCACAAATTCAAGTTCAAATGAGGCGTTTTTAATCATAGCTGTTCCAAAGTTTTTAAAGATACTCACCTTTGGTGATCCCGGTAATTTTTCAGCTACGGCTTTCGCAAGATCAATTCCACTTCCAATACATACAATATCGATATCATTTGGTGTAGGTCTTTTTAGAAAAAAATCTCGCACAAATCCACCAATGACATAGCATGAGAGCTGTTTTTCATCAGCAATTTGGCCAATCAACTTAAAAATAGGATTTGTAAGTGCCTGAGGATAACTTTTCAACGAAATCGATTTTAAGCTCTAATAATATTCATCGTACAATCAAATGCAATTTTTATGATGGTCGATGGCTTGTTTTCACTTGTATTGCCACGCAAAGGTACCACATATGAAACGCCTTCTAAAATTTCGGTATGAATCTCTTTAAATCCTATCGGAGAGGGCTGACCCGAAATATTTGCCGAGGTAGCGATTAGGGGTTTTTTAAATTGTTGTAACAATTTTTGACAAAAGTCATCTTTAGGAATTCTAAAAGCACAAGATCCGTCTTCGGCTATAGCGTTAGGAGCTATGCCTTTGGCTTGATCCAAAATAAGGGTAGTAGGTTTTTCGGCGTATTGATAAATGTCGTAGGCCACATCAGGTATAGCCTGACAATATCGTTCTAATTGTACCTCTGATTGAACAAGGCAAACCAGGGCTTTAGATTCTTCGCGTCGTTTGAGCTCGTACACTTTTTGAACAGCTTCAGCATTGGTCGCGTCACAGCCAATTCCCCAAATGGTATCCGTAGGATATAAAATTAATCCTCCTGCTCTTAAAACTTCTATTACAGGTTTATAGTCGAAGTGTTTTGGCTTTTTTGAGATACTCATAGTCTATTCACCTTAAAGTGTTTGCTTAAAGCGAGCCATTGTACTCTGTTTTGATCTTCTTTTATGTTGGTGCTAGATAAACTAATTTGCTGACTCCCAATAATCGGTAAGGCAGGTTTTGGGCGGTTTTCAGCAAGAATACTCTCAGTTTGGTTTAAATAGGACATCATTTTAAACCATAAATCATCGGCCTTTGGACACAACTTTAAAAAAAGTTCCTCGTTTAAAACTTCATGATTAAGACTTGCTTGTGGATAAAGTGTTCCAGAAGAGCCAATGGGCAATAACGCGTCTGATTGTATACTCGGATCATAGGATGTTCTCCATTGGGTGTAGGGTAAAATATTTTGTGCATTGTCGAATGAAATTATTCTACTCTGATTGGTAATTATAGCCTTTGGATGCTTTAGATGTGTTTCATAGAGCAATTTCAACCAATTTTTTTGATAGAGTAAATCATCATCGCAACTGATGATGCAATCATTGGGAAAACGCTTTAAGCTAGGTATTAACTTCGCATGCGGACAGTCTAGTTCTGTATAGTGAATCTCAAAATGAGTTCCTTGTAATTCTGACAGTGTTTGGGGTAGTTTATTTTCAAATCTAGGATGAAGATTGAGTACTATACTTTTAGGAATATCAGGATTGTCCCAAATGGATTTTAGAACTAAATGAAGATTATCCAGTCTGGATTCAATTGCAGTTAAACTTACAATTACATCTAGAATGTTTTTGTTTTCAAAAAAATACCCCTTATCTGGACGATTTAATCGGAAAGATTGAAGGAAGGATGGAAAATATTCTTTTAGTTTCATTTTTAGGCCTCAAAGAATTCTACGGTACTTCTAATCATTTGACGTAGTGAGTAATTTTTATCTATATGATTTCTCAGCTCTTCACTTGCAAATTTAATACGGTTTTCGCATAAATCTGTAATGGATTTGGCCATATTAATGACATCATTGATTTCGACTAGAATGCCTAGTTTTCCTCCTTCTAGTAACTCTGTACTTCCATCGACTTTAGTAGAAATGCAAGGAATACCAAAACTCATTGCTTCGTTTAATACGTTGGCCATTCCCTCTCTTCTTGAGCACAGTAAAAAACAATCCAAGACAGAATAGAACTGATTCATATCCGTGTGCTTAAAAGTGCCTAAAAAATGAATTCGATTTTTGTAAGGGGATTGTAGTACTTGACTTTTTATTTCATCTTCAAGAGGTCCGGATCCTACATGTGCAAAATGAATATTAGGGGCTGTAAGAGAAGCAATTGAAACAAGCTGATCAAAACCTTTTTGGGCTGAAAATCGACCGGCACAGCCCACAAGGTTCACATTTTTAGGTATATTAAATTGTTTGCGAAGTCTTAAAGTATCATCAGATTTGGGACGTGCAGGAAGTTGAAAACCATTGTATATTACCTTGACTTTATGGGGAGGAATCCAATTATTTTGTGCACAAATTCTTTTTTTTAAAGAATGACTATTTACCAAAATTTCTGGTCGAAGTTGCTTAAACAACAGATAGTATTTTATGCTTTTTGAAATTTTTCTGGAAATTCCAAGGTATAAAATTGTTTTAATTATTCCAGCTAAGTAAGCTGATAAAGAAACTAACCACCAATCTTTTTTCAAAGCTGAAAAGACAATTTCAGGCTTTATTTTTTTCAGTAATTTGACATAGCGACTAACGACAACTAAATTAAGGTCTCCCCCTCGACTCGATACCTGATGTAAATTGAAGTTTTTGTGTTTGAAATCAAATTCTTTTTGAAATAAACCTTTGAGGAGGACTAGGTGTACTTCGTAGTCCATGTCCAATAAAAATTCAATTCTCAATTTGATATTTTTTTCGACGCCACCCCAGGTTGATGTTGGACAAAAAAATACGATAGATTTCATTTTCCAAAGATAAACCTTAAGACTTTCATATTTTTGAGGGGTATTTTAATCTGATGAGAAAGAAAGGTATTTCTGTTGTTATAAGCACCTATAATTCTGAACGCTATTTAGAACTCGTTTTATGGGGATTTCAAAATCAAACGTTTAAAGAATTTGAGATTGTCATTGCGGATGATGGTTCTGGACCTCAAACTAAAGCTTGTATTGATCGAATATCGAGTTTAGTTGACTTCCCTATACAACATATTTGGCAAGAGGATAAAGGCTTTCAAAAGTCAAGAATTTTGAATAAAGCTCTCTTAGCTGCCAATTACGAATATATCGTAATGACCGATGGAGATTGTATTCCTCGAGAGGATTTTTTAGCTGTACACGATCAGTATAAAAAAAGGGGTTGTTTTCTTTCAGGAGGTTATGTTATGCTCCCCATGAATACTTCAATGGCTATAAACGAACAAACGATTCAAGATCAATCTTGTTTTAATATTAAATGGCTTATGGCAGAGGGTTATCCGTCTTCAAAAAAAAGACTCAAGTTGACCCTAAGGGGATGGAAAGCACAACTCATGAACAAAACCACTCCGACCAGAGCGAGTTGGAATGGACATAATGCAAGTGGTTGGTTGAGGGATTTGTTGGACGTCAATGGTTTTGACGAGCGCATGCAATATGGAGGTCAAGACCGTGAACTAGGTGAACGACTTGTAAATGCAGGAATAAGACCTATTCAAATCAGATACAGTGCTATTTGTGTTCATCTAGATCACAAAAGGGGTTATAAAACACCTGAATCTATCGCTAAGAATAAGAGAATAAGGGCTCAGACTAAAAAAGAGCGATTGACCCGAACGACTCATGGCATTCAAAAAGTGATTTAAACGGCTACGTCGTATGTTCTGAGGGCGTCGTTTAGCGAGGTTTTCTTGTCTGTACTCTCCTTGCGTTTTCCAATAATAAGTGCACAGGGGACTCCAAAACTTCCAGCTTTAAATTCTTTTTGAAACGTTCCTGGAATTACAACACTTCTAGAAGGTATGTATCCATTGTAGTGAAAGGGCTCTTCACCTGTAATATCGATTATTTTGGTAGATGCAGTGAGCACCACGTTAGCGCCTAAAACAGCTTCTTTTTCTACGCGAACACCTTCGACTACTATACATCTTGAGCCGATAAAGGCATTATCTTCAATGATTACAGGAGCGGCTTGAAGCGGTTCTAATACACCTCCAATTCCTACACCTCCGCTGAGGTGAACGTTTTTACCTATTTGGGCGCAACTTCCTACAGTTGCCCAGGTATCGACCATAGTTCCTTGGTCAACATAAGCTCCGATATTGACGTAACTCGGCATTAAAATGGTTCCAGCGGCTAAGTAGGCACCATAACGTGCAACTGCATTGGGTACCACACGAACTCCTTTTTCTTTGTAGTTCGTTTTTAAAGGCATTTTATCGTGGTATTCGAAAATACCACATTCTAAAACATCCATTTGTTGTATCGGAAAATAGAGAACAACAGCTTTTTTTACCCACTCATTAATTTGCCACGATCCATTTTCATTAGAAGCACATCTCAAATCTCCAGTGTCTAGATGACCGATAACAGTTCTGATGCCATTGATTACATCTTTATCTTGAAGTAAAGAGCGGTTTTCCCAAGCTTGTTCAATAATCTCTCTTAACTGTTGCATAAGTCAACTTTTGTGTAAAGATACGTCTGCTTAACAAGCAAATACTCATTAAATTTCCGCTATTTTTGCACATAAAGAACATTTTTTTGTTTGAGAATTTTAGCACTAGACATAGGAGAAAAACGCACTGGACTTGCGCATACTGATTCATTAGGTATGATTGCTTCAGGTTTAAAAACGATTCTTACAACTGATTTGATCCAAGAATTAAAGTTGGAATATCAAAAAGAAACCTTTGAGAAAATTGTAGTGGGAGAGCCAAAACAAATGTCAGGGAAACATTCTGAATCCTTTGAATTTATTCAAAAACAAGTCAAAAAAATAAGTCGATATTTTCCAGATGTGAGTATTCATTGGCAAGACGAACGATTTAGTTCTAAATTAGCGCTAAAATCAATGGTTGATGCTGGTATTCCTAAGAAAAAAAGACAAGAAAAGGGTCGCTTAGATGAAATCAGCGCAACCATAATTTTACAGTCATTTTTAGATAGATCATTATGATACGTCCTATAGTTGCCTACGGAGACCCCGTATTGAAGAAAAAAGCAAAGGAAATTACTGTAGATCACTCAGGATTGCAGGAACTTTTAGTGGACATGTGGGAAACCATGTATCAGGCTAGCGGTGTAGGTTTGGCTGCTCCTCAAATTGGTTTGTCACTGCGCATCTTTGTGATTGATGCCCGTCCATTTGCAGAGGATGGTGAAACAGAGCAAGAGAAAAAACAACTAGAAAATTTCAAAAAGGTTTTTATCAACCCAATCTTAACAGAAGAAGGCGAGGAGTGGTCTTTTAATGAAGGTTGTTTAAGTATACCAGATATAAGAGAAGAGGTAAGTCGAAAAGATATAGTCCACATTCATTATATGGACGAAGATTTTCAGGAAGTAACCGAAACCTATGACGGTCTCTGTGCTCGTATCATTCAACACGAATACGATCACATCGAAGGAATTCTTTTTACCGATAAGTTATCCTCTCTTAAAAAGCGACTGATTAAAGGAAAATTAGAAAAGATTAGCAGAGGCGAAATTGACTGTGATTACAGAATGAAGTTCTCAAAAAACAAGAAAAATAGACGATAAATGAAATTGGATAAAATAATAGCCATCGGAGGAAAGCCAGGCTTGTTTAAATTGTTAACACAAACAAAATCTGGGTTTGTAGCAGAATCGCTCACAGACGGAAAGCGCTTAACTGTAAATCTCAGAAATCAAGTTAGTGTACTTTCTGAAATTTCTGTTTTTACACTTGACGAAGAAAAACCTCTAATAGAAGTTTTTGAATTACTGCGGCAAAAAGAAAATGGCCATAATACTTCTACTAGCCATAAGGCTGATAAATTAGCACTAGAGGAGTATTTTTTTGAAATCTTACCCAATTACGACGAGGATCGTGTCTATCCTAGTGACATTAAAAAAATAATTAGATGGTATAATATTTTAGTTGACCATAAATTGTTGGACACCTCGGAAGACATTGAGCAAGAATATGAAGAGAAATAAAAAAAAGAATCATTATTAAATGATTCTTTTTTTTATTACCAATCTATTTCTGAAGAGCGATAAAAGTTAATATTTTGTTTTTCAAGCCAACTTCCGTGGGATTTCATTTTTGTCTTAAAACGTTCCCAGTTGTAATTAGCTGTTTGTGACCACGCTAATTCAGCATAAGCAATCGCTCTTGGAAAGGCTAGATATTCTAAGGACGCAGAATCGTAGATTGTTTCAGACCACAGTGGAGCCTCGAGTCCGAGAATAACGCTGGAGTCTAAATCACTGAAATAAGTAGAAGGGTTCCAGTTGTAGGCATCTTCTAGTTCGATATACGCCGCCCAGTTTAGTCCGAATTCTGAATCTTCGTTATACTTCATATCTAGATAAGCTTTTTTTGCTGGAGACAAGAGTATTGGCATGCCTTTTTCAACACCTACTAGGGCGTTTTCTTCATTGTTCCATAATTGTACTACAGCAGGACCTGAGATGTCGGCTTGAGTGATTTCATCCCACCCTACGGCTACTTTTCCGTGTTTACGGACAAGGGCTTCTACGCGCTCTACAAATTTGATGTAGTCTTTTTTTTTGGTGACATGACTTTCATCTCCACCAATATGAATGTATTTAGAAGGAGAGATGGCTGCGAATTGTCCAAGGATATCATCTAAAAATGCGTATACTTCTTCGTTGTTTGCATCAAAGGTGCTAAACCCTACATTTGTGCCGGTGTAAACTTCAGGAGTTTTTCCATTTCCATTGAGTTGAGGATAACTAACAATGGCTGCATTGGTATGTCCTGGCATATCAATTTCTGGTATGATTTCGATATGACGATCAGCGGCATAATTGATGAGTTCGGTAAATTCTTCTTGGGTGTAAAAACCTCCAACACCTCCGCCAACTTCTGTAGCAGCTCCAATCTCGGTAAGGGCAGGCCAGTTTTTCATCTCTACTCGCCATCCCTGATCGTCAGTGAGGTGCATGTGAAATGTATTGTATTTATATAGCGCTAGTTGATTGATGTATCGTTTAACCTCGTGTACTGAAAAGAAATGTCTCGCGACATCTAACATCGCTGAACGGATTTCCATTTGAGGCATATCGACAATTTTAAGGGTAGGCAAAACATAAACTTCATGTTCTCCTTCAGTCATTGATTGGTTTGGAACTAGTTGTAACAAGCTTTGAATTCCTCTGAACAAGCCTTCATCTGTGGCCGCCTTTAAAAGGATGTTTTTTTCAGAAATTTCAAGTACGTAAGCCTCGTTTAATAAGGCTTCGTTTGTTGTATCTACAATCCAAATTTCTTCTTTTCTAAGAGGTTCTATACTTAGGGCAATTTGATAATCGCGATTGTTCTCGATGAGCTCAGGAGTAAAGCCTAGACGCTCTTCTAAACCACTGATTAGTGCAGTCTGATTTTTTTCTTGACTCGGATTGCATAAAACACTCAAGGCATCAAAAAGGATAAAACTACTTCCGCTTGCCTCGGTATTCAAAGGTTCAGGGAGAATAGAGATCTGATCTAAGGTAGTTGCTTTAGCTTCTACCGGACTTTTCGGTTGTGGATTCAGTAATTCGCAAGATGAACTGATTAGCGCAATTCCAATCATCCAAATACTTAATTTCAAAATCTTCATGTCTTTTAGTTTAGTTGTTTAATTAATAAAAGCTCGTATGACTTTAGACCATATTTCATAGCCTTTAGCATTCATATGAAGTCCATCATCAATAA
Organism: Flavobacteriaceae bacterium; assembly: GCA_002691685.1. GTDB lineage: Bacteria > Bacteroidota > Bacteroidia > Flavobacteriales > Flavobacteriaceae > UBA3478. The sequence continues at coordinate 8,006 of NZIQ01000023.1, read as the reverse complement.
AAATGGTTTTATTTATCTCGCCTTCGATAAGCATAGGAGTGTCTACATCTGCAAAGCTCAAATTCACTCTTGATCGAGCCATTTTTTCGATTTTACCATTGAGCTTTAAAAACTTAGAACGTAGATTCCACCTAGCAATACTTGGTTTGGCTGCAATAAATACAATTTTCGTGTTTTTGTTGTGCTTTCGGATTAATCTGAATACCTTTTTGAGGTGTCGCTTGGATTTAGCCACTGAACGTCCGATGGCTAAATCGTTATCCCCTTCGTAAACAAAAACTTGCTTTGGATTGTATTTTAACACCAGAGGTTCTATATAATAAATTAAATCAAGGGCTGTTGATCCTCCAAATCCTGTATTTAAAATAGTTTCGGAGGTATTGAGCTCACTTACATTGCGCCAAAATCGAATGCTTGATGATCCTGTAAAAACAATAGGGGCTTGATCAGACATCTCTGTGTTTTCGTATTTAGCAATAATCGCATCCACTTCTTTTTGAAAACGAGTAGGCCCCCAATTGTTTTGAGCGATAAGCGTAAGGCTGCTGCTGATTAGAAAAAGAAATAGGGGTAAAGAACGATTTTTTTCCATCTTAATTTTGAAATAAGGCATTTGCTGCAATGAGTTTTCCATGGTACCAAAAACCTCTAAAGATTGGGTTGTCGACTAGATAAACGACTTGACCTCTTCCTAAATTTTCAGAACCAAAGAGTAGGGTATTCGCTGTATTTTCTTGAACTTTTTCTCCGGCAAATCCAGAAATAGCTCTGTGATTTTTTCCAATGGCAATGGCATTGTTTGAAGAGAGTAATTCATAATTGTCAGCATTGAGTTTGAGTGAAAAATAATGAGAATCTAAACCGTATCCGAGAGGATGAGTTTGATCCACTTCAGCCTTAAATATGGCTCCAGTCACTTGATATTTCATCATTTCACGCTCTCTCATATCGTTGGGCAAACGCTTATCGATATCGTAATCCATTTTCTTCTTTTCTAAGGATAAGCCCAATTTCTTGGCTAAAGAAAGTGAAGATCCCTGCAAGATTAATTTTCCACCAGCCTGAGTCCAAGTTTTTATCTGCTCACTTTGTCGGTCAGATAAGCTCGAAATTCGACCATTTGGTATGATTAAAATGTCATAACCATCTAAAGAAATACGACTTAGGTAATCAGTGTCTACTGCTGTAAATGGCATATTGAGATCTTGTTCAAAAAAGTACCACCATTCTCCAAAACTGTAGCTGGAAATACCCTCTCCTCGCAGTATTGCGATTTGGGGCTGTTTTTTCATTTGGAAATAAGATGATCCAAAATCTTTACCTCTATCCGCGTATCCTGTATTAGTGGATGAAATTTCAACATTATAATCACGCTGAAGGGTATTCATCAGTGCATTTAAATTATTAATTTCTTTGTTATCTCTTTGCAGAACAATCATTGTTCCAGGGTCGTAATTGGCGTCATTGAAACCAAAGTATCTATTGGCATTGCGAAGTTTAACTCCTTTTTGCATTAGGGCAGCTGTTGCTCTTGCACTCTCAAATGAATTCCACTTGATGATGTAAGCATAACTTTTTTGGAGTGCTGTCTTTGTTTCTTTCGCAGTAGGTGCAGAAGATGTTGCAATTCGTTGCTCTGATTCTAAGGCATTAAGGCCATAGGCATAAGGCAATGACCAGGCTGTAATGTCATAGGTCAGTGAATCCGATAAGTAAGCCTTAGGTTCAAGAAGCACCCTAGCTAGTTTTCCTTTGGTTTGTTTGGTAGATACCACTATTGCTTCAGCATTGATATTTAAAGTTTTTTCTGAACTACTGAGGTAATCAAACCCCTTAATCTTTTGATTGGCGGCTTTTTGAGTTTCTATACCGTGTTTTTCAAGTAGCGTTTGAAGAGCATCAAGTCTAGCGCTATTGCCGTGTATGATATAAGAAGTATTAGCATTTTGATTATCCTTGTAATAGGCGTTGAATTCAGTGATGAGTTGTTCTGCATTTTCAGCAGCCACCTCAACTGTTGAGACACCTGTTGTAAAGTGATGTGCTATACGATCTTTAAGGGTTAATAATTCGCCATTTGCATTGTAAATTCCTAAACCGGCTCTACCACTTCCACCTTGTTCATAGGTCAATCCAATGGCTCCGTTAAAGGTCGGGTAGGTGTCTCCATAACTTGGATATAGCAAATCAAACCTTTCGTCCGTAAAAAAGAGCCACCCATTTTCATCAAAATACTTGGCGTGATTTCGACCTAATTTGTCTTGAAAACTTCTTTGAAATTCTGTAATTATTTCGTGATAGGGTTCAACAGCCGGGGCAAAATAATAAGGGCTGTTAACTCCTTGTTCATGAAAATCGACGTGAATATGTGGCATCCACTGTTGATAGGTAATAATTCGTTGTTGAGACTCTTTTTGCGTCATCCAAGCCCAATCTCTATTTAAATCAAAGACATAGTGATTGGTTCTTCCACTTTGCCATCCTTCGTAATGCTCGGCACTATTGCCATCGGGCTGTAATAATTTATGTTTTCGCTGTTTGTACAAATTCACATAGCGATCCTGACCGTCAGGATTCAAGCAAGGATCAATAATAAGGATGGTGTTTTCTAAAAAATCACTTCTTTGTGTTAGAAGATGATGTGTTGTTTTCATGGATGCTTCTGTGCCGACACTCTCATTTCCGTGTACATTGTAGCTCATCCATACTATGGCAGTATTACCTTTTTCATGGCTTTGTAGACCTTTTAAATGATTTTCTCGAATGGCTTCAAGATTTGCCATATTTTCAGCCGAACTCAAGATTACTACTCTCAATTTACGTCCTTCATTTGTGGTGCCATACTCCACAATCTTTACTCGTTCTTTATCGTTTTCTGCCAGATAATCGTAGTAGTCTACAACCTGATGATATCTGCTAAATTGATTTCCGAGTTCATATCCTAAAAATTCATCTGGACTCATTACTTGTTGAGCAAAAATGATATTGGTAAATAGCATTAAGATTAGTGTGCTTGAAAATTTATTGTTCTTCATTAAAGTATACGTCTTAGATTACTACGAAAGATATGGCTTATCTTTGAATTCTCTAAGATTTTAGATATGACTAGGTATGCTTTTAGCGCAAATGAAAGTTTTAACGTCAGTCCTTTGATTAAGGATTACCTGTCTGGAAAATTATCTAATTCTTGGTACAATCGAATTGCAGATATAAAAAATGTCAGAGCGCAAATCGACGAGAAATCAAGTACTTATAATCATGATTTTAGATTGGTTTTATGTGATGAAATAAAAAAATCTTATGATGCTTTGAACATTGATTTAGAGGGATCCTTAGTCCTGGAAAATTTGGAGTTGTTAAAAGAAAAAAACAGTTATACTGTTACTACAGGTCACCAACTCAATCTTTTTACCGGTCCGGTTTTTTTCATGTATAAAATTCTTCACACTATTGTTTTATGCGAAAAATTTAGGTCTGAGTATCCCGACTTCAATTTTATACCTGTTTATTGGATGGCATCAGAAGACCACGATTTTAAAGAAATCAACAACTTTCAGTTTAAGGGTAAAAAGTTTTATTGGAACAGTAAACAACAAGGGGCGGTTGGTCAATTTAATCTACACGGACTAAATGAGGTTTTCGAAGTGTTCAAGTCACATTTAGGACGTTCTAAAAATGACCTTGAACTCAAATCACTTTTTGATTCTGCCTATTTAAAGTTTGATGATCTTTCACAGGCTACTCAATATATTGTGCATCAACTCTTTGAGCGCTATGGATTGGTTGTGTTAGATGCAGATAAAAAGGCACTTAAAAAATTAATGATTCCTCTATTTAAAGAAGAACTGACCTCAAACCCTACGCAGTCTCTTGTTAAAGATTGCAGTGAAAAATTGGGTGAAAAAGGGTATAAAGCACAGGTGTTTCCAAGACCAATCAATCTTTTTCATTTAAGCGAACAAGAACGTCAGAGAATTGTTAGCGATCATGATTCGTATCAATTGGTAAATTCCAAGACCAATTTTTCTCAAGAGGAAATTTTGAGTGAAGTAGAAACATGTCCAGAGTGCTTTTCACCAAATGTGATTTTAAGGCCATTGTATCAAGAATACATCCTACCTAATTTAATGTATGTTGGCGGCGCAGGTGAATTGAGTTATTGGCTTCAATTAAAGTCAGTTTTTGATCATTTTCAAGTGGTTTTTCCAATGCTGAAATTGAGGCATTCTGTTTACATTGCTGATGAAAAAATGTATCGAAAATTGAAAAAATTAAAGATTGTTGATAGCGATTTGAATAATTCTAAAAACGAGCTGATCAATAGATGGGTTCGAAAAGTTTCCAATATACCACTGGAATTAACCGAGTTTAAAACGATGTTAAATGAGCAGTTTGCCATATTGCAGGAGATCTCAAAAGCTACAGATCAAAGCTTTGGTGGAGCCGTTAAGGCTCAACATCAAAAGCAGATGAACGGTGCAGAAAAACTTGAGAAAAGATTATTCTTGGCTCAAAAAAGGGTTTTGAAAGATGAAATCCAAAGAATATCATTCTTGTACGAGTTCTTTTATCCTCTTGCTAAACCTCAAGAGCGCGTTGAAAATTTTAGCACCTTTTACAGTGAATACGGATCTCGATTTATTGAGGTCGTTTATGATGAATTTCAAAAACAGACGGACTCTTCAGTGCTTTTTATCGGTTTGTAAGACATTGTAACTTGTTTTTTTTTGCTCACATGCCCTAAGCTTTCTATTACCTTTTATTTTAGGAGGACTATTTTGAAAAAATTAAACCTTTGTGTCCGCTATTATTTTATGAATTATTCAATTTTTTGAAATAAACTCCTATACAAAGTTGCTATTTTTGTGCATGCACCAAAAAGTTCTCATTTTAGATTTCGGCTCGCAGTATACTCAGCTTATCGCTAGAAGAGTTAGAGAGTTAAATATTTATTCTGAAATCATACCGTATAACAAGGCTCCTAAATCTTTAGACCCTTATAATGCAGTTATTTTATCAGGATCTCCGCACTCTGTTCGTGGCGAAAACCCTCCAAAAATTGAATTGATAAATTATCGTCAAAACTTACCTTTATTGGGTATTTGTTACGGAGCTCAATACTTGGCTAGTGAAGCAGGAGGGGAAGTAAAACCTTCAAAAATTAGAGAATACGGAAGAGCTAATCTTACTCAAATTGAACTAGATTCCCCCTTAATGAGAGGGGTAGAACTCAATTCGCAAGTCTGGATGAGTCATTCCGATACTATTAGTAATCTACCCGAAGGTTGTCAGAAGATTGCAAGTACGGCCGATGTAGAAAACGCAGCATTTGTCTTTGATAATGAAGAAACTTTTGGAATCCAATTTCATCCTGAGGTTTATCACAGTAAAGATGGTATCAAAGTTTTGGAAAATTTCTTAGTGCATATTGCACATTTTGATCAAGATTGGACACCAAATGCTTTTGTTGAAGAGACTGTTGAAGCTCTTAAGGCACAAATTAAAGACGATAGTGTAATTTTAGGATTATCCGGAGGTGTAGATTCTACTGTGGCTGCAGTGCTTTTACATAAAGCGATAGGTGATAGATTACACTGTATATTCGTAAACAATGGACTCCTGCGTAAGAATGAATTTGAACAAGTTCTTGAGCAGTACAAAGGTTTTGGCTTGAATGTTAAAGGAGTGGATGCAGGAGAACGTTTTTTATCTGAATTAAAGGGAATAAGCGAACCTGAACAAAAAAGAAAAACAATCGGCAGGGTTTTTGTTGATGTTTTTGATAGCGAGTCGAAACTGATTTCAGATGCCAAATGGCTGGCACAAGGAACTATTTATCCTGATGTCATTGAATCGGTATCAGCAACTGGGGGACCCTCGGCAACCATAAAAAGTCATCACAATGTGGGAGGATTACCTGATTATATGAAACTTAAAGTCGTAGAACCCTTACGGAAATTGTTTAAAGATGAAGTGAGACGTATAGGAGCCACACTGGGTATAGCACCTTCAATATTAGGAAGGCATCCTTTTCCAGGGCCTGGTTTAGGTATACGTATTTTAGGAGATATCACTCCAGATAAAGTCAGAATGTTACAAGAAGTAGATGCCATTTTCATCGATGGATTGAAAAAGTGGGAACTCTATGATAAAGTGTGGCAAGCAGGTGCCATGCTCTTACCTGTTCAAAGTGTGGGAGTAATGGGTGATGAACGTACTTATGAAAATTGCGTTGCTTTGAGAGCAGTGGAAAGCACTGATGGTATGACTGCTGATTGGGTTAATTTTCCGCATGAATTCTTGCAGAGTATTTCCAATGAGATTATCAACAAAGTGAAGGGTGTAAATCGTGTGGTTTATGATATCAGTTCAAAACCTCCAGCAACAATAGAGTGGGAATGAAAAAAAGAATATACGAGTTAGTTATAGGTGTTTTATGCTCCTTTCAATTGTTAAGTGCTCAGGTTGTTGAAAACAAAAAACCTGCACGCTTTAAAATGCACAGGGTGCTACAGTCCGAGACCATATATGGGATTTCTAAAAAATATGACATTGAGACCACTGAATTGATTCTTTTTAACGACTTTTTAAATTCCGAGGTATTGGATGTCAATATGATCTTAAGGATTCCTGTATTCGAAGAAAAAGAAAGCGTTTCTCCAGTAGTAAGTATTCCAAGTGGATTCATTAATTACAAGGTCAAGAAAAAAGAAAATATTGACGCTATTGCTTTAAAATTCTCAGTGAAGAAAGAGGATATCTTGAAGTATAATCCGCGTGCGGCTCGAAAAAAGTTGAAGAGGAAACAACTTTTAAAAATCCCTGTATTCAAAGAAAAAAGTGCATCGCAATCTGAGATTCAAGTCAGTTACGACACCTATCAAGTTAAACAAGGAGACACTAGATGGAGTATTGCTTACGGTTATCAAATTAGTTTGGATAGCTTGGCACGTCTCAATCCTCAATTGCCTGAAAACTCTTCTTCTTTAAGTGTTGGAGATGTCTTGAGTGTACCTTCTAACTCCCTAGAGATTAAAGAGTTCGAGTACGCAAATCAACAGGAGTATACTGAATCCACAATAGAAGAAGAGGAAGAGACCGTTTTCGTATATGACGATAGTTTCTTGTTTTACGAGGTTCAACCCAAAGAAACCATTTATGGTATTGTGAAGAGCCTCGATATTGATATGATTTCTTTATATCGACTTAATCCAAAAATTAAAGAGGGACTTTCTTCAGGAATGATCTTAAAAATACCCAAACCTTTAGGGTTTAGTCGCACGGCACGTCAAGGGTTGATAAGCCCTGAATTCAGTTTATTAGACAGTATTCAAGTTGGATCTTCTCACGATTTACTTTTTATGCTTCCTTTTCGTTTAGATCGTGTTGATTCACTGGATGCTCAAATGGCTCAAAAAGAAATTGAGAAAAGGACGGATATGAAGACCTCACTTAGTTTCTATTCAGGTGCCCTTATGGCGATTGATTCTCTTCGTTCTTATGGTGTTTTTGTCAATCATGAGACTTTTGATACTGAGTTGGACAAAGGCAGAGTGGGAGCATATCTTCAACTTACTGAACTAAGTAAATTTGATGCAGTCATTGGCCCTTTGCGCTCTGGTATAATTGAAGAAATTTCAAGAAGTACCTCCTTGGCATCAATTCCTTTTGTATTCCCATTATCTGCGCCCATAAAAGATGCCAATAGCGATAACGTATTATTTTCTATTACTGATCCCTCAGAAATAAGGAAAGAAATGATTGCTCAACTTTTGAGAGTAAAAGAAGAAGAGTCTGTTTTAATTATAACAGATATTAGTGAAGATGGGCAAGCTAAACGAGATTTGCAGTTAGCGTTCCCAGGGGCAAAGGTCACAGAAATAACAGATGAGAGTTCTTTAGATTTAGAAGAGTTTAAGTTAAATCAAATTGACTCCACTAGAGTTAACTGGGTATTTTTAGAAACTTCTAAACCGAGTTTAGCCTCAGGAGTTACCAGTGTTTTG
>NZIQ01000022.1 GCA_002691685.1 Flavobacteriaceae bacterium | reverse complement strand
ATTTAAATAAAAAATCTAAGATTGATATAGCCTACAGCTTGCAATACAATCGTAGAAAAGAATTCGATATAAGAAGAGGACCAAGAAATGAGATTCCTGCAATGGACATGATTCTCAACACTCATGATATAAGAGTAAATTATCAAAATGCGTTAGATAATGGTCTTTTCAAAACTGGAATTAATTTACAGTATCAGGAAAATGAGCCTAATCCTGAAACCGGCGTAAGACGATTTATTCCCGATTATCAAAAAGTGCAATTAGGTTACTATTTAATTTTAAACAAAAACTTGAGCGATTATTTTATCTTAAGTTCTGGTCTCCGCATTGACTATACCGATTACAATGTTCAAAAGTTTTATAGAAAATCAAGGTTTGAACAATTGGGCTATGACCAAAAGTACCCTGATATCGTAGCTGAAGATTTGGGTACGCAAGTATTGACCAAGTCAAATTGGGATTATCTCAATCAAGCTTATAATTTGGGGTTGACTTTTGAACCAAGTAATACCCTAGCAGCAGACTTACAAATAAGTGCGCTTCAAAGGGCTCCTAATGCAGCTGAATTGTTTTCAGACGGTCTACATCATACGGCTGCTCGTATCGAATTAGGTCAGCTAGGTTTTAAAAGTGAAAAAGCACTAAAATTTGACTTAGGTTTATCTTATAATAATGCTCATTTTTCTCTTCGGTTGAATTCGTATTACAATACAATAAAAGATTTTATTTACCTCTACCCCTCTGATACTGAATACACCCTGCGAGGTGCCTTTCCCGTATGGGCCTATGAACAGGCTGACTCAAGATTTCTAGGTTTTTCGTCAGAAATCATCAAACCATTAGGGTTAAATTGGACATTTCTTTCAAAATTCAGTTCAATTAAAGCTACAAACCTCGAATTAGATGAACCGCAAATCAATATTCCCTCAGCTGAAATTAACAATAATCTACGCTTTGCGATAGGAGAAAAAAATAATCTACAATTCAATATTGAACAACAAATTGTTTTTGAACAAAAAAATACTCCGCCTAACTTATTTGTAGAAATTAGACCTAATGAAGTAGTAGAGTTAAAACTTAATGATGCTCCTCCCTCGTTTGTGAATTACAATACTTCAATAGATTATAGCTTATATTTAAAACAAAACAGAAGTGTTAAACTAAAGCTTTCTGTATTGAACGTTTTAAATGAAACTTATAGAAATTACTTGAATCAACTTCGTTATTTCGCCGATGAACCAGGGCGCAATGTTCAATTTTCTTTAATCTATAAATATTGAAAATGAGAATAGGTTTTCTAGGTGTTTGTTGTTTCTGTCTTGTTGGATGTAGTGATTTGGACGATTTGGGATACGAAGAACCTGAAAAGTACAACATAGCAGAATTGACTTTCATAGCCAGAGAAGATAATGGAGAGTCTTTTTTGTCTTATGTAGATCCAGATTTAGAAGGTCCTTTAAATCCGATAACAAATACGGTGCAGTTAAAAAATAATTCGGATTACACTATTCGACTAAATTTTGCTTATGACTTCATACTTGACGAAGAAGAACGAATTGAAGGAAATGAAACAATTCTATCTCAATCAAAAGATTATCAGGTTTTTTTGATTTTAGAAAACGAGAATGGTTCATTCGTGAGTAATTTAGAGGCCATCGATACCGATGATAATCAAAACACTTTGGGTTTAGAATGGGAAATAAGCACTGCCATTACTGGATTTGTAGATATGCGAGTTGTTTTGGTGTACGACCCTATAAAACCAAACTTAAACCTTAATTCTGCGGAAGGGTTTATAGTTTTTGATGCAACTGTTAATTTCATCATACAAGGCTAATCGTCTTTTTTAAGAACAAATGTGTATATCCACATTAAAGTAAATGTGGGTATTACATCTAATCCCGGTATCAACTCTTCAATTGTTTGACTTACAGCAGCCATTTTTCCTTGTTTGGAGGAATACATTTTAGACATTATCCATCCAGAAACAGGTGCCCATATGAAATCTGAAAATTCTCCAAAAAAAGGAATGAGATAAGATAGCATACCAATGGCGTCAAATAGAATACTTAATATTAAATAACTAAACGGATTTTTTTTGAACATTGATTTTTAAGTATTTTCTGTTCTTAGACTAAGTTCTACATCAACTTCATCTTTTAGCTCTTTTAATTTGGTTTTAAATACCTCTAGATAATGCATCACAAAAAAGCGCTGTCTTATTTTAAGACTTAAGTAGTTTTCTCCAGAATTTAATTTATTTATTGCTACAAGTTCTGCACGTGTTTTTTCTGTAAAATCGTCTTCTATGTAAAAACGTTCTCTCAATTCACCTTGACTCGTTTTTAATATGGTTTTAATTTCTTGATTATCACTTTGTAGTAATGCAATTCTAAATTCTTGCTGCAAGGCGATTTCACTGCTCACGTTTTGATTTAAAAATTCAAGGTGGTTATCCAAAAGAGAAATGATTTTCAATTTAATTTCATTGTTAGATATCAGTGCTAAGGAACCATCTTCGATGATTGAGGTGATTTCTGAAATTGGAGGATGAAACTCTCTATAATCTAAAAACAAATTGTGAAATGATTTAGTGTTTCCTCCTTTAAGAAGAACGTTTGTAACAGAGTCATAATTAATAGCAGTCCAATTGGTAGACAAATAATCCATGAGCTCATTCTCTGCGGTAAGCTTTTTTTCTCGATCTAGAACATAAAATTCAATTTCGTTGATGTTGAGTTGTACAGCCTTTAATAGTTGTTTTTCTTTTCTTAAGTTTTCTGCTTTGGCCTGAGTGTTGTTAAGCCAAAAAGAGATTGAAATACCTATAATGATGACAGAAGTTTCGAAAATAAACTTTCTGAAAAATTTAAATTTATCTTTTATTGTATTCACAACAGAAATTTGTTTTGTGGTTTCTTAGCCAAGGTTTTATTTTAAATAATCTACAAAAGAAGCCCTTAATTTAGCAATTTTTGGAGCTATTACTACTTCGCAATAACGTTGCTCTAAATTTTGATCATAGTAATCATGGTGTTCTGTTTCTGCCGAATAAAAAGTTTCTGCAGGTTTGATTTTAGTTACTATTGAATTATCGAAAACCTTTTCATTTTCTAAGTACGCTACATATTCTTGAATTATTTGTTCTTGTTGTTCTGTGGAAAAATAAATACAGCTTCTGTATTGTGTACCCACATCATAGCCTTGACGATTTAGGGTTGTCGGATCGTGAGTACTAAAATTAACTGCTAATAACACATTTAAATTAACGATTGTCGAGTCATATTCTATCCTAACACATTCTGCATGTCCTGTTCTTCCCGAGCAAACTTCTCTATATGCGGGATTTTTAATTGTACCATCGATATAACCCGGAGTAATAGCTATTACACCTTTTACTCTTTTAAATACAGCCTCAGTGCACCAAAAGCATCCGCTTGCAAAAAATATGATATTGGTAGTTGACATCTTGTCCATAGAGTTTCTTTAAATTAGCGTTTATGATTAAAGTTTCAAATTTATTTAAAACATATTCTTCTAACAGAGTCTTAAAAGGAATTTCTTTAGAAGTAAAAAAGGGTGAGATTGTTGCTATTGTAGGTCCATCTGGTGCAGGTAAAACAACATTATTGCAAATTCTTGGAACATTAGACCAGCCCGATGATCAGATAGCGACGGAAATACTTATTAATGATATAGCAGTACACGAGTTGAAGGATTCTGCATTAGCTGCATTTAGAAATAAAGAAATCGGATTTGTCTTTCAATTTCACCAATTACTTCCTGAACTTACTGCCCTTGAAAATGTGATGTTACCTCGCTTTATTTCAGGTATTTCTAAAACAGATGCCATGGAAAAAGCGAAGACTATTCTTTCTGAATTGGGTCTTAGTCATCGTTTTAATCATCATCCAAATCAACTTTCTGGAGGGGAACAACAGAGAGTGGCTGTAGCTAGAGCTCTAATTAATGATCCTTCAATAATTTTAGCTGACGAGCCAAGTGGTAATTTGGATTCTGAAAATGCTCAATTTCTACATAGCTTGTTTTTAAAATTACGTGATAAATACGAACAAACCTTTGTAATTGTAACTCACAATGATGATTTAGCTGAGATGGTTGACAGAAAATTGAGTATGCGAGATGGTCAGTTTCAATAATGAAGAACTGCTGTCTTTTTTAAATTTTAAATCGCAGCAATATGAATCTTTAGCATTTATAGAAACTGATCCAATACTGATACCACACCAATTTAATGATCAAAAAGATATAGAAATAATGGCCTTCTTAATGGCAACTATAGCTTGGGGAAATAGAAATTCAATTATTAAATCAGGAGAGCGTTTAATTGATTTTTTTGACAATGCACCATACGATTTTATAATGAACGCAAAGGATACTGAAATCAATAAGCTTAATTCTTTTGTCCATAGAACGTTTAACGGTCAAGATCTTATTTGTTTCGTTCAAAATTTGAAAGCTCTTTATGAAGAACAAAATTCTCTTGAGTTTTATTTTCTTAATGAGAAAAAAGAGAAACATTTACAGTTTTCGATAAGTAGATTCAAGTCAACCTTTTTTTCAAAAGCACCTTTGCAACGAACCTTTAAACATATTGCGGATCCCCTAAACAAAAGTGCTGCAAAGCGAATCAATTTATTTTTGCGTTGGATGGTTAGACCTAATGATAAGGGCGTAGACTTTGGAATTTGGAAACGAATCGACAAATCGCTTTTATCTATACCACTTGATGTACATTCAGGTCGAGTTGCTAGAAAATTGAAGCTTTTAAACCGCAAACAGAATGATCATCTCGCTGTGATGGAGTTAGACAAAGCACTAAGGAATCTCGACCCTAAAGACCCTGTTAAATTCGACTTTGCACTTTTTGGTCTTGGCGTTTTTGAACAATTCTAATTTTATACAATCTTTTGTACTTTAGACGAACTAACGTTTCTATCATGAGAACACCTTTGTTTTTCTTTTCGCTTATAATGTGCTTCATTAGTTATGGACAGGGAAGAAGTTTACCTGCAGATACAACAGTAACAACACAACATCAGGTAACTATCAATGGAAAATTGATTAAATATACTGCAGAAACAGGCACTCAACCAGTCTGGGATGAGGCTGGAAAACCCATCGCCTCTGTGCATTACACCTACTACACAAAAAACGATGTCAAAAATAATGAAGATAGACCCCTTCTCATTAGTTTTAATGGTGGTCCAGGGTCAGGTTCTGTGTGGATGCATTTGGCCTACACGGGTCCTAGAATATTAAAAATAGATGATGAAGGATATCCGGTTCAACCCTATGGCGTTAAAGCGAATCCATATTCTGTTTTGGATGTGACAGATATCGTATATGTAAATCCTGTCAATACGGGATATTCAAGAACTATACCTGAGAATGGTGAAGAAGTAGATCGTTCTAGATTTTTCGGAATTAATGAAGATATTGCTTACTTGTCAGATTGGATCAATACTTTCGTCACAAGACACAATAGATGGCGAAGTCCTAAGTATATTATTGGAGAAAGTTATGGTGGAACTCGAGTTATGGGTTTATCTCTAGCCCTTCAAAATAGACAATGGATGTATCTAAATGGTGTAATTATGGTCAGCCCAGCTGATTACAAAGTGATTCGAGTAGGTGGTCCTGTTTCGTCAGCTTTAAATTTACCCTATTACGCTGCATCTGCTTGGCACCATCAGCTATTAAGCGATGAATTCCAGGGTAAAGAATTAGAAGATTTTCTTCCTAAAGTTGAAGATTTCACCATAAATAAGCTTATACCGGCAATAGCCAAAGGAGGTTTTATTACTGAAAATGAGCGTCAAAGTATTGCATCCCAAATGGCTGCATATTCGTCTTTAGAACGAAAAGACATATTAGATCACAATTTAGATGTGCCAACATCATTCTTTTGGAAAAACGCAATGAAAGAGGTTGGTGGGTATACCATAGGACGTTTAGATTCTAGATATAAAGGAATTGACAAACAATTGTTCGGATCTAGACCTGATTACAATTCAGAAATCACTTCATGGTTACACAGCTTCACCCCTGCTATTAATTACTATTTACAAGAAGAATTGAACTTTAAGACAGATGTGAAATACAATATGTTTGGCCCTGTTCGCCCTTGGAATAATGACAACGATAATACTAGGGATGATCTTAGACAAGCCATGGCTCAAAATCCGTATCTAAAGGTTTTAGTACAATCGGGCTATTACGATGGAGCAACTACCTATTTTAATGCAAAATATACCATGTGGCAAGTAGATCCTAGTGGAAGAATGAAAGACCGATTTACCTTTAAGGGATATAGATCTGGACATATGATGTATTTGAGACGAGAAGATTTAAAAAATGCCAATGATGATATACGTGATTTTATAAGAAACAGTTTATCGAACGGTCAAAGTGCAAAGTATGACTAGGTGCTTGTTTGTATTAATCGTTGGGTTAAGTACGTCAATTATGGCTCAAGATTATCCATTTTTACAGCGATATGACTCTCTAAATGAAATTGATAAGTCAAGATATTCCAAAGGTGTAGAGGCAGTTTTTATGGGAAACTCAATCACAGAAGGTTGGGTACAACAAAGACCAGAGTTTTTTTCAGAAAACAACTTTTTAGGAAGAGGTATTAGCGGCCAAACAACAGACCAAATGTTATTGCGATTTAGAACTGATGTGATTGATTTAAATCCAAAAAGAGTGGTAATACTTGCAGGCACTAATGATATTGCTGAAAATAATGGTAAAGTTAGTTTATCCACCATATCGGGTTATGTCGAGAGCATGGTCGAACTTGCAAATTCTAATGGAATTGAGGTTTTTATTATAAGTGTTCTTCCCGCTGAAATTTATCCCTGGCGCACTCATTTAAAGCCGAATATTCAAATCCCTAAACTGAATACAATGCTTCAAAATTTGGCAAAAAAACACAAAGCCAAATACGTTGATGTTTTTGCTGAGATGACTAATGAAAGAATGGGATTAGATGAAAATTATGCCTATGATGGGGTTCATCCGACTTCAGAAGGTTATGTAAAAATGGAGTCTATTTTACTCCCCTACTTAAAATAGGTGATGATTATTCGTATTAGTTTTGTAATTTCGTAATGTAAAAGTCATTTTTAGTGAGTTATTTACTGCGTTCTGCGAAAATTATCGACTCCACTTCAGAGTTCCACCTCCAAAACAAAGATATTTTAATTGAAAACGGTTTTATTTCTTCAATAAAGGATGAAATTATAGCTGCGAACAAGGATGTTGAAGTAATAAAACATGAAAATCTATTGGTTTCCCCGGGTTGGATTGATCCCTTGGTTGACTTTGGTGAGCCAGGATTTGAGCAGCGTCAAGGACTCGAAAATGGTATTGCAGAGGCCATTCAAGGTGGTTTTTGTACTATAGGTGTTCTTCCTAACACTAAACCTGTCATTGATCATGGAAGTATTCTGGATTATTTCAACCGAAATAATGTCAAAATCAATATACATGTCAATGGAACTGTTAGCAAAAACCTTAAAGGAGAACAGCTCAGTGAGATGTTTGATTTAAACCAAAATGGAGCAATTTCCTTTACGGATTACAAAAGAGGATTAAACAATCCTCAATTATTAAAATTAGCACTGCAATACACACAAAATTTTGGAGGCTTGGTCGTCAACTATCCTCTTGACGAAAATTTAATGAATAATGGACTAATGCACGAGGGAAAACAATCTACCAGGTTGGGACTTAAAGGTATTTCTTATTTAAGTGAGGAAGTACGAGTATTAAGAGATTTAGAAATACTTCGCTATACCAAAGGAAAGATGCATTTTGCTTGTCTTAGTTCGGCAAAGGCAGTTGATTATGTTTCAAAGGCAAAAGAAGAAGGTTTAAAGGTTAGTTGCAGTGTAACTCCTCATCACCTCTTTTTCAATGACTCAGATATTAACCATTTTGACACCCTGTTCAAAACGCTACCACCATTGAGAACAAAAAATAACAATAAAAAGTTAATTTCTCAAATTAATGAGGGCATGATTGATTTCGTTCACTCGGATCACTTCGCGCTGCACACTGATATGAAAGAAACTGTATTTGACCAAGCTGAGTTCGGTGCTGAAAGTCTAGGCTTATCTTTTGGTGCTCTAACAAAAACGGTTAATATGGAGAAAGCGGTTGAGTTATTCACAAATGCCTACGAAATTTTTAGTTTAAAAAGACCTGAAATTACCCTTAATTCGCCTGCAAGTTTAAGTTTGTTTTGTAAACAAAAGCAAAGTCTTCCAAGGTTCGCAGATAGTACTTCTATTTGGAAAAATGAATCTTTTGAATACCTGCCTTTAGGTATTTTGAATAATGGGAAAGCTTTTTTAAATAGTTAAATTAATCATGAATTCTAAATTGGGAAAAACTAATGCCCTAATTTCTTATATCACAATTATTGGTTTTTTAATCAGCTGGAGTCGACATTCGGATAATCCAAACCCTTTATCTAGTTTTCATTTAAAGCAGGCTTTCGGAGTTCACCTATTTTATCATGCTTCTTCCTATTTGTTGAATTTTTACACCTTTCTTATTCCCTTTTATATTTTATACGTCATTTACCTTGGTGCTTTGATTTTTGGTATTGTTTCCGTTCGAAAAAAACAAAAAAGTAAATTACCTCTATTGGGTGATTATTTTCAAAAATGGTTCACTTTTATTAAATAAACGCTACAATCATGTCCTTTAATTATCTCGAAAAAAAAGCGCTTAAATCTTCGGATAGACTCTTAGTTATTCTTCATGGTTATGGAGCAAACGAATATGATTTATTTCAATTATCTGATGCTTTTGTGCACAATAGTCATGTGGTAAGTGTACAAGCACCTTATAAGTTGTCCCCAGAATCTTATGCTTGGTACGCTATACATTTCGATGAAATCAAAGGCAAGTGGTCTGATATTAACCAAGCCAAAGAAATTATTGAAAAACTTCATGTTTTTTTACAAGCTCTAAAAAAACAATATCAAGTAGATTATCTCGACCTTTTAGGATTTAGTCAAGGGGCCATATTATCCTATGCCTTAGCGACAAAGTATCCTCATAATTACTTTAAAATAATAGCTTTAAGCGGCTATTTCAATAAACAATTAAACGAGATTTCAAAGGAAAATTCATTCAGTCATTTAAAAATTTATGCTTCACATGGTGCTGAAGACTCTGTGATTCCATTAAGTTGGAGCGCAGAAATTCCCAATTTGCTTGACGAATTAGATATCGATCATGAATATCAGGTCTTTCAAGGTATGGGGCATACCATCAATCAGGAAAATTTAAATGCTCTAATGCATTGGTACTACCAATTCGAATAGATTAGGGCATCCATTAACTCATAATCTACAGTATTGTCTTCATCGATGAAATAACGAAGAGTGATTTCACCCCAATTTTTGGTATCACTAAAATCTGCAATTAACCATTTATGATTTAAGAGTTTTACCTTGTTAATCATAAAATTAGTCTCATCTCCCTTATAAGGAATAAGGGAGTTACCGTTTTCAGCGTTATTATAGGAGAGTAAATCATCCCATATGTACTTTTCCAAAGAAACTGAGATGTCCTTGTCTTGATGATAATTTTGTGCTTCTTGATTGCTTTCATAGTCAAAGTAAGTACACCGATCATTTACTGTTTCTAAATTTGAGATGTATTCATTTCTTTCATCTAACTTTTTGTTGAGTTTTTGAATTTCAGCTGAAAAGGCATTGAATTGATTATTGCCTTGAACTAATTGAAATAGACAAATAAGTAAAGTGAATACAAATAAATACAGAAATAATGATTTTTTCATTTTAATAAGTGTAAGTAAATTGAAGTTGGTCATATGCCAAATTAAAATTTGGTTCTAAGTTTTTTTCTACTTCATCGTGAAAACCCAAGTGATGACTTATATGCGTGAAATATGTTTGTTTAGCATTGACTTGTTTTGAAAGATTTATGGCCTCATCTAGCGTTAAATGCGAATGATGGATTTCTTTCCGCAATGCATTTATGATTAAAACATCACAATTAATTAAATAGGCTAATTGATCTTTCTCAATTGATTTTACATCAGTTAAATAAACTAAACCACCTATTTTGAATCCGTAAACATTTGATTTTCCATGGCTTGCGAGAATGGAAGTGATTTTTAGTTCATTGATATTAAAAATATGGTCTTTACCGATGAGATGAGAATTGATTTTTGGGATACCCGGATATTGATAGTTTGGATTAAAAATATAATCAAAACGATTTTTGAGCGCACTTAATGTCTCTTTAGAACTAAAAAAATCAATTCCTCCTTGCTTGAATACGAATGGTCTAATATCATCAATACCCATGGTATGGTCAGCGTGATCGTGCGTCAATAAAATTGCGTCGAGTTGTTTTATAGGATTTCGCAGCATTTGTTGTCGAAAATCAGGACCACAATCTATAACTAGAGCTGTTCCTTCTTCTGACTCAATCAGCAATGAACTTCTAAGTCTTTTGTCTTTAGTATTTGTGCTAAGACATACTGGATGTTCACTGCCAATAACTGGAATTCCTTGTGAAGTTCCTGTACCTAAAAATGTGAGATTCAAGTTCATTTGCATGTAAAAATAGCACAAAATGAAGGTAAGACAGCATAGGTTGTTTTACCTTTGAAAAAAGAATAATTCATGACTCAAATTTCATTTAAAGAAAATGCATTTGAAAACATACCTTCGGTAGATGCGAAAACCCTACGTATCAATTTACATGAAGATATTTATGGAACTTTCGCCGAGATTGGTGCTGGACAAGAAACTGCCAGGCACTTTTTTAGAGCAGGTGCTTCTTCAGGAACAATTGCTAAAGCAATGAGTGCATATGACAAGGCATTTTCAGATGCTATTTATGGTGCTGAAGAAGACAATCGATATGTAACAGAATCACGTCTGCGAAAAATGCTTAATCATGAGATGAATTTGATGTCTGAGCGAATTGACCGAAAAAACAATCCAAATTATTTGTTTTTCTCCTATGCTAATACGGTCGCAACTATTGACTTTTCAAAACGTTACAAGGGACACGGGTGGATAGGTATTAAATTTCAGTTGGAACCTAATCAAGAAATCTATGATGAAATCATTTTGCATATTCGTTTTAAGCAAAATGAAGCAAGATTGCAGCAAGAAACCCTTGGAGTACTAGGAGTAAATCTTATTTACGGTGCGTTTTTCAAGCACGACAAACCCAAAAAATTATTAAAATATCTATACGACCATATCGATAGAGATACGATCGAAATTGATTTAATAAATTTTAAAGGTCCCCACTTTAATGCTGTCGATAACCGTTTGATGAGTTTACAACTTATTAAAAATAACATGACAGAAGCGATCATGTTCAATCCTGATGGTTTTAATGTTTTACCAGCAGCTGTATTTTACAAAAAAAACATACTAGCCTTAAGAGGAAGTTTCAGACCTGTAACTAAGGTAAACATGGATATGTTTAAAAAATCCTATGACATTTTCATTCAAGAGGCTACTGTAAATTACAAAGACACAGAGGTCATATTTGAAATCACCCTTTCAAATTTAAAATCCCTAGGTGAAATTGATGAAATTGACTTTATTGATCGCGCTACACTTTTGTGTTCATTAGGTCATACAGTAATGATTTCAAAGTTTCAGGAATACTACAAACTCGTGGAATACTTCAATAAGTATACAAAGAATAAAATAGGCCTAACTATGGGTATTAACAACTTTGTAGAGGTATTTGACGAAAAATATTACCGTCATTTAAGT
>NZIQ01000021.1 GCA_002691685.1 Flavobacteriaceae bacterium | reverse complement strand
ATGGTTTTTGAAGGAAAAGTAGATGAAGGAGAAGTTGGAAAATTAGAAGTTGGAATGCCTTTGAAAATTAGTTTGGGGGCTGTAGAAGATAAAGAATTAGATGCACGCTTGCGTTTTATTGCACCCAAAGGAATAGAGGAAGCCGGCGCAGTTCAATTTAAAATTGAAGGCGATGTTGAAGTAGGAGATGAGTTTTTAGTTCGTGCTGGTTATAGTGCCAATGCTTCATTAATTTTAGAACGAAAAGAAAACATATTGGTCATCCCTGAAGCCCTTCTACAATTTGATAGAACCACAGAAAAACCTTTTGTCGAAGTAGAGACTGGAGAACAGCAATTTGAGCGACGAGATATTGAAGTTGGAATTTCAGATGGAATTAATATAGAGGTCTTAAGTGGAGTTGAAGAAAATGACAAAATTAAAGAGTGGAACAAGACAGAACCTATTAAAATAGGAGAAGAAGAAACGGAAATTACAGTCTCAAATTAATAGTTATGAAGAAAATACTTGTAGTATTATTATCTCTTTGCGTTTATAGTAATTCATTGGCCCAAATGAAGAAAATGGGTTTACTAGAGTGTGTGATGTATGCTCTAGAGAACAATATTAGTATAGCTCAATTTGAATTAGATTTAGAGAATGCGGCTTTGGCTGAAAAAGATGCATTAGGGGGCTTACTTCCGAGAGTGAACGGATCTATATCACTAAATGAGAGTAATGGTTTAATCCTAGATCCTCAGACGCAAACCAATACAATAGGTACTATTTTATCTGGAAGTGCAGGCCTTTCTTTTGGATATACCATATTTAATGGATTGAGAACAATTAGAACAGCTCAGCGTGCTCAACTCAATTCTCTAGCGACTCAGTATCGAGTAGCTGATTTAAAAGATGACATTAGTCTAGCAGTCGCAAATGCTTACCTTAGGGTAATCTCAAGTAAAGAGTCTCTGAAGGTCGCTCAGGCTCAGTACAATATCACTGAACAGGATTTGAAGCGAACTCAAGAACTTGTCGCTTCCGGGGTAGTTCCTCGAGGAGATTTGTTAGAAATCGAAGCTACTGGGGCAAATCAAGAACAACAGGTTGTAAATGCAGAAAACAGTGTTATTATATCTCGAATTAACTTGGCGCAATTGCTACAAATAACAGATTACGAAAATTTTGATATAGCGGACGAGTCTTTTGAGGTTCCTTCTTCAACTATTCTAGAACAATCAGCAAAATCAATTTTTAATAAATCACTGACATTTAGAAATGACATTCAAGTTTCAAAATTTAATGTCGCCTTAGCTCAGCAAGATTATAAATTGGCTAAAGGTCAACTTTATCCAACTCTAAGTGCTTTTTTAAATTACAATACTTTTGCAAGTGATCAATTTCGACTAGAAACTAATTTAAATGAAAATCCTGCAGATCCAACAGATGATTTTTCATTAGTTAGACCTGATATCATAACTCAATTGTATACCAACGACGGTATAAACTATGGGCTATCTTTAAATATACCTATCTTCAATGGTTTTGCCACCTCAAATAATGTAAAAAGAGCTGAGATAAATGTAAAAAGATCTGAACTTCAATTTGAACAGGTCAAATTAGATTTAGAAAATACTGTAAATCAGGCTTATGTCGATGTAAAGAGTTTCGCTAAAGCCTATGAAGCAGCTCAAAAAACCCTCGAAGCACGAAGACTAGCCTATCAATATGCAAAGGAACGATTCGATGTGGGATTAATGAACGCTTTTAATTTTAGTCAAGCTCAAGCAAGACTCGATAACGCCGAAGCTAATGTTATTCGTACCAAGTACGATTATATTTTTAGGTTGAAGGTTTTAGAGTTTTATTTTGGATTACCATTAGCAGAAATGCAATAGTTTTACCCTTAGATGTTGTAATAACGTGACTATTTTATGCTTTGATACTTCAACTAAAAGTTGTTCAATTGGTTTATTTGAACACAACACTTTAGTTGATGCCATTGATATTTTAGACGAAAAGTATGTGCATAGTGAAAAGCTACATACTGAAATTGAAAATCTGCTGCAGAATAATAATAGAGATGTATCTGATCTCGATGCAGTGGCTATTGGAAAAGGGCCAGGATCTTACACTGGACTTCGAATTGGTGTTTCAACAGCAAAGGGTATTTGTTTTTCATTAGATATACCTTTAGTGGCTATAGATAGTTTGAAGATTTTGGCTTATAGTCAAAGGTCTTCAAAGTATCCAAATAGCATGGTGTTACCGATGTTTGATGCACGTAGGGATGAGGTCTTCTTAAATTTATTCGATAAAAATTTTAATTCGGTATGGTCAACCCGCAATCAAATTATAGACCAATCATTTTTTAATGAACTCAATAAAGTTGATAGACCTATAGTAATCTGTGGCGATGCATCTGTAAAGGTAGAAAAATTGCTCAGTGCTTATGGAGCGATAAATCATCTTAAGTTTGTGCATAACCAGCATCCATTAGCTAAGTATATGGGTGAAATTGCCCACAAGTATTTAGCTGAAAAAAAGGTTGAAGACCTGGCGTATTTTGAACCCTTTTACGGAAAAGAGTTTCAAGCAATTCCTTCGAAGAAATAGTCCTAATCTGATTTAATTTCTTCGGAAACCATAACTTGATGCGGGAAGGGAATCTCTATTCCATTAGCATCAAATGTAAGTTTTGTCGCTTCTATGATGTGAAATCGCACAGACCAAAAGTCTTGGCGTTTGGTCCAATATCTAAGACTTAAATTAACTGAAAAATCACCTAGTTCGTCAACCACACATACTGGGGCAGGTTCTTGTAGTACTAATTCATGATTATTACATAGTTCAAGGAGGAGTTCCTTGGCTTTTTTCAAATCGGAGGTATACCCAATTCCGATTTTAAAATTATCTCTGCGATTTGTCTCTGAACTGTAATTGATTATAGACCCATTTGAAAGAGATCCATTAGGAATAATGACCTCTTGGTTTCCAAAAGTGTTCAATTTAGTTGAGAATACAGTGATTTGTTTTACACTGCCTTCAGTACCCTGAGCAGAAATCCAATCTCCTACCTTGAAGGGCTTAAAAACCAAGAGTAAAATTCCACCAGCAAAGTTTGACAATGAACCTTGAAGAGCCAATCCAATAGCCAAACCTGCCGCTCCTAAAATCGCAATTAAAGAAGATGTTTTAACCCCTAGTTGAGTAATTACCGTAACAAAAAGAAGTACTTTAAGCGCGTAGTTTATAAAGTCTTGCACGAACTGAACCAAAGTGGGGTCATAGGTCCTTAGGTTGAAAAATTTAGCAATCCAATGGTTGATAATTTTAATTACCCACCAGCCAACAATGGCTATGAGAAGTCCTAAAAAGATATTAGGGAGAATTATCCAAAGGTATTCTATGGCAAATTCCAAATGCTTTTGATAATCTTGTAATATTTTTGACACTTCGTTTTTCATATCGATGTAATCTTTTAGCCGTTTGTAGCTACTACTTGATGAATTTGATCACCTAGCATATTTTTTAACATTGTTTCAATGCCGTTTTTCAGTGTGAAAGTTGAAGAAGGACATCCTGCACAAGCACCTTGTAGTAGTACAAAAACAGTTTTAGTTTCGGGTTCGTATTTTTCAAATTGAATATTTCCACCATCACTGGCCACAGCTGGTTTAACGTATTCTTCAAGTATCGAAATAATTTTTTTACCCAAGTCTGTTTCTGCTGAAGGATGAACTATTGCGACATTAGGTTGAGTCGTTTGGTCGTTAGATGTTGTGCTTCCTGGAATTTGATTCTTGGTGTCAACAGCTTCTTGTCCACTGCTTAAAAAATCTTGTATTTGATTTCTTAGTTCAACTTGAATTTCAGGCCATTCAATTTCTTTCGTTTTGGATACGGAGATATAGTTTTCGTCAAAAAAGACTTGCTTGACAAAGGGCATATTGAAAAGCATTAAGGCTAGAGGAGAGTGCTTAGCTTCAGAAGCCGATCTAAACTCAAATACATCAGGTACAATTTTTCTATTGGCCACAAATTTCATGACTTCTGGATTCGGAGTGCTCTCGACGTAAATTGAAGTAGCTTGAGTTTTTTGGGAATCACCTTCATTTACAATTACCAAATCGTCATTTAAGTAGTCTACGAGTTTTTGGGCTAGTAAATGTTTGACATCATCCCATTCAGCAATGTCGTATTTAGCAATAGCAATAAAATCGCTAGCTATAAACACCGATTTCACGAATGGCAGGTAAAATAGTTCTGTCGCTAATGGAGAATTCTTGGCTTCATCTATATTCTGGTATTCATACTGACCTTTAACCAAAAAATGATTGCTTTCAAATTTCAGTATTTGTGGTTTATCTGTAGTTTTTACATTAATTGTATAATCCATGATACAAATTTACACCAAGGGGTGTAAATATGGTACTAATAGACTTGTAATTTAGCCTTTAAAATTATTTTTTTGACAATTATCGAACTAGTTCCTAAATCAATTAAATACTTGAATATCTTTAACACAAACACCCTCCAAATGAAACGGATATTTTTTGTGCTTGTCATTTGTACGCTGAAGGCTTATCCGCAATATCATGCTCCAGTAAATCAAGATTATTTAACTACTAAAAATTATGTCGTTTTTCCTGGGGTTTCTGGATTAGCAGTGGGAGGACAAGCACATGTCTCTGTTAGAAATCTCTTATTTACAGATAATCAGCTGGTGAATGATAATTATTTAACCCTGCCAAGTGTTAGCAATATAAAACGAAACTTCGAATTGCCAACGATATACGAATGGAGTGCTCATCATCGTATTTGGGATCGCACAGGAATCAGTTTTTCGGTTTATAATGACACTAGAAATTACCCATCCATTTCAAAGGTTTCAACAGGACTATCAAGGGCCATTTATTTTGGTAATAATATTCGGAGTATTCGAAGACTGTCTATTGGAGCTCGTATGAATTATATTGGATTAAAGTATGGCATTTTTGGTGATGACAATTTAACCTTAGGAGTTTTGCAGAGTTTATTGACTTATGATATCGGTTTGTCTTTGGTCACCAGTAAATATTTTGTTCACAGTGTTTTAAATAACATTACTTCAAAAAGAGCTAGCTTTTACGATTTTGATAGTGCATCTTCTCAATTTGCTCTTCACATGGGCTTTGTTCAAAGCGCTAACTCGATAAAAATTGAGCCCTCTGTAATGTTTCAAACAGGTTTTATTCCTGAGAATTCTCCTTTTAAACCTAAATTTTTACCCTATACTCTAGATTTTAATTTTAAAACCTACACCTATGTCAAAACAAGTATCCTTTGGGGTGCCATTTCCTACAGAACCGCACCTGGCTTTGACAATAATGACGTTAGGAACGATCCGGAACTAGTAAATAGAAATCCTTCAAATATTTACGAAGGTAGCTTTTCATCGCTTTCGTTTTTGCTTGGGTTTCAAAATCAAAAAATTATGTTTACCTATACTTTTAGTGCTCAGAATGCCTTTGATAGTTTTTACAAAAACCAATTCAATCAATCCGAAATGCTCATTCCAGAGGTAACTTACCATCAATTTACCATAGGACTAAAGCTTAGTGGAAATGGGATGCGTTATTATGAAAATTCAATCAATTCAGCATCACCATTTTATTAAGTTACCCAATAGACTTTAAGTATATTTGTGCTCTAATTTCAATCACGTATGCTCATAAAAAGTGTTCGAGGATATACCCCAGTCGTCCCAGAAAGTTGTTTCATTGCAGAGAATGCTTCCTTAATTGGACGGCTTAGCATGGGAGAGGATTGCAGTATATGGTTCAATGCGGTCCTCAGAGCTGATGTAAATTTCATTAAGCTAGGCAGAGCCGTTAATGTTCAAGACAATGCTGTAATACATTGCACGTTTGAAAAATCCCCCACAAAAATTGGTGATTTTGTATCAATAGGACATAATGCTATAGTACACGGCTGTACAGTTGAAGATAAGGTTCTAATAGGCATGGGGAGTGTTGTAATGGACGATTGCGTAGTGGAAACTAAATCAATTATCGCTGCTGGAGCTGTCCTTACCAAGGGTACTAGAGTAACTGCAGGTTCAATTTATGCTGGAATCCCCGCAAAAAAAATTGGGGAGGTCAGTGCTGATCTTCAAAAAAATGAAATAGAACGCATCGCTAATAACTATAAAACATATTCTTCTTGGTTTAAAGAGGGGTACGATTAAATACAAATAATAAATGAAAGCATATGTATTTCCAGGGCAGGGAGCCCAATTTACAGGTATGGGATTAGATCTTTATGAGAACAATGCTCTTGCTAGAGACTTATTTAAGTCAGCTGATGATATTCTTGGTTTTTCAATTTCAAAAACCATGTTTGAAGGAACTGCAGAAGAGTTGAAACAAACCAAAGTTACCCAACCGGCTATTTTTATTCATTCGGTTATTATGGCCAAACTTCTTGGAGAAAATTTCAAGCCAGACATGGTCGCAGGTCATTCCTTAGGTGAGTTTTCAGCCCTAGTGGCTGCGAACGCATTAAGTTTTGAAGATGGTTTGCGTTTAGTGAGTGAGCGCGCCCAAGCAATGCAAGAAGCTTGTGATGTAGAAAAAGGAACTATGGCTGCCATTCTTAGTTTAGAAGATCAGGTAGTAGAGCAACTTTGTCAAGAAGAGCAGGGTGTTGTGGTTGCAGCCAATTATAATTGCCCCGGCCAGTTAGTCATTTCAGGGCAATGGTCAGCAGTTGAAGCAGCATGCGAACTAGCCAAAGAAAAAGGAGCTAGAAGAGCACTTTTATTACCTGTGGGTGGAGCATTTCATTCACCACTAATGAAACCTGCAAGAGAACGCTTAGAAGAGTCAATTCAGAATACTAATTTTAAAAATCCGATTTGTCCTGTGTACCAAAATACTATTGCTACAGGTATTGATAATGCAATTCAAATCAAAACGGAATTGATTGCCCAATTAACCTCTGCAGTGCGTTGGACTCAAAGTGTTCAAAATATGATTTCCGATGGAGCGAATGAATTTATTGAATTGGGCCCAGGAAAAGTTTTGCAAGGTTTAGTTAAAAAAATCGATAGAACAGTAAATACTACTTCAGGAAATCCTCTAGGAAAATTGTAAATACAAATAATACAAGGCAAATACCCCCAAGAAAAACATTCCTGTATAGGTCAAAAGAATCATTTGTTTACTTGGACTATGATCTGGGTTCATTTCTTCTCCTTGGATGTTTTTGAGATTCATATATCCAATAATTGGAGCAAAAACAAATGATGTTGAAGTTGCAAGTCCAACCAAGAACATCATATTAGATGAAAAAACATTAATCACGACCCAATTCACAATCCCAAGAACGACAACCATTATTGCAAATTGTAATTTTGTAGATGATTTTTTCTTAACAATCCACTTTAGTTCTTGAAGTACAGCATTACTTACTCTTGCGACAGCATCATGAGCGGTCATGCAAGTGCTAAACATCGTTGCAAACGCAGCTGTAGCAATTAGCGCATAAGCCCAGCTCCCCAATTGAACAGTAAATAGTTCGACCAAATCATTTGCAAATGCTACACTGCTTTCTGACAGTTGATTACCGCTGCCGTAAAGGGTGTAATATCCCATGATCAAAAAGAAAAAGGCCAAAATGGCGGTCAGCCAGTAACCTGTGTCAAATTCTCTCATCGCTTGCGTAAAGTTGGGTTTAAAGCGTTTGGATTTCATTTTTTCTAAACTCCACATACTCACCCATCCAGATGCTTCTACGGCGGTTGGCATCCATCCTACCAAACTGATTAGAAAGAGTACACCAACTTTATCAAACCACTTTGGAGCCTCAAAGGTATCAATTACTGGAGCTTTGCCATCGTTAATAACCATTATTGCAGTGGCTAGTAAGGCAAAAAATAAAACGCTGATAATTATTTTTAAAGCCTGTTCTAAAAATCTATAACGTCCAATGACAAGAATAGAAGTAATGAATAGAAATAAAGCTGCAGAGATGTATTCTAAAGGTATTTCATTCCATTTCATCAAGTTAGCCAACAAACCTGTAGTCACACTGTAAAGTGCAGATAAAACCGTAAAGGTGCTCACCAGAGTTATAAGTCCGTAGAGATATAAATAAGTCTTTCCTCTCCTAGAATATCCTTCGATTAAAGACGTTTCTGTAGATTGTGTGTAACGCACGCCAAATTCAAAGAAGGGATACTTTAAAATATTGGCCAATGCAATAGGTATCGCCATCAATATCCCGTAAGTCGCTCCCGCCTTTGTAGAAAGTACTAAATGAGAAGTTCCAATGGCCATTGAGGCAAATAAAATTCCAGGGCCAAGTGCTTTTAAAAAAATCTTGATTTTCGAATTAATCATGTGTTTACAGTTAGTTTGTTTAGTGTTTCAAGCTATTAAAAAAATATGAAATAATTTTGTTAAAGTCACAAGTAATCGACTGTTATGAAAAAGTTTGCACAAGGCAAAATCTCAAAAATTATTATCACTGTAATAACCTTAGTTGTATTAGTTTACGCATTAGGTCCCCGGCCCAAGCTTACCGAAGACAAACGACTTCCACAATTAGGGGTATCCATTGAGAATATCGAAACTTATATCGACCAAAAAGAACGAAAAGTAAAAGGCTTAAAGCCTCATAATGAATCCGAAATTATTTGGGCTGATCAGGCTGGTTTAAAGACCAAGTACAGTATTGTCTATCTGCACGGGTGGTCTGCCTCAAAACAAGAAGGTGCCCCTGTACATTACCGTCTAGCCGAAACATTTGGCGCCAATTTATATTTGCCCCGATTGTATGCGCATGGAATTGAAAAGCAAGTTCCTTTTGAGGAGTTAACTGCAGACAAACTTATAAAATCAGCAAAGGAGGCAATTGCATATGGACAACTTTTAGGTGATGAGCTCATAGTCGTTTCAACATCAACGGGAGGTTCACTTGCCTTGTATCTTGCTTCAGAAATTAAAAACTTAAAGGCATTAGTTTTGTATTCACCAAATATTGAAATTTACAATCCTACAGCCAAAATTCTAGATAAACCATGGGGCGCTCAAATTGCAAAAAAAATTCAGGGTTCTGATCAGTTTTATCCGGATGTTCCACAGCGTAGAAAACCATTTTGGAACGATCATTACGCTGTTTCGGCCTTGCCTGAGCTTCAAGCTTTTTTAAGTGCACATATGAATGAGACTACTTTTAAAACGGTTAACGAACCGATGTTTTTAGGATACTACTATAGAAATGAAAATGAACAGGATAAGGTGGTTAGTGTTGATGCTATGCTTGAGATGTACCGACAAATAGCTACACCTAAGTCAAAAAAATATAAAGTGACTTTTCCAGAGGCAGGAAATCATATTCTTGCGAGTCCTTTAGCTTCTGACGCAGTGGAAGAGGTGTATCAAGAGACAGCGCAATTTCTTATTAATACGGTGGGTCTTGCAGTCGCCTCTCCAACAGACAACAAACGCAACAACGCTGAAGACTATCCTCAGTTGCAGTAGAATACCAACTAAATATGTAATCCAACGTCCACTGCTAGAAGTGAGACACCGATGATGCGTAAGCCTATAAGCACATTAAGGACTCTAGATTTTTAGGTATTCTTAGTGTTATCCAACGAGCTGATTAAAGAGGTATAGACTCGCTAAGGCTAGTAATAGACCTGTCATAAGAAGTAAATTTCTGTCACTCCATAAAGATTGAAGCCATGGAATGTCAAAATACAGTTTAAGATTTGAATGATTAGCACCTGTTTTACGGTTCAATACTTTTGAACCTTTATTAGACGGAAAATCTTCTCCTTTTTTTATTAGGGCCATACAACTTTAGCCTTTAAAAACATTAGATTGATTGTGGACCAGTCACTTTTGTTTGACTTTTTGAATTCCAAAATGAGCTAATCTAGGCTAAGATTTCTATTTTGGCTCCAATATGAATTTTACCATTATTTCGCTGAACAGCATTTTGTCCAAATAAGATTTCATTATTAATCTTACGGTAGCTACTTAGGGTTTTTAAAGGTTCGTCCCCTTTTTCCCCTGTTTCTGGATTCACTGTGGTTAGAACACAACGCTTACAAGGTTTGATTAAATCAAAAATCACCTCGCCGACTCTTATCGTTTTCCAAGAATCTTCTTCAAATGCTTGACTCGCATTTATGACTAGATTTGGTCTAAAGCGTTTCATACTAATCGCGTTTGGTAACTTCGAGTTAAGGTCTTCTAGAGATTGCTCTGAAATAATTAAAAAGGGATAGGCATCAGAGAAACCGGTGATGTGATTTGAGGCATGCTCAACCTTTTCGACTAACCTTTTAGTACTATCAGGCATGTATACAAGTCTACATGATTTACCCAATTTGGAGCTGAACCAAGAGTCGAGCTGTGTATCTACTAAATAAGCCATACAGCTGTCGTTCCATATACGCACCTCTATAGAAGAGTTTGAGTGTCTCTCGAGAGGAACTTGAGTTTTTTCTCCCTCAAATTCCAATTCAATATGGTTTTTATGTAAATGCGTTCGAAACAATGCCATGCGCTGTTCAGTGCGCTGCGTAATAAAATTATTTTTTTGGTCAATAAGCATCCATCTTCGATCAAGAGCTAATCCTCTATCTTGGACTTGACAGGTCTGATGAGAAATTCCTTGAATGGATTTAATAGGGTAGGAGTAAAGTGCTGTTAAGGTATGCAATGGACAACTTCATTTTGATAAATCAAATTTAGTGTAGATTTTGATTTGTCGACTTAAATATGAAACTCATTCTAGAATTAGTCACAAATAAATTAATCTTCTAAAGAAATCGTATAATCTTAAATCACCAACAGATTCCACTTTTATTCTTTTATCAATTCCAATACCTTTTCCAAAGGCAGTTTAGAGATAACTCGACCCTTTTGACCTTGAAGCGTTTCGGCGGCAAAAAGCGAATTGATAATCGCCTCTTCTGTAGCTTCTATGGTTGCAAGAAATACAGGGCTCATGGCTTGATTGTTTAATAGCAGAGGTCTATAAGTGCTTGATTTTGGACTGTATGGAATAAAGTTTTCTTCGGCAACAGAGAGGGCAATTACGTAATCTCCACTTCCATTCGAAGCAATACCACCTGTCTTGGCTAAGCCCATAATTGCTCTTTTTGCCACGCGTTCTAAATTTCTTGAATCCAAGGGCGCATCGGTAATGACCACAATCATGCAAGAACCATCGGCATTGTTAAATACGTGATCTTGAAATGAAAACTGTTGTAAGGCTTTGCCGATAGGCGCTCCATTTATTTCTAATACTCCTCCAAAATTTGTCTGTACCAATACACCCACGGTATACCCTCCCAATGAGGCAGGTAAAATTCTCGATGAAGTTCCTATACCACCTTTGAAACCGAAACTTATCGTTCCGGTACCTGCACCAACATTTCCTTCTATAACCTTTTTACTACTAGCATTTTTTATGGCTGACAGTACATGTGATTTTTGAACATGCATGCCTCTGATATCATTCAGATAACCATCATTTGTTTCACCTACGACTGGATTCACCGACCTCACGTTTTTATTTTCTTCTTGTTCTAGCGTATATGAAATCAATGCTGAGGCAGCCTCTGGAACGCTTAATGTATTGGTCAAAACAATGGGCGTTTCGATATTACCCAGTTCCTTAACTTGAGAATAGCCCGTGAGTTTTCCAAACCCATTTG
This sequence comes from Flavobacteriaceae bacterium, assembly GCA_002691685.1. Lineage (GTDB taxonomy): Bacteria > Bacteroidota > Bacteroidia > Flavobacteriales > Flavobacteriaceae > UBA3478. Next base: position 19,809 of record NZIQ01000021.1, on the reverse strand, counting down.
CGATATATATTGCTGCGGGAACCTTATTTTGAAAAATATTTTTTTGGTGTGGAACAATAGCAGTAATTCCCGTTCGAATCGAATCTCCTTCGATTAGTGTTGTGTGACCGACAGAAACTCCTTCGACATCTGTGATTGCATTTAGTACTCCTGGATTAAAAATACCAATAGTTATTCCGTAATCTTTAGCCCTTTTCTCTTGTGAAAAGCTATGTGTGCTTGACATCAAAAAAAGAAAGACTAATAGCGCTCTGTTAAAATTCATTTAGTAGTTGTGTTTTCCGATGACCCATCCATTAGAGCCAAGGATGTCATCTGCTGAATCCGCCGCATCTTTTTCTAAGGCCGTTCCCATGCTATCGTTCCATCTATTGAGATAGCCAAAAAGTGCAACTACGCCTAAAATTTCAACGATCTCACCTTGATCAAAATATTTTCGCGTAGCTTCCGCAATTTCATTGTTTACCCCATTTGGAACTTGAGAAGCGGCTATCGCTAAATCAAACATTGCTCGATCAGCTTCAGAAAATATCTTGTGTTTTTTGTAGTTCCATAGATTGAGCATTCGCTCTTGAGACGAGCCATATCGCTCTGCGGCACGGATCGCATGAGCTTCGCAATAACGACATCCGGTAGTCATACTTGAGAGGTATGCAATCTCTCGTTTCATAGCACTTGTAATGCGCCCCTTGTTTTCCATAACGGCTTGATTCATTTCAACAAATGCATTCGCTATACGTGGCCTATGCATCATCGTAAAGAGACTGTTTGGAGTAAAGCCTAAGGTTTCTTCATAAAAATCGGCCATGATTTGTGCTTGCTTTGTCGCATTTCGGTCTAAAGGAGAGACTAGAGGTTTTTTCATATAAATAATATTAATGGTCTATTTTTTTGATTAATGCTCTAAAGCGCAACGAAGCAAGCATCCCTATAAATGCAAAAATAGCCAAAAGCAAAAATACCAGTTGATGACCCAGTAGTCCAGGATAGTTATCTAACAAAACACCCATTAAAGGTCCCATGAAAATATCTGGTGTATAACCGACTACTGAAATGATACCCACTGCGGTCCCTGTAAAAGCATAGGGAATATGTCCTTCTTGAATAGAGGCGAAGTAGAGTGTTCTCAAACCATAAGTCGCAATAGCCGTGATGATTAAAGAAAAAATAAAAAAACCACTCAAGGGAGCTATGACCCGACCAGAAGCAAATAATAGTGCTCCACATAAAAGCAGTCCGAACCCTCTGACAAGCCATTTAGAACTTGACGATTTATCGGCGGCAAATCCTATAAGAACACAAATGACAGGACGCAAATACATTTGATAGGAACCGATTTTTGCAGCATCTACTTCGTTAAACAACATGATTTCTGCTGCGTATAGAGAAAGAATATCTGTGACTTTATAGCCGCAATAAGCACAAAGAACAATAACAATCAATAGCCCAACTGCCGGAAATCGTGAAACTTTTACGATGGTTTGAAAGGAATTATGTGAAATAAAGTTCGCTTCTTTATCACCCAACTTCGTATTTTCCAAAAAGAGAAAAACCAAAATCCCAACTAGCATAATCATTACTGAGGTGCATAAAATCACTGTTCTAAAAGCCTCTCTTTTCTGGGTAAACGAGGTACTGATAACATCTTCAGGTATAAGAAGAGCAAATATAAAAACACCTAAGGCTCCAATCGACGCAGCCACGGTACCTCGGCCACCTTCTAAAAATCCAAAGGCTTTTCCTTGACTCGATGTACCTCCCCAGTTTCTTGTTGCTTTAATCATCGCAGACCAAAACAAAAAGGTCGTAGAAAACCCCCAGTATCCATAAAGCCATTGCAACTGATTAAAATTTGGAAACTGGGCCAAAACAAATCCTCCTAAAGCCGTTAAGCAAAGGGCTGTCCCCATCAATTTACGAGGTTCGTACTTATCAGCTAATGTTCCTCCCAAAAGGTAAGAGACGAGTGCAATAATACCATAGGTAGAGTATAGGGTCCCCAGTTGCAAATTGTCCAATTGAAATACCTCTAAAAATGTAGGTCTAAAAATACGCGCTAATAAAAAGGGCAGCGCAAAAACACCTTCTCCCGCAGTCATCAGAAGAAAAATGGTTAAAATCGATTTGAGTTTTGAAGTCACTACGGGCTACTTAATTTGAGCTAATTCTTTTTCTAAGGCCAGGAGCAATTCTTGGGCTTCTTTTTTAATGGTAGCTACATGACTTTTATTTGTATTGGAAACCACAATACTTAAACTAATTGCATTTATAAGGTCAAATTCTTTTGCGGGTTCAGACAGGCCTTTGTAGAATGTACTGCTTAGACTGTTAAAGAGTTCGATATCTTTTTCTGCATAGCCAAAGTTTTTAGGCTCAATAACAATGGATGATTTTATGATGGGAAAAATTTCTTGGTAGTACACCACATCCATATTGGCATCTACTCTATTGCTGTAATTTTTCGAATTTTGATAGTACTTGATGATTTTGGAGGTTAAGGAATCATTATTTATGAGGTCAAATTGACCGGTGCTTTCGAGTTCGTTGAATATGGTATTGACTTCAGGATACTTTATAGAGTACATAAGTCTACTCAATTTATCGTTGATCTCAGGGATACCACTGAAGTTTCCTTTCTCCCTAAATTCATTTAAAATAGAACTGCAATTAGAAATACTACTATTAGAAAATTCTACGTGATCTTCAAATAACAGAAGTTGTTTTTCTAGATCGCTAATAAGTCCGGTGATGTAATGTAATTGTCGAACAGAATCATCCTTACGAGAATCCCATTCATTAATCCAAAAAGAAATCGTAATACCCGCAACAATAACTGCAAACTCTAGTAAATATCTAGTCAGGTTTTTCTTCACTCTTAGAATGTACAATAAAATAGTACGCTTTCAAAATAGAAGGGCCTGATAAAGATCCTAAAACGGTAGACTTCGATGATTTAATAAAAACTAAACAGTAATTTCTCTAATTAGCTTTCGGGATTAACTTACTTTTGCCGCTTAATTTTTTTTGAGGTGAAGATATTTGACTTAAACAATAGGGTTGACGGAAGTATTAAGGATGACTTACTTTCTGGGGTAACAGTAGCATTGGCTTTAGTTCCTGAAGCAGTGGCATTTGCATTTGTGGCAGGGATTTCTCCTATTATCGGGTTGTACGGAGCCTTTTTAATGGGGTTTATAACTTCTATTTTTGGAGGTAGACCTGGAATGATATCTGGAGCAACAGGCGCTATGGCTGTGGTTATGGTCAATCTAGTTTCAGAAGGATCGGAAATTGGCGGCAGTGATTTTGCAGGTCTTCAATATTTATTCGTTACACTCATTTTAGCGGGAATAATTCAAATAGGCGCTGGGGTTTTAAGGCTTGGGAAATTCGTGAGAATGATTCCACATTCGGTTATGATGGGATTTGTGAATGGACTGGCTATTGTGATTTTCATCTCTCAATTAGGTATGTTTAAAAGTCAAGGAGAGTGGCTTACCGGATCATCACTTTGGATAATGATCGGATTGGTGTTGGCTACCATGGCGATTATGTTTGTATTACCAAAAATAACCGTGAAAATTCCGGCAGCACTTACAGCAATAGTTATTGTTTCTTGTATCGTAATTTTTGGAAATCTCGAAACAGAGACCGTGAGAAGTTTTATTCAAGCCAACGGTGGAACGGGCATAAAAGCGGGCTTCCCCTCATTTTCAATTCCATTGATTCCGTTCAACATTGAAAGTTTAGTCTTTATATTTCCATATGCCTTGATCCTCGCGGCCATTGGATTGATAGAATCTTTAATGACATTAAACCTCATTGATGAACTTACTCAGAACCATGGAAGTGGTAACAGAGAATGTGCTGCCCAAGGGTTAGGTAATATCGTCAATGGTTTTTTCGGTGGCATGGGAGGATGTGCGATGATTGGACAGAGCATTATCAATATAAAATCTGGGGGTCGTGGAAGACTTTCTGGGATCATCGCATCATTATCACTCCTCATGTTTATTTTGTTTGGTTCTGCTTTGATCGAGCAAGTCCCCATTGCGGCATTAGTTGGTGTGATGTTCATGGTCGTCATCGGTACATTTGAATGGAGTACATTCAAAATTTTAAATAAAGTTCCCATCGCTGATATCGTGGTAATTCTTATCGTAACAGCTTTAACGGTAATTTTTGATTTAGCCATTGCTGTGTTTACAGGAGTAATTGTTTCTTCATTGGTTTTTGCATGGGAAAACGCTAAACGTATCCGAGCAAGAAAGAATATAGATGTTCACGGAGTTAAACATTATGAGATTTATGGGCCTCTATTTTTTGGATCTATAGAACTCTTCAATAGTAAATTTGATATTTCCAACGACCCTGATGAAGTAATTATTAATTTCAAAGAGTCTAGAATAATGGATCAATCGGCTATTGAATGTATCAATAAGTTGACAGAACGCTATCTGAAAATGAATAAAAGAGTGCACTTGCGACATCTCTCTTCTGACTGTGTCAAACTCATCAAGAAAGCTGAAAAAATTTGTGAGGTTAATATCTTAGAAGACCCAGATTATTTTGTAGCCATAGATGACTACAGAAAAGCGCAGGCTGCATTAAAGGCTCAGTAATTATTAGAGGATAAGAGCGCACCGATAGTAAGCATTAAAAAAGCATAAGATTCGTATTTTAAGGCCTGCTATGCCTGCTATTAAACAAATCAGTTCTATAGCTTGAAGTGTATCTTCATTCCTTCGTGCGAGTCGACAAATCCTAAATCAAGGTAAAACTTAATGGCTTCTGGTCGTTGTTTATCCGTGGTCAACTGCAAGACATGAGCTTTTCTCTCTTGCGCTCTTTTGATTGCCCATTCAAACATCTCTGTACCTACTCCCTTGCCGCGGAATTTTTTGTGAATCCTAACAGCCTCAATTTGTGCTCTTATTCCACCTTGATATGTGAGGTACTGAATGAAACTAAGTTGAAGCGTTCCTATAACTTTCCCATGATCTGCTTCGACGACTATCAATTCTTGATTAGGATCAGAAGTGATATTTTCAAATGCTTTCAAGTAGTTTTTAGGAAGTGGTTCTCTATAGTCTTCTCTCTTTGCTGCTAACTTGTCATCAGCAATCATTTTAACAATAAACGGAACATCTTCGGTTGTAGCTCTTCTAAACTTCATGTATTAAAGTTAATTAAAGAAAAATGTCAAACTGCTTTTTTAAGTATTTAATGGGCTTCTAGTGAATCGACAGTATTAAAAAAGAAAAGGGAGACATCTATTCAGATATCTCCTTTAATGTACCCTAGGTAGAACTTAAATTCGAACGATCACAATGGCCATTGGATGCTGAGACATCTTGATTTCTTTGTAGCTAGTGTTTTTCTAAGGAATGAGTATTAGCTTGGTTCAACTGATATTCATAGGCACCAATATCACGAGTTCCAACTATTGAATTACCATCTAAATCCATATTATAGTGTCCCTCTTTAGATCCCTTATCTATTGCCGGACTAAATTGTGTCAGGTGGTAGTCACCAGCTTCGAGGTTCACAACATTCGGATTTGCAATAATCGCTGTTGCTGCTAGTTCAGTATTTTCTGAATTGATTGGACTAAAAAAAATAGTGGGGCCATCAACATTATAAAAAAGGTTGTTATTATGGTTGATGTTTGCAAGCGGATATCCGAGATATATCCTATTGCCTTTACCAATATTTTCTGCATAGTTAGAATTGGTTTCTTTTTCTACCACTACAACCAGATTATTTCTATATGTGGTGGGGTAATCTGTTGCCAATTTATCTTCATCGTTCTCGCAGAAAACATTTGATTCTATGTCAGCAGATTCCCACCTCCTGTATATGGTATTATTTTCAACGAATGAGTTAGTCAGTGGTGCCCAAAATTGGGTAAAAGTTCTGTAATCAGTGGATTCATTGTATGCAATTACAATGTTGTCATAAATTCTATTCTCAATTCTGCAATCAGCACCACCATTTCCACAGATATCGAAGTTGTAACTAATTTCACAAAATCCCATGCACTCACTTGATTTATTGTGATGAATATAAATGTTGTTTCTCAAATTCCTTCCATCATCAATTTCTATTGCTCCACCGTCGCCTCCCCATTCACCACCCATAGAGTGATAGTTATGTATCTCATTCCAGGATACCTCCTGGTTGCCCATTCCAAGGCGAATTCCAATTGGCCCCCAGTATGGAAACATGATGGGTCTATTACAATCGTGAATGTTATTTTCAGTAATAAGTGTGTGTTCACCATAAGAATTAATCCCAATCGGGCAATCTTCTACTTCATTATTTCGTACGATGCAGTGGTCCGCACCTAGGTTTATTTTTATTCCCCCAATTTTCCACACATTCAAATATCCCCGTCCTGGAGCGTCATTGGTGCCGAAGCAGTAAACATTTTCAAGGATTTGATAGTCACCATTGAGTTGAATACAGTTCCCATTGTTGTCATTGTCATTGGTGTTTGTAAATTTTGGGGCATCACCTTTTCCCCATGCTCCAATGAGAATTGGTGCATCCTTGGTACCGTCACCGTTTATCTGAAGGCCTTTGGAATAAGATGTCTGGCGTTTGAAATAAATTTTGTCTCCTGGTTTAAAGATCATTGAGTTGACTTTTTCAATGGTCCGCCAAGGTTTTTTGCGGCTCGTACCGCTGTTGCTGTCATCACCATATTCTACATCCACAAAATATCCCTCGTCTTTCGAAAAATCACAAGAAAAAAGGATGAAAATTACAATCCCAATATTTAAAATAGTAAAAAGTCTTTTCAAGTTCATTTTTAAAAATATTTTTAGCCCTAATAGGTATTTTCGGTCGATATGCTATAAAGATTGTTACCCAAGAGAACCCCCTTATAGATTATATTTTACACTACTTTGTCAGTTTATAATACTAAAATAGTCGAAACTGAGATCTCGGCTATCTGTTTGCACCCAAGATAACTCAATTCTCCAACTTTTTTCAAAGACTTAGGGCTACTCTACGATTTAAAAAAAACTTTGAACACGAGGGTATAGATGATTTTTTTGCGAAACCATTTATTTCAGTCGGGAGGAGGGCTAATTCATTATCAGCACATTACAATCTTATTAAAACAAAAACGGGAGACAGTCTTACGACTATCTCCCGTTGAGTACTCGAGGCGGGACTTGAACCCGCACGGCCACAATGGCCATTGGATTTTAAGTCCAACGTGTCTACCAATTCCACCACTCGAGCCCTTGCTGCGCTTAAATAGCGCTGCGAAAGTAACTAAAACAATTTACATTGTTTTGAGCGAAAAACGGGATTCGAACCCGCGACCTCCACCTTGGCAAGGTGATGCTCTACCAACTGAGCTATTTTCGCCTATTCTGCCCATGATAGGGTCGGCAAATTTAAAACAATTCTTTAAAATTTAAAGGGATGTTCTAGATTTTATTCAGGAGTTTTTTGATTTTGTTGAGTTCGTTCAACGCTTCAATAGGGGTGAGGTTATTTATATCTAAGCCAATTAAATCCTCTTTGATTTGCAACAGTACAGGATCTTCTAGCTGAATAAAGCTGAGTTGTGTTTGTTCTAATGCTTTTTGCTGGGCAGAAACTTCTTCTAATTGCGTTGTTCTTTTTTGTTTTGAACGACTTTCTTCCAACTTTACCAAAATTTCTTGAGCGTGCTCAAGCAATTGTTTGGGCATGCCTGCCATTTGGGCAACGTGAATTCCAAAAGAGTGGTGCGAAGGACCTGCAATAAGTTTTCTTAAAAAAAGAACTCCTTCAGATGTTTCTTTAACTGAAACGTTATAATTTTTGATTCGACTGTACTGCTCACTCATTGCGTTTAACTCATGATAGTGTGTAGCAAAAAGTGTTTTGGATCTGCTTTGATGATTGTGCATATACGCAGCAATAGCCCAAGCAATAGAAATTCCATCATAGGTACTTGTTCCTCTTCCAATTTCATCTAACAATACTAAACTTCGGGGACTTAAATTATTTACGATGGCTGCGGTCTCGTTCATTTCAACCATAAAAGTAGATTCGCCCATACTGATATTGTCGCTAGCGCCGACCCTAGTAAATAGTTTGTCGATTATTCCAATTGAAGCAGAATTCGCAGGAACATAAGAGCCTATTTGCGCCATCAAAACAATCAGTGCAGTTTGTCTCAAAATAGCTGATTTTCCACTCATATTAGGCCCTGTAATCATCACGATTTGTTGAGAATCTGGATCGAGTTGAATGTCATTTGCGATATAGGGAGTATCCGATCCTAATTGTTTTTCGATTACAGGATGTCGCCCTGCCTTTATCAGTATCGATTGGTTTTGATTTATTTCAGGTTTGCAATAATTCGATTTTTTAGCACAATCTGCAAATCCAACCAAGCAGTCCAATCGTGCAACAGTTCGGGCGGTTTTTAATAATTCATCCTTAAATTTTTGCAATTCTTCAATAAGGCCATTAAAAAGCTCTAGTTCCTTAGTCGCTATTTTCTCCTCTGCACCCAGTATTCTTTGCTCATAAGTTTTGAGCTCTTCATTAATATAGCGCTCAGCATTCACTAGTGTTTGTTTTCTTGTCCAGCTTTCGGGAACTTTATCCTTATGCGTATTTCTTACTTCAATATAATATCCAAAAACGTTGTTGGAACTGATTTTGAGCGAAGGAATCCCCGTGATTTCACTCTCTCGTTTGAGCATTTCGTTTAAGAGCTCTTGACTTGAATTTACCAAGGTTCTTAATTCATCTAGTTCTTGGTTGTATCTGGATGCAATGACATTTCCTTTTTGAAGGAGAACAGGTGCTTCGGTTTCAATCGCTTTAGAAATCAATACTTTAATCTCTGAACAACTCGCAATATGAGTAAATAGCGTTTGAAGTTCATTAAGGTCACTCTTTTTTAAAATAATATCTAAGGATATCACTTCTGTTAGACTCGTTTTCAAGTGATTTAATTCACGCGGATTGATTTTTGTCGAGGCTAATTTTGCTGCATAACGCTCCAGATCATAAATTGATTTTAAATGTTCTTGAACTTGCTTTAATTCTTCGATATGATTGAAGTAATGATGAACAATTTTTAAGCGTTGATTAATTTTCACTTCATCGGTTAGAGGTAATGCAATCCAATGTTTTAGTAGCCTCCCTCCCATTGGTGTACAACTATGGTCTAGGACGTCAAAAAGAGTAGTCGCCTCGCGATTGAGTCCAAACAGCAACTCTAGATTTCTAATGGTAAAAGCGTCCATCCACATGTAATCATCTCTTCTCAGTACTTGAATATGATTGATGTGTCCCATCAATTTAGGTTGTGTTTGTGAGAGATAATAGAGGACTGCAGCAGCTGGACTAACGCCTAATTCATTTTCAAGGATGCCAAAACCTTTTAGGCTATTTACCTTGAGATGAGAACAGAGTTTTTCCTCCGCCTGCTCTATTTCAAAAATCCAGTCTTCAAGGGGGTGTAAATGGTAAAGACTCATCCAAGAATCTAATATAGCACTCTTTTGAGGTTTTGCATAAAGTAATTCAGTCGGATTAAAGTTTTGTAATAACTTGTCGACATAGTGTTCATCTCCAGAGGCAATGAGAAAATTTGATGTAGATACATCTACAAAAGCAACAGCCCATTTCTGTTGGAGTTTAAATACAGCCGATAAATAATTATTAGTCTTTTGTTCTAAAATGGCATCATTCAATGTTACCCCAGGAGTAATAAGTTCAGTAACCCCCCTCTTCACAATGGTCTTTGTTTGCTTGGGATCTTCTAATTGATCGCAAATAGCAACCCGATTACCCGCCTTGACAAGTTTTGGTAAATAGGTTTGTAAAGCGTGATGCGGAAAGCCAGCTAGAGGAGTTTTGTCGCCTCCGTTGTTTCTATGGGTCAAAACAATATCCAAGATACCAGCGGCCTTTTGCGCATCTTCGCCAAAGGTCTCATAAAAATCTCCCACCCTAAAAAGAAGCATTGCATCCGGGTACTTACACTTGATCGCATTGTATTGCTTCATTAGGGGAGTGGTGCCATTGTTCTTTTTTGCCATAATTTTACCGAAAATACTCGCTGTACCAAAGTGAGCAAAATAAATGTTGATATTTTGAACAAATCGTTGAAAACTAACTTTAGAAAGCTTTCCAATGCTGAACTCAACAGGTTGGCGCCAGAGGAATTTAAAGAGGCTCAAAAAATTCCTTTAGTGATAGTTTTAGACAATGTCAGGAGCCTTAATAATATTGGTTCTATTTTTAGAACTTCGGACGCATTTAGAATTGAAGAAGTTTTGTTGTGTGGAATAACAGCTTGCCCTCCTCATAAAGACATTAGAAAAACTGCATTAGGAGCCACTGAAAGTGTAGCTTGGCGCTATTTTAATAGCACTCAAGAAGCCTTGAAGGATGTACATGATAAAAATTACAAAATCGCAGCTGTTGAACAAGCTGAAAATGCATGTGCTTTGAATGATTTTAAGGTTGATTGTTCAAAAGGTCTTGCCGTTATATTCGGACATGAAGTTCAGGGTGTTTCTCAGGAGGTGGTAGACTTTTGTGATGCTGTTATTGAAATACCTCAATTTGGCACAAAACACTCACTAAACGTTTCAGTCTCTGCAGGAATTGTACTATGGGTTTTACATGAGCAATTCTCTTCCAAATAAAAACCCCAGCAAAGACTGCTGAGGTTTGATATAATGTTTGCATTAGTTAGTTGAGCACAATAACTCAAAAAAATTCCATATTCACAAAATTTTCTTAAAATTTTATGTAGGCATCAAAAATTAATCTAAATAGTGGTGATTTAATAATGCGTCTTCTATCTTAATTATTACTTTTTTAAATGCTTCATTGTCAACCATAAAGTCATTCTTTTCAAGATTTATTTGAAGGCATCTAAAGTCTTTTTCTACTTTGATATGGTGTTCATAACTCTTTATGATTTTCTTTAAATAGTTTTCTGATATTCCCATTTCGTATGGTCTGCCTCTTTTCAAAATTTGTTCTTTGATTGTCTCTAGAGGTCTTTGAAGATAAACGTATAGTGAAGGGTTTTTTAAATGCGTAAGACTAAAGTTGTACCAGCGTTTATATAAATCTAGGGCACTTCCTTTGAGATTTATCTCTGCGAACATCAAAGATTTAGAAAGGTGATAATCACTTAAGATTCCTTGTGGTTCATTTATATTTTGAAAGTGGTCTTCGATTTGTTCGCTTCGATCAGCCAAAAAAGACAATTCGACAGGGAGGCTGTATTTATCCTTGTCCTTATAAAAGGAAGATAGAAATGGGTTATCTTCAAAACCCTCAAGAAAATAGGGAACTTCAAAGGCTTCAGCGATTTTTTGACAAAGTGAAGTTTTGCCAACACCAATACAACCTTCAATACAAATGTAACCGCTGTTTTGCCAAAATGACTTATGGTTCATATAAAGAGTTTTATCAACTACAATCACATCATTTTCATCTTCGCACTGTGCCAAGAGTTCTGCCGTGATTCGTTTATGGAGTGGATGTTTTTTTTCTGGGGCAATATCCATTAAAGGTTGAAGTACAAATCTGCGTTGTGCTAATCTTGGATGAGGTAATTCTAATTGTTCTGTTTGAATCGTTTGGTCTTCGTAATATAACAGATCAAGATCAATAGGTCTATTAGTGTAAGAAAAATGACCCTTTCGTTTACGACCTAATTCGTTTTCAATAACAAGTAATTTCTTGAGCACTTCATGAGCGTCTAATCTTGTTCTAACTGCAATGCACGCATTGATAAAATCATCTCCATCAAAACCAACAGCTTTATTTTTGTAGCATTTGGAGAGTACTACAACAGTGCCAATTTCTTCATTAATTTTAAACAAGGCCCTTTGCAAGTGAATAAAACGATTCCCTTGGTTGCTTCCTAGGCCAATATGAGCCTCTAATGTATCTGCTTTTTGCATGGACCAAATTAATAATTCCACCTAACATTGATTATATTGCGGTTTAAAACTTTAGATTTTGGATTTTCTTAAAAATACTTTAGCTGCAACAATCGGAGCACTTGTAGCATTTGGAATTGCTTTTTTCATGTTTTTTATATTATTGGCTGCTTTGGGCAGTGCTGAACCTGATACAAAAATTGAAAAAGAGAGTGTACTTCAATTAAAACTGAATCAGCTCGTGGAAGAATATTTGGGCACAGATCCTAATGATCCTTTTGCTGCTCTAGTTCAAGACCGTGTCGGTTTTGATCAAATATTAAAAGCCGTAAGCCTTGCCAAAACAGATGATCGAATTGAAGGGATCTCAATTGAAGGTAATATTCTTTCTTTGGGTTGGTCACAGATCAATGAACTCAGAGATCTACTGATTGATTTTAAGTCTTCTGGTAAATTTATTTATGCTTACAATGAGATGTATTCACAAGGAGACTACTTTCTAGCTAGTGTAGCCGATTCTATTTTTATAAATCCAGTGGGAAATCTTGATTTTCGAGGTTTAGCATCGGAGGTATTGTATTACAAAGACCTTCAGGAACAGTCTGGAGTAAAAATGGAAGTTGTTCGCCATGGCAAATACAAATCAGCTGTTGAGCCTTATTTGAATAATGAGATGAGCGACGAAAACAGAATGCAAATCAAAGCTTTATTGACCTCTATTTGGAACGAAGTAACCAATTCTATTTCCGAGGAGCGTGAGATAAATGCAGTTCGTTTGAACGAAATTGCAGATGATTTATTAGCAAGAAGTGCTGATAAGGCAAAAGAAGTAGGGTTGATAGATGGCTTGGTCTACGAAGATCAGTATTATAGATCGCTGTCGAATAGGTTATCTGGCATAGACAACGAACTTGCAGCAAACGACAAGCCTAAAATGACAAGTCTCAAAAAGTATTTGCGTTTTGCCAAAACCAAAAGATTATATAAAGGTAAGGATCGTATTGCAGTATTGTATGCTAGTGGAACCATTCTTTATGGTGAAGGAGGTAGCGCTTATATCGGACAAGAATCTATTGCACGAGCTTTAAAGCGAATTCGAGAAGACCGAAAAGTTAAAGCGATTGTACTTCGTGTGAATTCTCCAGGAGGAAGTGCACTGACCTCGGAATTGATATGGCGCGAATTGAAACGCACCCAAGAACAAAAACCTATAGTAGTTTCTATATCTGATGTAGCAGCTTCAGGAGGATATTACATCGCTATGGCTTCAGACTACATCATGGCACAACCTACATCTATTACCGGCTCTATCGGAGTGTTTGGTACTTTGCCTAACTTTAGTGAACTCAGTAAAAAAATAGGAATAACTCCACAGTGGGTCGAGACTAATAAGCAATCTAGAGGTTATAGCGCGTTTGGTCCAATGACTCAAGAGAATTACAACGAAATAAAAGATGGCATCGAGCAAACTTATGATATCTTTTTAGAGCGAGTAGCAGTCGGTAGATCTATGGATAAAAATCAAGTAGATGAATTAGCTCAGGGAAGAGTGTGGAGCGCGTCTTCTGCTCTTGATGAAGGATTAATTGATGGTTACGGCGGAATCTATAATGCCATTGAAAAAGCGGCCGAACTAGGAGAAACTTCCGACTATGCAGTACAAAGTTTTCCGCGATATAAATCAGAATTTGAGCAAATATTTGGAGATCTTTCAGAAGCTCAAACCAAAGTTTTACAACAAGTGACTAAAGCCTTTTTACCGGAGCCTATCATCGCCCTGAATCAACAATTAGAGCAGCTCAAGGCAAAGGAAAATCAAATTCAAGCCCGAATGCCTTTTGAGCTGAATATAAGATAATCCTCAATGGATAAATTGAAGACAAGAAAAAGAGCTTTATCGCTCTATATGTACTTGAGTGGTCTATTCATCACTTCTTTAGTTGTTTCGAATCTCATCTTTCAAAAGTTTTTCAGTTTCAAACCCTTTGGGGAAATTGAAATCTTCGGTGCTCCAATCTTTGAAGCATCTGTTGGCTTGTTGCCGTACCCAATTACTTTTTTAATAACAGATTTGATTTCAGAGATCTATGGAAAGAAAAAGGCCAATCAAGTAGTTGTTACTGGAATTTTTGCATCTTTTTTCTCTCTTTTGATTGTCTATGTATCGGATGTATCTTCAGCTACAACTTGGTCACCCTTGTCGAATGAACTCTTTAGTCGCGTCTTTGGGAATACTGTAATAGCTGTCTTTTCGTCTATGATGGCCTATTTATTGGCACAATTTGTGGATATTCAGATTTATCATTTTTGGAAGAATCTCACCAAAGGAAAACACCTTTGGCTAAGAAATAATTTTTCTACTTTTTCATCTCAATTTATAGATACCTTGTCAGTGATTTCACTGCTGTGCTTTTTTGGAGAAATTCCTTGGGATCGCTTTACAGGACTAGTAATTTCAGGTTTTTTATTCAAGGCAATGATCGCAGCTTTGGACACCCCATTGTTATACTTAGGGGTTTATCTCATCCGTAAACAATTCGGCTTGAGCGTTGGAGAAGAAATACAATTAAATACTTAAGGTCTTCACGTTGAGACCAACTCTAAAGCCTTCGTGATTTCTTATGTTCATTACTGCGGAATCTTTGAATATGAGGTACTGTCCTTTAATCCCGATTAAAACGCCTTCAATATTAGTGTCTTTTTTAAGGGAGTAGCTTTTGAGTACTTTTTCGATTTTAGTTGCATACGGAAAATCAATGGGCACATTATTCATCTCAGAGATTAGACACTTTTTAACTTCCTCAGGTATATATCCTTGGAGACTATTAAAAACCTCGCCGAGGTCTTCTTTGTTTTCACTCGTAGTTAGCATGGTGCGCCAGTTCGTTCTATCACTAATATGTTTTTTTAATGCGACTTCAGCAACACCGGCTAGATACCGATTTGGAGTTTCTAAAATAGCCATCGCTTGATGAGCACCTTGGTCAATCCATCTTGTTGGGAGTTGTTTTTTACGTGTAATTCCAACTTTAAGTGTCCCCGTATTTGATAGATACACAATGTGTGGTTGTAATTGCATTCTTTTTTCAAATTCTAAATCTCTATCCTCTTCTCCTAGATGGGCTTTGCTCAACTCTGGTTTCATAATCCATTCTCCAGCTTTGGGTGATTCAAAAAAACACTTCTTACAAAAGCCTTGAGCAAAAATAGTCTCGTCAGAGTCACAATTTAGACACTGATAACCCTGAAGCTCTAGCCGTATTTTTTTATGAATCAGTTGATTGAGGTGAATAAGGTCGTTCTCTAGCTCAAGATAGTAGTTAACCTCTGTAGCATTTAGACGGGTTGACATTTTTTTTAATATCCCGGAGTACAACATACAAATTAGATTTGAAAATTAATTCAATAAGCATAATTTAGCTATGCTAAAGATACTAATAATGGCATTACCTCTTTTTAATAGCATTGCATCTTGGTGGCTCAAAAAACGAATTCATCAAATAGAATTGTTTTTGAAATATCCAGGAGATGTGCAATACGAGGTACTGCAAAAACTACTCGATCAAGCTCAGCAGACTGAATACGGCAGAAGATTTGATTTTGGGAGTATACGGAATTACGAAGATTTTAGAGCCAGAATTCCTGTTGTTCACTATGAGGATATTGCTGAAACTATAGATAAAACTAGAAAAGGAGAGCAACAACTTTTTTGGTCATCAGATATCAAATGGTTTGCCAAAAGCAGTGGAACGACTAATGCTAAAAGCAAATTTATTCCTGTCAGCCAAGAGGCCCTTATCGATTGTCATTTTAAATCAGGTAAAGATCTTCTCTGTTTATACCTCAATAATAATCCTGATTCTAAACTTTTTACAGGAAAGAGTCTGAGGTTAGGCGGCAGTAAAGAACTCTACAAGGACAACGGAAGTTATTTTGGAGATTTGTCCGCTATTCTTATCGACAATATGCCTAAATGGGCAGAATACAGCAGTACTCCTAGTAATAAGGTGTCATTAATGTCTAATTGGGAAGAAAAGTTAAAGGCCATTATAGACGAGAGCATTGCCGAAAATGTCACGTCTTTAGCAGGAGTGCCTTCTTGGATGTTAGTTTTGTTAAATCAATTGCTCAAGGAGCAATCTGTAGAAAATCTCGCGGCAATTTGGCCTCATTTAGAAGTTTATTTTCACGGTGGAGTGGCCTTCACGCCCTATAGAGAACAGTTCAAAAAAATCCTTCCATCTGATTCAAAATGCTATGAAATCTATAATGCTTCAGAAGGTTTCTTTGCTATTCAAGATCAAAACTTTTCTGATGAATTGTTGTTGATGTTAGATTATGGGATTTTTTATGAATTCATTCCGATGGAACATTATTCTTCAACAGATGCATTTCCAAGGGCTTTACCTTTATGGGAAGTTGAGAAAGATGTCAATTATGCTATGTTGATTAGTACCAATGCCGGTCTTTGGAGGTATTGCATCGGAGATACCGTTAGATTTACCTCGACCTCACCTTATCGCCTAAATATCAGTGGACGTACAAAGCATCACATCAATGTTTTTGGTGAAGAACTAGTTATAGAAAATACAGAAAAAGCATTGGATTACGCTTGCAGAGTTACGCAAAGCGAGGTGATTGAATACACCGTAGCACCTGTTTTTATGAATTCAAATCAAAAGGGAGCACATCAGTGGTTGGTTGAATTTAAAATTCAGCCTCAAGATTCAGCACTTTTTGAACAAGTATTAGATGATCATTTGAGAAAACTTAATTCTGATTATGACGCCAAACGAAATGGGGATATTACCTTATCCTTATTAAAATTGAATGTAGCCTCACCTGGACTTTTCTACAGATGGATGAAAGAAAAAAACAAATTAGGAGGTCAGCACAAAGTGCCACGTCTTTCAAATGAACGAAGTTTTATGAAAGAACTTCTTGAATTGGACGCGGAATTAGTTTAAGAAACAGCCTTTAGTTTACTGAGTCGCTCAAATGACAGGTGACGTTGAGCATATGGTTTATCGACCACCAAGCTTTTTGAATCAGAAGATGGCATTTCATACATGGCCTCGATAAAAATAGACTCACAAAGTGATCGAAGTCCTCGAGCTCCCAATTTGTAATCCATAGCCTTTTCCACGATAAAATCTAAGGCATCATCTTGAATTTCAAAAGAAATACCATCCATTTCAAAAAGTTTTTTGTACTGTTTAATAATGGCATTTTTAGGCTGCGTTAAAATTTCCTTTAAGGCTTTTCGATCTAATGGATTCATGTGAGTGAGCACAGGAAGTCTACCAATAATTTCGGGAATCAATCCAAAGTCTCTCACATCTTTGGGAGTGATGTATTGAATCAAGTTTTCTCGATCTATTTGATCTCCTTTTTGCAATTGACCATAACCCACAGCCTGCATATTTAGTCGTTGACTAATGAGTTTTTCAATACCATCAAAGGCTCCTCCAGCAATGAATAAGATATCCTTGGTGTCGACTTCTATAAATTTTTGGTCAGGATGTTTTCGTCCTCCTTTTGGAGGCACATTCACTACGGTTCCTTCTAAGAGTTTGAGCAGTCCTTGTTGGACTCCTTCACCTGATACATCACGAGTTATAGAGGGATTGTCATTTTTACGTGCAATTTTATCGATTTCATCAATAAAGACTATACCTTTCTGCGCCTTTTCTAAATCGTAATCAGCAGCTTGAAGTAATCTCGTTAAAAGACTCTCGACATCTTCTCCTACATATCCCGCTTCTGTGAGTACCGTGGCATCGACAATGGCTAGAGGTACTTCAAGCATTTTAGCAATACTCTTTGCCAAAAGGGTTTTACCCGTTCCAGTTCGTCCTACCAAAAGAATATTACTCTTTTCAATTTCGATTTCCTCGGCTGATATTTTTTGTGTAATTCTCTTGTAGTGATTGTATACCGCAACGGACAATATTTTTTTACTGTGGTTTTGGCCGATGACATACTCATCTAAAAAAGCTTTGATTTCTTTGGGCTTTTTTAAATCAAAATCTTCAAGATTCGCATTGGATTTACTTTCGTTGTCTTCTGTGGCAATAAAGTGCGCTTGTTCCACACACTTATCACAAATGTGGGCTTTATTTCCAGCGATGAGAAGATTTGTCTCTTCTTTTTTGCGACCGCAAAATGAACAACTTAAATCCAATGAATCCATGCTTAGTTGCTATTTGAGTTAGTTTCTAATTAAAATTTCGTCAATCATCCCGTATTCCTTTGCCTTGTCTGCCTTCATCCAGTAGTCTCTATCGCTATCTGCATATACGGTATCAAAGTCTTTCCCTGTATGCTTGGCAATAATTTCATACAATTCATCCTTTAAGGTAAGAATTTCTTTGGCAGTAATTTCAATATCTGAGGCTTGACCCTGCGCTCCACCCATAGGTTGATGTATCATGACACGTGAATGTTCGAGACCACTTCTCTTACCTGCAGTGCCCGCACAAAGCAATACAGCACCCATAGAAGCCGCCATTCCTGTGCAAATAGTAGCGACATCAGGCTTGATGAATTGCATGGTGTCATAAATTCCAAGACCAGCGTATACGCTTCCCCCAGGTGAATTGATGTAAATCTGTATATCTTTAGAAGCATCTGTACTTTCCAAAAAAAGCAATTGGGCTTGAACGATATTGGCCACTTGATCATTGATTGCAGTTCCTAAAAAGATAATACGGTCCATCATCAACCTTGAGAAAACATCAAAAATGGCAATATTCATTTGACGTTCTTCAATGATATTTGGAGTGAGCCCTACTGGGTACATACTAGATATCATTTGCTTGTAGTACAGGCTGCTTATTCCCTGATCTTTAATAGCAAATTTTTCAAATTCTTTGGCAATATCTTTCATAAAATTCCTTTCTCGATTGAATTACGCCTTGTAAGCTTCCTTTATAAATTTCTCAAAATTTAATTCTTTCTTCTTCAAATTTCCTTCCTTTTTGATTAAATCTAATAATTTTTGATTCATCAATTGAGAAGATAATCTGCGAGTTTCGTCCTCATTGCTCATTACACGAGCTGCGATTTCCTCCAATTGTTCCTCAGGAGGATTCATTTGACCGTATTGTGCCATCTGTGCCTTGATAAATTCTTTTGAATAGGCTTTTAATTCTTCAAAATTCATCTGAAGTTCGTGCTGGTCTATTATTTTGGCTTCAATAAGTTGATAGCGGATTCCTTTTTCTGACTTTTCATATTCAGTTAGGGCTTCTTCTTCAGTTAATGGTTTTTCACCACTTACTCGTATCCACTTTTTGAGAAAACCTGAAGGAAGGTCAAATTTGTGATCTTCTAATAGCCGCTCGGTATAATCTGTCATTAACTTCTGGTCAGATTGCTGCACAAATTGTTTTTCTCCATCTTCTTTGAGTTTTGCTCTCAACTCTTCTTCTGAGGAAATAACTTCAGGTCCAAAAAGTTTATCGTAAAGTTCCTGGTCGAGCTCAGCTGGTTCTCTCTTGTTAATTTCTTCTACAGTAAATTGGATAGTTACGTTATCCAATTCTTTAACTTTTTCTTCACTTACACCTAGATGTTTAGCGAGTAAAAGATCATTTTCGAACAAGTTTTTGGTGCTGAGTTCAAAAACATCAGAAGCCTTCTTACTTTTCAGCTCTTTGATAAGTTTCTTGCCTTTAAGCTCAGTAAAATCAAGTTGTGTCTTGTGATCCACTTCTAATTGTTCGTCAAAAAAGCGACCGTTAACTTCTGAATCATTAGATACGGAGTCTTGAGCTATTAATTTACCATATTGTTTTCGAATTCTTTCAATTTGTTCATCAATACTTTTTTTATCCGCAACAATGTGATAATGTGTAACCGATTTTTTGGTTTTTAT
>NZIQ01000020.1 GCA_002691685.1 Flavobacteriaceae bacterium | reverse complement strand
TTCGTTTCTTTGAAATTATGGGGCCGACCGGATTAGACAGCGAGATCAATTGGTTGGTAAGCATGCCGAGCTATGAAATTAATGCTCGTTAATATCTATTTCAACCTTTTTAAATGGCGAAAATAACTACGCTTTAGCTGCTTAATAATTCGAAGTATAGTAGAATCAAGCCCAGTCCCGCTAGGCGGGAGAGCTAAATGTCTCTTAATAGCCCTTGTTGATGGCGATTAGATTAGAGGCACCATTAAAGTCAACATAGAATACAAATGGCTTTGGTTTGTATTTAAATCTTAAAAAGCTAAGGAATCAATAGGCGGTTTTCGGTCAGTTGTTTCTCGAAAATCAATCGAAAACTAAGCATGTAGAAAGCAAATTAATGACTTGTTTGGACGAGGGTTCGAATCCCTCCGGCTCCACAAAAAACCTCAACTTTTAGTTGGGGTTTTTTTGTGGAAAAGATTTTACAAAGGAAACTATAAATGCTGGAAATGATACAATTAATGCTAGTATCAAAATCTTAACTTGTAAGGTTTCATAATTTGGAAGTTCTTCAACCCATATAGCTTCCATTCTCCAAATAAATGCCCTAAACATTATACAAGATGTATACCCCCATGCACCACATAATAAACCTATCCCTTTTTTTGATCTTAAGTTTACTATGCCTGCAATTAATAATAAGAAAACACTAATTAAATCTGCTGTGAGTGCCAGATTTGATTGTTCGTATGAAATATGATACCAAGTCTCGTAAATAAAGTATACAAGGCCAAATACAATTGCTAACCAACTTAACAATTTATTCATAAGAAATGAAATAAAGCTTATACAATGTCATGCTCAAGAATAGTTTTATTTTAATAAATGAACTAATCTTTTTTAGGTTTCTTCGTCTCGATTACAATAACACCATTGACGCCCTCTTCCCCGTACATTTTTTTAGCAGACTCTCCTTTCAATACACTTATACTTTTAATATCGTTTGGTGATAGGGCGTCAAAAAGTTCTACTTCTTTTTTTTGCCCATCCACAACGAATATTGGCTGTTCTATTGCTTCTATAGAAACTGTATTTTTCATCTTTTTAATACCAGAATTTCCAATATCTACAGTATCCTCAAGAGAACCAATAACTTCATTAATTGTTTTAGCTATTGTTTTAGATACCATCTGAACACTTCCATTAAGCCCTTTAAGTTCAAGAATAGATTCAAGTTCTTTGTCAGAGAGAGCAATCGAATCAAGAGATTCCATTGTAATGCTGGAAATAGATACTGTATTATTCAGTTTATCGATGTCCCCTGGTTTAAACTCAAAACCTTCTACAATAACTTTTGTTTTAACATCAGAAGTAATGACCTCAGCATCTTTTTCTGATTCTCCATCACTGACTTTTTTTACAGTTATGGCAGTTGAAGGCGCGTTATAGTCAATTAAGGTTTTTGAGTCTATCGAAATTTTATCATCGATTATTTTATTTTCTTCTAAATCCATAATTAAAGAATAGGGAGATATTCCTTTTGAACTAGAGAAAGCATAATCACTTTTATAGCCAAAGTTATCTTTAATACTAATCTTTATTTTGGTGATATCTGATGAGGCATTGCGTTTAATTACCTTGAAATTCAATATTACTCCTGATAAATCTAACACATTACTTATTTTTTCAAAGGATTGATCAGTAGTCTTTGAATCAAAATGAAATGTATAAGTAGCGGTTTGATCGATTACGATTCCCTTGCTAGATTGCGCAACAACCTCAATATTAAAAAGGAATATAAATGATACCATTAGAGGCAAAATCGGGAACAACTTCCAAAGAGATTTAAGCGATGAATTTTTCTTGTTTAACATAATTATTCTTTTTTTGATTAGTGAATTATAAAAGGGATTAATTAATGAAATTGGAGTAGACTTTGTAGCCATATTAAGCAAAAGATACTGATACCCTTTTTTACTATTTATTTTACTTACAGTTAGTTTGTCTGCTATATACTCTAGATTTTGGGCAATCTCTTTTTGATAGAACCAAGTAATGGGATTAAACCAATAAAAAATCGAATAAAGTTGAGCGAATAACATATCTAAAGAATGTCTTTGCAAACAGTGAACTTTTTCATGCTCAATAATGGTCGATAAATCTTGGCCTGAATGTAATTTAGGATTATAAACGATATAATTCAATAAAGAAAAAGGTGAACAATTTAATTCAACATGTACGTGCATTATACCATTTTTATGGTAAATCTTTCCTGATTTAAGAATACGAATCAATTTAATTAACTCATAAATCGTTTTGCAAAAAACAATAAGAACTCCAATTAAATAGACAACAAATAAAACCAAAGGCCAATTCCAAAAAGAAACTTCTGGGTCACTAGTACCATTCGCACTTAAAAAAGTGGTAAGATTATTTTGAATTAAATTCACCTCATCAATTGCAACAACTCTTTTGATGATTACAAAAGGAAGCACTAAGCTGCAAATGAACCCAAAAAGTAAAAAAAATCGCTTGACTGCAAAAAAGGTTTCTTGACTTAGCAAGATTTTAAAACACAAGTAGAATAGAGATAAAACCAAACTGCTTTTAATAAGATACTCAAAAAACAGCTCCACTATTTTTGATTTTCTATGTGGTTAATGATCTCTTTTAATTCTTCGATACTAATTTTCTCTTCCGCAGCAAAAAAAGAAACCATATTCTTATACGAACTATTGAAGTAAGTATCAATAGCATTGGCCATAAATCCTTTTTGATACTCTTTCTTCTTAATAATAGGATAATATTGATGTGTTTTACCATATGCCTTATGACCCACAAAACCCTTTTCTTCTAATTTTCTAATAATTGTTGACAGCGTATTGTAATGAGGCTTATCTTCTAAAATTTCATCTAAAACATCTTTTACAAAGGCTGTTTGAAGCCGCCATAAAACATGCATAACTTCCTCTTCCTTGTTTGTTAATTTTTTCACGATTATGGATTTGAGATCAAACTTATAACTATTTTTTTAGTTAAGCAACTATTTTTATAGTTGTAAAACTATATGTAACGTTTACAAATTCACTGGCTTCAATAACAGAGTCTATTAGAACTATGACAACTCAAATTTTACTGCCTTTGCCTTCTAGACATCATATTTTTTTCAATCACTTCTAAATTGAATTTTAAATTATATCTTATGTTCAAATTGTACACCTAATTCCTATTTTGATAATGAACCAACTACTACTCTTAGTTGTCGTTAAAGCTTTTATTGTAATGCATCCCAATTTCAATAAACAAGAACCTAACACTAGCCATCACCTAGATGACCTTATTAATGTCAGCACGGTTTCTTGTTATGACCAGGGGGACAATATCATTTCAAATTCCGCAAATGAGCTCGAGGAAATTGAGAAAATTCGAACTGAATACGCCAAAATAGAAAGCAGAAAAAACGGCTTCACCAAATACACTAAATTGGCCGTGGGAGAAAATATATTAATTCCTAGTTCTTTAGGAGACCAATTAAGTTTTATTTACGACAAGCACAGTGAAATCAAAAAAAATACGCTAATTGAAGAGTTTGAACTAAGACGATCAAAAGGAGGTAAAACCGTAGATTTTTTCTTTGACTACGATTTTGACTTGAGACTTATAATCATTAATGAATTAGATAATTGGGACGGATTTTGGAGTACTACCCACAGTTTTTATTTCGCCAAAAATGCAAGGCGACCCTTTTTTTATTATATGGATGCCAAATCGTATGAATATAGAGATGACCCAAGTTCAACCAATATAACAGAAGACCGAGTCTATTTCAAAATAGACAGTACTTATGAGGGTGAATCCTGTCCTGAAGTTATTCGGGCACTAACTAAAAAAACTAAGGTGCTCGATGGTGAAGATGAGGGCAAAAGTCTCGCGAACACTCCAAATTCTACAATGGACCACAATGAATTGAAAACGCTTGCTTTAAAAATTCTCAATGATGAGTTTGAAACGGAATTATATAAGTATAACATCCTTTTTCCGGTTGGAAGTATGAAATAAGAAAACTATAAAAGCTTATTCAAAATGATGGCGCGAAAAATAATCTTCGCGCTCTTTTTTGGTCATTCCAACCGTTTGATCCATAAAGCGGTTTCGTTCCTCACGGGTTTTAAAAACCCAAATGCAAACCGTATCACTACTGTGATAAATGGCCTTTAACTCATCATCAATTTCACATATTTCATTCGGAATTTCTGTTGGGATACAAATCATTTTATTTTGATTTAACACCTCTAAAATAGGCCATATGAATTTATTTCGAAAAGCAAGGTCAAGGATTATTTCCTATCTTAAAAGAGATTTAAGCGCGACCTTCATGAAAAATTTTTGGCCTATAATTAAGATATTTGCACTTATTGCAGTTGCATTAAGTCTATTGATTTGTATTCTTTTTGGCTACAGTGATATTCCCACAGAGGAACTCAAACTCAAATATGCACAAAAACCTTCTTCTTTTGCTTCAATAAATGGAATAGACACCCATTTTAGAGACGAAGGAAATAAGACTGACAGCATACCCATCGTTTTAATCCACGGAACTGGAGCAAGCCTCCACACTTTTGATGAGTGGACCAATGGACTAAAACAAGACTTCAGGGTTGTGCGAATGGATTTGCCAGGTTACGGGCTAACAAACCCTTTTATAAATCATGACTACTCAATCAATCACTATGTAGAATTCATCAATGCCTTTTTAGAAAAGCAAAAAATTAAACGTTGTATTATTGGCGGGAATTCACTCGGCGGACATATTGCTTGGCAATATGCCCTTCAACACCCACAAAAAGTTGATCGATTAATTTTAATTGATGCTGGAGGATTCCCTAGTCGATCAAAAAGCACCCCTATCGCCTTCAAACTTGCCAAAATTCCATTAATCAAAAACCTCTTTAAATACATCACTCCTAAATTTGTGGTTCGTTCTAGTGTAGAAAACGTATATGCAAATCCCGAAAAAATATCAGAAGAACTCATCGAAAGGTATTTTGAGCTGAGCCTAAGAGAAGGAAATCGCCAAGCTTTTATTGATCGTTTTAAAAAACAGAAATCCAGCTCATCCCACGAACATATTTCAAAGATTACCGAAGAAACCTTGATTTTATGGGGAGAAAAAGACTTCTTAATACCCGTTGACAATGCCTATTTATTTGAAAAAAAACTACCAAATAGCACATTAGTACTTTTTAAAAATCTTGGGCACGTACCTATGGAAGAAGATGCAGAGCAGAGCCTTGCTCCTGTATTGAATTTCTTAGCCCAAAAAAATTAAGGCTTTTCTAAATCTACAGGCTTAACTTTAACCATGACCTCATTTCTGCGATTGTAAAATTTATAAGGCGAATCGTAAGACAGTACAAGAATATCTCCCATGATCTCAATTTGCTCCTTATTCAGAACGGAAAACAAATTTTGTTTGGCCCCCATGACCTTGGACTCATTTGAATATCCACTATAACGTATAGCTGCAAAATAAGCTTGTTCTGATTGATATACCTTTACCCCATTAGCGCTAGGTTGAGGGGCGCTTTCTAGGTACTTCTCAGGTAACACAAATTCCATGGTTTGCACATCATCTTGAGTTTTCATGTAAACAGGAGTAGTCATCGCAATTTTTTCACGAGAATCATTATCTCCTGATATGTAGCGAAAAAGTGCATTAAAATTTCCGTTATTGCGTAAAGGGCCACTTACTTTTACTTTCATCGCAGAGGGATAATAACGTATCTCAACGTCTTGATGCACTGAAATCAGTTCATAGGGCTGAGTTTGATAGGATTGCGCCATAATGAAAGTCATTAAAATAAAATGAAATAGCATTTTTTATTTAAAAATACGTCAGTTCTAAGAATCAAACCTAGCCAAATAAACAACTTATGTCAAAAAATGCGTAATGTTGTGAAATGGATAAACTGCGTTTTTTTCTAATCAAACTTCCTTTAATAGCAATTGTGAGCTTTGTCATGTGCTGTATTTTAGCAGCAATAAACTTTCCTGGGTCTGAAAAAGAAGTTGTTGGGTTTCAGTCCAACTATTATTCTTTCACGCATAACTTTCTCAGTGAACTTGGAGGTTTAAAAACTAATCCTTATCAAACCAATTCCGATGTAATTCACCAGGACAATACCATAGCCATGCTGTTATTTAATGGAAACTTAATTTTTATTGGGATAATCATCATCTTGTTCTATTATCATTTTAAAAAAGCCTTTGTCTTAAAACAAGACACTTTGAGGGCAAGGCGCTTTGCGGCAATTACGACTCCTGTGGGTGTGGTGTCAGGATTTCTATTTGCTGGAATAGGTGCTGTTCCATTTGACCTTAATTTTGAAGTGCACGTATTCTTTGCACATTACGCTTTTCTATCACTGTTCTTTCTAGCTATATTCCATAGCTTATCCATATACAACTCAAAGTTCCTTAACAACTATTACGTATATGGATATATTTTATTTTGCCTTCTACTCTTAATCTATCTCTATATTATATTTTTTGGGCCCCTTATAGCTCCTGGCGTAAAGTATACTAAAAACGAATTAATGCTTCAGGTTGTAGCACAAAAATCAATTGTAATAAGTTTTATAATCGCTTTTATTCATCAAGTTTACGGGTTTTCAAAACTACTTAGGCCTAAGCAATAATTTATCAATTTGAATTCATAATGCTCATCATTGAGAGAGCAGCCTGTTTTCCAACAATTCGAATTCGATTTCTGGGAGTATCGTCTCCTATTTCAAAGACTACACCTACCGCTTTGTGTTTGTTCAAAAACCAACCTTTCGAAACAGGCTGAGTACTGTTGCTTGGTTTTTCATTAACCTCATAATCAGGTATATTAGCTTCTAAGCCACTAAACCAACTCTCTAAAAAATTGGGCATATGAGTAGCAGCACGCTCTTCGTTGGTATAAAAAACATCGTAATAGGTGGAGTGAAAATCCAAACCAAGTACTAATTCAGAATTACTTGCCTTTAAGGTTTTCGAGATAAAATCAACGGTAGTTTTAATTTCTTTTTGATGGTACTTAGACCAATCTCTATTGAGATCGACCCCACCTGAGTTATGTCTCCAATGTCCGAGGTCCACACCATCCGGATTCATTAGTGGAAATGCCAAGACACGATATTTAGCTAAAAAAGCCTCAGATTCTTGTCCAGATTCTAATAAGGTTGAAATAAAGGATTGGAAGGCAAAATAGCCAGTAACTTCAGGTGGATGCTGTCTAGTTATAAATACGACAACTGGTTTGCCTTCAGCACTTCCTTTACAGATATCAATAACCTTAAAAGATCTCTTTAATACTGTTTTTCCAATTTCTTTAAACTGAACATAGGAATCCTTGCCTTTTACCAAATTGTCAACCCAGGCATAAACCTCATTACTGCTATGTAATTCCTGAGCTGATATCAATTTTGGTGATGAATTCACCTTGAGCGTTAATAACGTTTGATTTTCGATTTGCTGAAAAGAAATAGAATCAGCAGCCACCCAAGAACGATCTTCTTTTATTTTGGGAAGATAACGATGCCTATAGGCGTCAGGATAATCAAATTGCAAGATCAAGGATTGTTGGGTATCACTCCAAACCTTAAAAGCGTAATATGGACTTGGATTGATTGGGATGTTTTCTGGCCAAATTCCAAGTCGATAGGTACTATCATTAAGCTGTTGAACTGAATTCAAACGCGCACCATTAAAGTCATTAGAGAAATAAACCCCTGCGCTATCAAAAGAATAGGTTTTTTTTTCTTGAAATCTTATGGGTTTAGATCGAGTGTCCACATAATTTTCAAAAGCAACCTTAGGTGTAATCGCGCAAGAAGCTAGAACTAAGCTTAAACATAAATTGGCAAGGTGATTTACGCTTCTCATAAGAATGTTTTAGAACACAATTTAGTTCAAAAAATTAATGCTATCACGAAAAGAATAGGGAAGCCCAGAAGAATTCACTACATCAAATAGTAGCCTAAGAATTATTTAGAAGATTTCTTTATTCTCATTTTTTGTAAGTAGGGCTTAAATCCTGACTTTACATAAGCTAAAAGCGCACTTTCATTCTCACTGTACACATCGAGTTGAAATTCGTCATGACCTTTTTCATTACCCCAATTAAAAATAGATTGTATGATAGCTTGATTCACGCCTCGACCGCGAAAATCTTCTTCAACATACATAAAGCCTAAGTAAACAAAGGTCTCAGGATTTTTATAGCTAACGCTTGATTTAATAAGCCCGTAACCTGAACCTATTAAACCTTGTTTATATTGAGCTACAACAACCTTAATTTCTGGGTCAAGAATATATTTTTTGATGTCGTAGTAATGAATCTTACCTGTTTTTAAATTTGGATCAAAGTCCCGCTCATAGGCGATTAACTTTTGCTCGAATGCTAGTAACTGTGGCAAATCTTCTACCACGGCGTCACGTATGAGAATCGAATCTGAATGCATATGGATTTGCCTTTATTTCAGTTCATTAATAGTTCTTAAAACCTCGGCTACCTTTTCTTTTATACCCTTATAGTCTCCACTATTTACAGAATATGAATCAATGAGTTGTGAGCCCAATCCCACACAAAATGAACCCGCATTTATCCAAGACTTCAAACTTTCTTTATCTGTTTGAACCCCACCTGTTGGCATAATACATGTCCATGGCTGAGGGCCTTTCACCGATTTGATAAATTTAGGCCCGTAGACAGAGGCTGGAAACAATTTAACAACATCACAACCCATTTCTTCAGCGCGATTAATCTCTGTCAAAGAACCACAACCAGGGGCGCAAGGCACCCTTCTTCGGTTACATATTTTTACAATGTCTTCACGAAGAGAAGGAGTAACTACGAAACGAGCTCCCATTTGCATGTATAATGAAGCAGCCGCGATGTCGGTGATAGAGCCAACTCCTAGAATCATTCCTGGCAAATGTTCCTTAGCATAGGCACTTAGTTCAGCAAAAACATCAAAAGCAAAATCGCCTCTAGCTGTAAATTCTAACAAACGTGCACCTCCATCATAACAGGCTTGAAGTACTTGTTTAGCAATACTTACATCTGAATGATAAAACAGAGGAATCATTCCCATTTCTTTCATCAGTTGTAAAACTTCTACTTTGGAATTTTGAGTCATTATGATTGCAATTCTATTTAAATGATTTACTGAATTTAAGAAATATAAATTATCGAGCTACTCTTCCTGAGACATCCCCAGACATGAGCTTCCATACTTCTTCTGCACTAACTAGGTTTGCATCGCCTTTTATGGTGTGTTTTAAACATGAGGCAGCAACCGCAAAATCCAAGGCGTATTGATCATCTTCTTGATAATACAGCAGACCGTAAATCAGTCCACCCATAAAAGAATCACCTCCACCAACACGATCGACAATATGCGTAATTTGAAATTCTTTTGATTTATACATTTTGTGACCATCGTAGAGAACCCCAGACCAAGAGTTGTGCGAAGCTGACAATGAACCTCTTAGTGTAGTAATAATTTTCTTCGCATTGGGAAATTTAACCCTCATTTGTTCACATACTGATAAAAATGCATCAGCCTTGACCTGTTCGCCCTGAGTGGTAATATCTAATCCTTCAGGTTTTATATTAAAATGCTTTTCAGCATCCTCTTCATTACCCAGTATTATATCACAATAGGACGTCAGTTCAGTCATGATTTTCTCTCGCTCATTTGAATCGCAATAAGTCCAAAGTTTGGCTCTAAAGTTCAAATCTGTAGAAATCGTCAATCCTCTTTCTTTGGCAATTTTTAAGGCTTCCAAAAGACTATCTGCTGCACTTTTTGAAATTGCAGGGGTGATACCTGTCCAATGAAACCATGTGGCCTGCTCGAGAACTTTGTGCCAATCAATCATACCTGGTGTAATTTCAGCCATGGCAGAATGAGCACGGTCATAGATAACTTTGCTTCCTCTGCTCACTGCACCCCTTTCGAGAAAATAAACGCCTAAACGTTGACCTCCAAAAATAATTTTTTCGGTTCCTACTCCCCTTTTTCTGAGTTCCATAAGCGCACACTGTCCTAAATCATTATCGGGTAATCGGGTGACAAAATCAACTTTTACTCCGTAATTAGCAAGGGACACAGCTACATTAGATTCTCCTCCTCCATAAACCACATCAAAACTATTGCTCTGTGAAAAACGCAAGAATCCAGGAGGTGATAATCGAAGCATGATTTCTCCAAAGGTGACAACTCTATGCATAATTTTTGTTCGTTTAAGCCATTCTCACCTCTTGCAATCTCATTGATTACAGAAAAAAAGAGGATTGAATTACTGAAATTTACCTACAAGATAATTTCTTTCTTAGAAATTATGCGAGATAAAAATTGATTAGAATGAATAAAATAAACATTTGCTGAAAAATAGTACCTTGAAAACATGCTAAAGAAACTCGGAGACTATTTTACTGCTCAGTTCAAAAAGATTATGCCAGATGCCTTTGTCTTCGCTCTGGTTCTAACATTGATAGTCGCTATTCTGGCAGCACTATTTGTTAAGGCTTCCCCGATAGAGATTATCGATTCTTGGTATAGAGGTTTTTGGATGCTACTAGAGTTTGGAATGCAAATGAGTCTTCTTATCGTTACAGGATATGCCATAGCCCTCTCTCCATTTATCGATCAAAAAATTGAAAACTTGTCGAATCACATCAAATCACCGAATCAGGTTTATTTGAGTGTTGCCTTTTTTGGACTCCTACTTTCTTTTGTAAGCTGGGGTTGGGTGGTCATTGCGGCAGTATTTGGAAGGAAATTAGCACTTAAGATCTCAGGTGTTAATTATCCATTTCTTATTGCCATTACCTATTTTTCAAACAATATATGGTCCACAGGACTCTCAAGTTCTATTCCCCTTCTGGTGAATACAGAAAATAACTATCTCATTGAAGCAGGTATACTATCAGAAACTATTTCAACAACGCAAACACTAGGGTCAAATTTAAATTTTGCCATGATTTTGTTTTATGTCAGTATAACTCCTTTACTAATCTTTTTGCTCAAACCAAGAGGAGCCCAAAAGGAAAACCTAAACCATCTACTTGTCGAAACTACGGAACAAAAGCAAATCAAAACAAACATTCCTGTTTCTAAATCTCTTTCTGATCGGCTCAACCACAGTAAGCTTTTAATCTATATGATTGCGCTCGCTGGGGGCTTTTACGTTTTTCAACATTTTAATAACAGTGGATTTGACTTGAATTTAAATCTTATGATTTTCATCTTTTTAATGATAGGACTCATTCTTCACCGCACTCCTTTTGCCTACGGTAAAGCCGTGCAAAAAGGAAGCAGTAACGTGGCAGCAATATTATATCAGTTTCCGTTTTATGCCGGTATTATGGGAATCATGATTCACACGGGTTTGGCCAATTATTTGGCTGAAGTACTTATAGAAATAGCTGAAGTAGAAACCCTACCAAGCTTGGCCTTCATTATTGGAGGTATTGTAAATTTTGCTATTCCCTCAGGTGGAGGAGAATTTGCGGTTATCGGACCTAGCATTTTAGAAGCCACTCTAAGTTTAGTACAAGATTATGATGCAGAATTTCAACAAGCGCTCATTTCAAAAACAATCTTAGCCATAACCTATGGGGAGAGTTTGACCAATCTTTTACAGCCCTTTTTCATTCTCATGGTACTACCTGTTATGTCCGAAGGTACAAATCTTCAGGCACGAGATGTAATGGGCTACTTAGTCATTCCGTTTATACTTTGTTTTACGGGTCAGTTGCTTTTAATTAATTTAATTGGGGTATAACCAAAGTCATTACTTTATTAGGTTACAGCGCATTAATAAATTTCAAACGTTTCTTAAGAAGGGATTGTAATGTTTGATTTAACGTAATCGATACTGGTTTTTACACTTTGCATTGAATTCACCGAGAAATTTCCACCTTGTTCGATGTAGAAATATTCTAATCCGGATTCACTAGCACTCGGAAGTAAAGTAGTATAGTCAATAGAACCTTGACCCATTTCTGTATAATCACGAGACATCTTGTGCATGTCTTTAATATGCCAAAGTGGTGTTCTATACATTGCTTTTGCAATAAATTCTTTAGGCGTAATGGCTCCAGCGTGCATTACCCAATAAAAATCAACTTCTAATTTGACCCAGTCAGGATTAGTTTCTTGAATGATCCAATCAATACCCATTTTATCTCCATATTGCACAAAATCACCTCCAAAATTGTGATAGGCAAATCCAAGACCAGCCTCATCAATTCGTCGGCCGATTTGATTTAATTTTTGAGCCAACAACTGATACCCTTCTAAATTGTGATATATCTCTGCTAAGGAAGGAAAAACAATGTAGCGGTCACCCAACTCGTGAGCTCCTTCAATGCAACTGTCAACATACGCATTAAGTTCGTCTTCTGCCACCTCCATTAATCCATTGACTCCATAATGCCCACTTGAAGTAGAAAGATTTAAATCCTCTAATACTGATTTAAATTCCTTAGGACTAAAACCGTAGTACAATTTGTTTTTTGCATCGTATCCATAAGACTCAAAGTCCTCGTAACCGATTTGTTTTAGTGCTTTTAAGGTCCCCACAGGATCTTTTTCCATAGCATCTCGTACGGTAAACAATTGCAAGCCCATTTTATATTTGGGTTTGTGCTCCACTTCACAGCTCATTACACTCAAAAGTGGGAGTGCTAATGAAACTTGTGCAGACTGTTGTATAAAACTTCTTCTTTTCATCAGATTGTTAATTTAAAGGCCAAGATATTTCGTTAGTGCATTAGCGAGCCAAACACCAGCGCCTAAAATACAAGGATAGAGTATAAATAACCATAAATAATCCACAAATCTTGTTTTTCTCATGTTACTCTCTGATAAAAATTCATACCATCCTTTAAGCCCAATAAAATCAACTAATGCATTTGCAGCGATGGCCACAATTAAGATGATCCATCCTTGAATTATAAATTTAATCACTTGTAATCGGTTTTAGTTGTAACGAAAATTGTCTTGCATTTCGATTGGGTATATGCTCGAAGCCTAGGTGTAAATCTTTTTGCTTTACTGCATAGGGATAAAAAGTAATCGGTTCAATACACAACATATTTTCAACCTCTGTCCAGCACATAAAGTGATTAAATCCTTCTGTGGTCAGTTGTAATTTCTTTTCATCATTCAAGACAACTTTATTTGTGTTTTCAATCAAAAAAGCCTTAGATCCAACTTCTAGGATTTCATTCAAAGACACCTCTAAATCTTTTGAAAATATCACAGGATTTCTACTGCGTAATTTAAATGCCGGATGATAACCAAGCATAAAGGGCATATCGGGCTCGGAAATAATTTCGAAATCTATGCGAAGTGAAGATTTTGTAAAACTGAACTTCTTCAAAAATCTAAAGTCATAAGCCCATTTTTGAGCGGTCTCTGGTGAATTTTCAGGAAACTTAGAATTACTGAGTGCTGTACCAGCTTTATAAGCTTTAATATATACTAGAGACTTTGAGGTTTCTGAAACCAAATCGTATTGAAATTCTCGTAATAAACCATGCTGATCTAACACCGCCTCTTCTTTTGGCGTTTTGATTCTGTAATTAGCCTCCTTCAAGGGACCAATAATAGGAAACATTTCAATGTCAGAATTTTTCCAGCCAGGACTACCTTTCTGATGTATATATTCATAACCATCCACCAAAAACGAAATCAATTCTCCATTATCTGACTTAATTTCAAAATACTGATCTCCATAAAGGTGACTTAAAACCTGTATACTCATATATATTTAATTAAATTTCATCACTTTCGAAGGAACAATATTCGAAATGGCAACAGAAGGAATAATGAGCATTAGAATACAAGAGGCGATGACCCCCAGATTCACCCAAAGCACCTGACCTAATTCAAGATGCAGAGGAATAACTTCGACATAGTATTGCTCTGGATTTGGAAACTTTAAAAACCCCCATTGTTTTTGAGAAAAGTATAGTGCGAGAAAAACTGTATTACCAATTAAAACTCCTTTAACAATCAAATTCAAAGCTTTGATTAAAAATAATTTTCGAATTGCTGAGCTTGTGGCACCAAGAGCCTTGAGCAAACCAATGGACTGAGTTCTCTCAATAATTAAAACCAACAAGGCTGTAATCATATTAATACCTCCAACTAGAAGCATAATGATGATGATGATAACTACATTAAAATCAAATAATTTAATCCATTCAAAAATAGTGTAATACGACTCTTTAATAGTGGCTACATCAATAGTAGAAGGCGTTTCCTGGTAAATCGTTTCGGTATAGGTGTCTATTTCATCAAAATCTGAAATAAATAATTCATAATGACCGAACTCCTCATCGCTCCATCTATTGATTATTTGTAAATGACGTTGATCAATAAATACAAATAACTCGTCAAACTCATCAAAACCACTGTTATAAATTCCAGCAACTTCAAATTTTCGAGTATTTGGTATTCCTGAAGGGTCATTTTCTTTGAGAAAATAAGCATTGAAAGAGTCACCTACTCTTAAGTTTAAAAGGTTGGCCTTTTGAGCGGATATAAGAACCTCCTTTGAAGGTCTGTCGGTCTGAAAATTTGGTATTTGACCCGACCTTATGAATTCTTCAAATGCACTAAAATCATATTCACTATGCACACCTTTGGCAATTATTCCTTCAAATGTAGTCTCTGTTCTAATAATTCCCGCCTTTTGAATTATTGGATAATATCTTTCAAGGGAAGGCACATTCTCTTGAAGCCGTCGCCAATCAATTTCAGAAGCATCCATTGGTGTGATACTAATGTCAGAGTTTGCATTATCAAAATGATACAATTGATAATGCCCCTTAAAGGCCGAAACTTTTTCTTTTATTTTCAATTGAAGCCCAGCGGCTGCAGATATGGAAATAAGCATGATAAACACACCTATTGCTATAGCGCTAACACTCACTTTTACAATCGGACTTGAAATTGTATTTTTAGACTTGTTAGACTTTAAAAACCGT
>NZIQ01000019.1 GCA_002691685.1 Flavobacteriaceae bacterium | reverse complement strand
CAAATCTTTCAAGATTTTCATATCCATGAGATAACCTGTTTCGGGATCTACTTCGCCGATAACACTAACGATTAAATCGTAATTATGTCCGTGATAGTTTGGATTATTGCAAAGACCGAATACCTCTTTGTTTCGCTCATCACTCCAATTGGGGTTATGCAAGCGATGTGCAGCATTAAAATGTGCGCGGCGACTGACTTTAGTTTTCATGTTGATTGGCCTTTAAATGATCGTAAAAGCGTTCAAAAATGATTTTGAACCATGCCGTGTAGAGATGGGCATTATCCGTAATATCTCGATTGACTTCATCTAAGTCCATGTACTTGAAGTCTTCTACTTCTTCTTTATTTATGTGAGGAAGTTCATCAGAATATCCAATCATAACGTGGTCTAACTCATGTTCGGTGAGACCGTTATCAAAAGGCGCCTTATATATAAACCAAAACAACTCTTTGAGTTCAGTTTGCATTCCCATTTCTTCTTCCAAGCGTCGAGCCCCGGCAGTGAGGTTGGTTTCTTGTTCTCTTTGGTGAGAACAACAAGTATTAGTCCATAAAAGTGGAGAGTGGTATTTGTGAGCTGCCCTTTGTTGAAGTAATAACTGCCCCTTTTTATTCATAACGAATACCGAAAAAGCACGATGCAAAACAGCTTTTTCATGTGCCTCCATTTTGGGCATTGTTCCCAAAATTTCATCTTTTTCATTGACTAATAAAACTTTTTCTTCGCTCATACTACAAAAATAGACAATCGACTTATCATTACCATTGAAAAAATACGCTTAACCGAAAGGAACATCTATTTTTGCATAAAATACCGAAATGGATTTAAATGCTGCATTAGAAAAAAGAAGGACATTCGGAATTATTTCCCATCCAGATGCGGGTAAAACTACCCTCACTGAGAAATTACTTTTATTTGGGGGTGCGATTCAAGAAGCAGGAGCGGTCAAAAGCAATAAAATAAAAAAGACTGCAACCTCTGACTTTATGGAAATCGAACGTCAAAGAGGAATTTCGGTGGCTACCTCTGTTTTGGCATTTAATTACAAATCAAAAAAAATCAATATCCTAGATACACCAGGTCACAAAGACTTTGCTGAGGATACCTTTCGAACATTAACGGCGGTAGATTCCGTAATTGTAGTCATAGACGTTGCAAAGGGTGTAGAAGAGCAAACTGAAAAATTAGTGGCTGTGTGTCGAATGCGAAATATTCCTATGATTGTTTTTATCAATAAACTTGATCGAGAAGGGAAAGATGCTTTTGATTTATTAGATGAGGTTGAGCAAAAACTTAACCTTAAAGTTTGCCCTTTGAGTTTTCCTATTGGTATGGGGTATGATTTTAAGGGGATTTATAACCTCTATGAAAAAAACATCAATTTATTTAGTGCAGACCAAAAGCAACACATCGCTGAGACAGTTGCTATAGACGATCTCTCAGACTCAAAGCTCGAGGAGTACATCGGAGAAGCAGCAGCAGCAGATTTAAGAGAAAACATAGAACTCGTTGAAGAAGTTTACCCCAATTTTGATAGATCTGAGTACCTAAGTGGAGATATTCAACCTGTATTTTTTGGTTCGGCCTTAAACAATTTTGGAGTTCGAGAATTACTTGATTGCTTTATTGAAATCGCTCCATCTCCTTTACCAAAAGAAGCAGAGGAACGTAAAGTAATTCCAAGTGAAAAAGACTTCACTGGGTTTGTATTTAAGATCCATGCAAATATGGATCCCAAGCACAGAGATCGCTTAGCCTTTGTCAAAATTGTGTCTGGTACGTTTGAAAGGAACAAGCCCTATCTTAACGTGCGAAATAAGAAAAAACTCAAGTTTTCTTCACCCAGTGCTTTTTTCGCGGAAAAAAAAGAAATCATTGATATCTCTTATGCTGGAGATATTGTAGGACTGCACGATACCGGTAACTTTAAAATTGGTGATACCTTAACCTCTGGTGAAATATTAAATTACAGAGGTATCCCAAGTTTTTCTCCAGAGCATTTTCGATACATCAACAACGCTGATCCTATGAAAGCCAAACAACTCAATAAAGGAATCGATCAGCTTATGGACGAGGGTGTAGCCCAGTTGTTTATGCTTCACATCAACAATCGAAAAATTATTGGCACAGTAGGTGCCTTACAATACGAGGTTATTCAATACCGATTAGAACACGAGTATGGGGCAAAATGCACCTATGAAAACTTTCCAGTTCACAAAGCTTGTTGGATTGAAGCCGATGAAAGCAACCCGGAATTTCAAGAATTCAAAAGGGTAAAACAAAAGTTCCTAGCCCTAGACAAACAAAATCAACTCGTCTTTTTAGCAGATTCTTCCTTCTCACTACAAATGACTCAACAAAAGTATCCTTCTATTAAATTTCATTTCACCTCTGAATATGCAGAATAATAAAAAAACCCTCAGTTGAGGGCTTTTTTATTTAGGCTTTACCTGTAGGTCCAAAATTTATTGGGATGCTCGGCTGCTCATAATCTTTTATGTCACCGTGCATTTTTTCGAATTTTTGAACATTATCTCCTAAAGCTCTAAGTAGCTTTTTAGCGTGTTGAGGCGTTAAAATGATTCTACTCTTGACTTTGGCTTTTGGGTTTCCAGGCATAATGGTAATGAAGTCCACAACAAACTCTGAAACAGAATGATTAATTATTGCAAGGTTTGAGTATAAACCTTCAGCTGTTTTTTCATCTATTTCGATATTAATTTGTTTTTCCTTCTCTGCCATTGTATTAGAACTTATATTCTTCTTTACGAGCCATAATTTCGTCATATTCTTCTTTAGAACCAACGATAATACTCTCATAGTCTCTCATTCCTGTTCCTGCTGGGATTTTATGTCCAACAATTACATTTTCTTTGAGACCTTCAAGACCATCTACCTTACCGTTTACAGCAGCCTCGTTGAGTACTTTAGTTGTTTCTTGGAAAGAAGCCGCAGAAATAAAGGATTTGGTTTGAAGCGAAGCTCTCGTTATTCCTTGAAGAATTGGAGTAGCTGTAGCAGAAACTGCATCTCTTGCAACCACCAAAGCCTTGTCTTGCCTTTTAAGTACTGAATTTTCATCTCTGAGCTCTCTAGCACTTACAATTTGACCTGCCTTGAGGTTTTCAGACTCACCCGCCTCTTCAATGACCTTCATCCCGAAAATTTGATCGTTTTCTCTGATAAAGTCATCTTTGTGTACAAGTTGATTTTCTAAGAAAATAGTATCCCCTGCATCTTCAATTCTCACCTTGCGCATCATCTGTCTTACTACTACCTCGAAGTGCTTATCATTGATTTTCACTCCTTGTAGTCGATAAACCTCTTGAATTTCATTCACGAGGTACTGTTGTACCGCAGAAGGTCCTTTAATTGATAAAATATCATCAGGCGTAATAGACCCATCAGAAAGAGGCATACCCGCTCTGACGTAATCATTTTCTTGAACTAAAATTTGATTTGATAATTTGACCAAATATTTCTTCTGTTCACCTGTTTTAGATTCAACAATAATTTCGCGGTTACCTCTTTTAATTTTTCCAAAAGTCACAACTCCATCTATCTCAGATACAACCGCTGGATTTGAAGGATTACGTGCTTCGAAAAGCTCAGTTACCCTTGGAAGACCTCCAGTAATATCACCTGTTTTCGCAGACTTTCTAGGAATCTTTACAAGCACTTTTCCTTCACTAATTCCATCTCCATCATTTACCATGATGTGAGACCCTACTGGTAAATTGTACGATCTTAAGGTTTCACCTTTATCATTTTGAATATGAAGGGTTGGAATTAATTTCTTATTACGAGATTCTGAAATTACCTTTTCTTGGAATCCGGTTTGCTCATCAATTTCAACTTGATAAGTTACACCTTGCTCGATATTTTCATACACCACTTTCCCAGTAAATTCAGAAACAATTACCCCATTATAGGGATCCCACTGACATATTTCTCTGCCATTTTTAATGCTAGCACCGTTCTTAATAAACAGTTCTGAACCGTAAGGGATATTGTTCGTTGAAAGAACTGAACCCGTTTTCTTATCGACTATTTTAATCTCAGCCGTTCTCGAAATTACAATGTTTACCTCTTGTCCTTCAGCATTCTGACCTTTAACTAATCTCAAGTCTTCGATCTCCGCTTTTCCATCGTGTTTCGCAATCAGTTTGTTTTCTTCTGATATGTTTCCAGCAATACCTCCTACGTGGAAAGTTCTCAGCGTAAGCTGAGTTCCAGGTTCACCGATTGATTGAGCAGCAACAACTCCAACAGCTTCACCTCTTTGAACCATCTTATGAGTTGCGAGATTAAGTCCATAACATTTGGCGCAAATTCCTCTTGGAGCTTCACAAGTAAGAGCTGATCTCACTTCGACCATATCAATCCCAGCAGACTCAATAGCCTTTCCTACGGATTCTAAAATAAGTTCTCCTGCTTCTACAATGACTTCCCCTGTTTGTGGATGGTTCAAATCATTTAATGAAACTCTACCAATAATTCTGTCATATAGAGATTCAACGATTTCTTCGTTTTTACGAAGCGCAGTTACTTCAATACCTCTCAATGTTCCACAATCCTCAATATTGATAATAACATCTTGAGCAACATCTACAAGTCTTCTTGTTAGGTAACCCGCATCCGCTGTTTTTAAAGCAGTATCCGCTAGACCTTTACGTGCACCGTGTGTCGAAATAAAGTATTCAAGAATAGATAATCCTTCTTTAAAGTTTGAAAGAATAGGATTTTCAATGATTTCTCCACCTCCGGCAGTTGACTTTTTAGGCTTAGCCATAAGACCTCGCATTCCAGTTAACTGTCTAATTTGTTCTTTAGAACCACGAGCTCCAGAATCTAGCATCATATAAACAGAGTTAAAGCCCTGTTCATCTTCACTGATTCGTTTCATTGCCAATTCTGTAAGTGTGGCGTTAGTGGATGTCCAAACATCAATAACTTGATTGTATCGCTCATTATTGGTAATAAGACCCATGTTGTAATTCATCATGATACCGTCAACGTGTCCGTTGGCCTCATCAATCAGAACTTGCTTTTCTGGTGGAATAATAATATCACCTAAACTAAAGGATAGTCCTCCTTTAAAAGCGAAATCAAATCCCATGCTCTTTATTTTATCAAGAAAAGCTGCTGTTCTAGGAACATCTGTAACAGAAAGAACATGCCCAATGATGTTTCTCAAGGCTTTTTTATTCAATACTTGATTGATGAAACCGGCCTCCTCAGGCACCACCTCATTAAATATCACTCTACCTACAGTGGTATCGATTAGTTGATATACCAATTCTCCTTCTTCGTTAAAATCTTTAGCTCTAACCTTAATACCGGCATTTAAAGTAACTTTTTGCTCGTTAAAAGCAATGTTTACTTCTTCTGCACTATAGAAGGTTAGTCCTTCTCCTCTAACCGGTTTTTCAGCCGTTCCAACTCTCTTTTTAGTCATGTAATACAGACCTAATACCATATCCTGAGAAGGAACGGTAATCGGAGAACCATTAGCTGGATTTAAGATATTTTGAGAAGCCAACATCAATAGTTGTGCTTCTAAAATCGCTTCAGGACCTAAAGGTAAATGCACAGCCATTTGATCTCCATCAAAATCTGCGTTAAATGCTGTACACGCTAGGGGGTGTAGTCTAATCGCCTTGCCCTCTATGAGTTTAGGCTGAAAGGCTTGAATTCCCAAACGGTGCAGTGTGGGGGCTCTATTGAGTAAAATAGGATGTCCTTTAAGAACGTTTTCAAGAATATCCCAAACGATAGGCTCCTTTTTATCTAT
Source organism: Flavobacteriaceae bacterium (assembly GCA_002691685.1). Classification (GTDB taxonomy): domain Bacteria; phylum Bacteroidota; class Bacteroidia; order Flavobacteriales; family Flavobacteriaceae; genus UBA3478. The sequence continues at coordinate 8,301 of NZIQ01000019.1, read as the reverse complement.
AATTTTTTTAGCAGACTTCACTGTCTTCACCACTCCTCTTTCGATGAGTTTTCGAATAACAAACGGCTTGTATAATTCAGCTGCCATATCTTTTGGAAGACCACATTCGTATAGATTCATTTCAGGGCCTACAACAATGACTGAACGCGCAGAATAGTCAACACGTTTACCTAAAAGGTTCTGACGAAAACGACCTTGCTTACCCTTTAAAGAGTCAGAGAGTGACTTTAATGGTCTATTTGATTCTGTCTTTACAGCTGAAGCTTTTCTAGTGTTGTCGAATAACGAATCTACCGCCTCTTGCAACATTCTCTTTTCATTTCTCAGAATGACCTCTGGAGCTTTTATTTCCATTAATCTCTTCAAGCGGTTATTTCTGATAATTACTCTTCTGTATAGATCATTTAAATCTGAAGTTGCGAATCTACCTCCATCCAAAGGTACAAGTGGACGTAATTCTGGTGGTATAACGGGTATTACTTTTAGAATCATCCACTCAGGAAGATTCTCACGATTTTCTTGGCTGTCTTTAAAGGCCTCAACAACTTGAAGTCTTTTAAGTGCTTCCGTCTTACGTTGTTTGGAAGTTTCAGTATTAGCCTTGTGACGAAGCTCATAAGACAAGCTTTCCAAGTCAATTCTATTTAATAATTCAATAAGACACTCAGCACCCATCTTGGCGATAAATTTATTCGGATCGGAATCTTCTAAATACTGGTTGTCTTGTGGAAGGCTATCCATTATATTGAGGTACTCCTCTTCAGTCAAGAAATCCATTTTTTTGATTTCTTCACCCTCTGGACCTTGAGCAGCTCCAGGCTGAATGACTACATAGCGCTCGTAATAAATAATCATATCGAGCTTTTTCGAAGGTAATCCAAGAAGGTAACCAATCTTGTTTGGTAAAGATCTGAAATACCAAATGTGCGCAACTGGCACTACAAGGCTAATGTGTCCTACACGATCTCTTCTTACCTTTTTCTCAGTAACCTCAACCCCACATCTGTCACAAACGATTCCGCGGTATCTTATTCTCTTGTATTTACCACAGGCACACTCGTAATCCTTAACAGGGCCAAAAATACGTTCGCAAAACAATCCATCTCTTTCGGGCTTGTGTGTACGATAATTTATTGTTTCCGGTTTTAACACCTCTCCTCTAGACTCACCTAAAATGGTCTCAGGTGATGCTAAACCGATTGAAATTTTATTAAATCTCTTTTGTGTGTTGTTTTCTTTAGTTCTCGCCATAATACTTCGAGGTAGATTTAAATGTTTTTTGTTTTAGGATTTTATTCTTCTAATCGAATATCTAATCCTAATCCTTTTAATTCATGCATGAGCACGTTAAATGATTCAGGTAAACCAGGTTCTGGCATCGTCTCTCCTTTAACGATAGATTCGTATGTTTTCGCTCTACCGATTACATCATCCGATTTAACTGTTAAAATTTCTCTAAGGGTCGAAGATGCACCATAGGCTTCAAGCGCCCACACTTCCATTTCTCCGAATCTCTGACCTCCGAATTGCGCTTTACCTCCTAAAGGTTGTTGCGTAATGAGTGAGTAAGGCCCAATAGATCTGGCATGCATTTTGTCGTCAACCATATGTCCTAATTTTAACATATAGATCACACCGACTGTTGCAGGTTGATCAAAACGCTCGCCTGTTCCTCCGTCGTACAAGTAGGTGTGTCCGTATTGCGGAACACCTGCTTTTTCGGTGATTTCATTAATTTGTGCAAGAGTGGCGCCGTCAAATATAGGTGTAGCGTATTTTTCACCTAATTTTTGACCGGCCCAACCTAAAACAGTTTCATAAATTTGACCGATATTCATTCGAGAAGGCACACCTAGTGGATTTAAAACAATATCAACTGGTGTTCCATCTTCTAAGAATGGCATATCAGCTTCGCGGACTATTCGAGCAACAATACCCTTGTTTCCGTGTCTACCTGCCATTTTATCTCCAACCTTCAGTTTTCTCTTTTTGGCGATGTAAACTTTAGCTAGCTTCATAATTCCAGCTGGGAGTTCATCACCTACAGAAATGGTAAACTTATCTCTTCTCAAGTTACCTTGCATGTCATTGAGCTTAATCTTGTAATTGTGAAGAAGGTCATTGACCATTGCATTAATCTTATCGTCAGCCGTCCACGCACTGCTCACTAAGTGAGCAAAGTCATCTACTGCGTTGAGCATTTTCTGATTGAATTTCTTCCCTTTCGGTAAAACTTCTTCACCAAGATCATTGCTGATACCTTGAGATGTTTTTCCATTAACCAATGTGTTTAGTTTTTCAACCAAAACGTCCTTGAGTTTTTGGAATTTTACTTCGTATTCTATTTCTAAAGACTCAATAGCCTGTTTTTCTTCAGATCGCTTTCTTTTGTCTTTTATAGATCGTGAGAATAATTTTTTCTCGATGACTACTCCTCTTAGTGATGGGGAAGCTTTCAAAGAAGCATCTTTAACATCTCCCGCCTTGTCTCCAAAAATAGCTCGTAGTAATTTTTCTTCAGGTGTAGGATCTGATTCTCCCTTTGGAGTAATTTTTCCTATAAGAATATCTCCAGGTTTTACTTCCGCTCCAATTCGTATCATACCATTCTCATCCAATTCACGAGTAGCTTCTTCGGATACATTAGGAATGTCGTTGGTTAATTCTTCAGCACCCAATTTAGTGTCTCGTACTTCAAGTGAATATTCATCTACGTGAATTGAGGTAAATAAGTCTTCACGAACGACCTTTTCAGAAATCACAATCGCATCTTCAAAGTTGTATCCCTTCCATGGCATAAAGGCCACCTTGAGGTTTCTACCTAAGGCTAGCTCTCCATTTTCTGTTGCGTATCCCTGACAAAGCACCTGACCTTTGGTCACTTTATCACCTTTTTGAACAATAGGCTTAAGGTTGATCGAAGTACCTTGATTCGTTTTTCTAAATTTAATTAGGTCATAAACTTTTTTATCGTCGTCAAAACTTACAAGCTTCTCTTCGTCTGTGCGCTGATACTGAATTACAATTCGCTCTGCATCAACATAGTCAATGATTCCAGAATCTTCAGCGTTTATTAAAACTCTAGAGTCTTTTGCAACTTGTTTCTCTAATCCTGTACCGACAATTGGTGAATCTGTTCGCATTAATGGCACAGCCTGGCGCATCATGTTTGATCCCATCAAAGCTCTATTCGCATCATCATGCTCCAAAAATGGGATAAGAGATGCAGAAACTGAGGCGATTTGATTCGGCGCAACGTCAGTGTAATTAATTTCATCAGGACTCACTAAAGGAAAATCTCCCTCTTGTCTGGCAATAACTTTATCTTCAGTAATCTTTCCTTTATTGTCTAAAGGAATATTTGCCTGTGCAATTTTCATGCCTTCTTCTTCTTCCGCACTCATATATTGGAAGTTTTTGGTATCTACTACCCCTTTATCAACTTTGCGATATGGGGTTTCTAAGAACCCCATACTGTTGACTTTAGAGAAAACAGACAAAGAAGATATCAATCCAATATTAGGACCTTCAGGCGTTTCGATTGGACACAATCTTCCATAATGTGTATAGTGTACATCTCGAACTTCGAAACCTGCACGTTCGCGAGAAAGACCGCCAGGACCTAAGGCAGATAAACGTCGCTTGTGCGTTATTTCCGCCAATGGATTAGTTTGGTCCATAAATTGAGACAATTGGTTTGTCCCAAAGAATGAATTGATAACAGACGATAATGTTTTTGCGTTGATTAAATCAATCGGAGTAAAAACTTCATTGTCACGAACATTCATTCGCTCTCTAATAGTCCTCGCCATACGAGCTAATCCCACTCCAAATTGCTGAGAAAGCTGCTCTCCTACAGTTCTAACTCTTCTGTTAGACAAGTGATCAATGTCATCAATTTCCTCTTTCGAATTGATCAATTCTATTAGAAATTTTATTATAGTAATGATATCTTCTTTGGTAAGTACTTGCTTATCCATACCAATATCTAAACCTAATTTTTTATTCATCCGGTAGCGACCTACTTCGCCTAAGTTGTAGCGCTGGTCAGAGAAAAAGAGCTTATCAATTATTCCACGTGCTGTCTCTTCGTCTGGTGGTTCCGCATTTCTAAGTTGACGGTATATATGTTCAACAGCTTCTTTTTCTGTATTGGTAGGGTCTTTTTGCAGGGTATTGTGAATTATCGCGTATTCCGATTGCGTATTATTCTCTTTGTGCAATAAGATTGATTTTACATCTGCTTCGATGATTTCTTCGATGTGTTCTTTTTCAAGAACTGTGTCTCTATCAAGAATAATTTCATTCCTCTCTATAGAAACTACTTCACCTGTATCCTCATCTACGAAATCCTCATGCCAAGTATTCAATACTCTAGCTGCTAATTTTCGTCCTAATACTTTTTTCAATCCTGATTTAGAAACCTTAATCTCTTCTGATAGATCAAAAATTTCAAGAATATCTTTGTCTCTCTCATAACCTATCGCTCTAAAAAGAGTGGTTACAGGTAATTTCTTTTTTCGATCGATGTATGCGTACATCACACCATTGATATCAGTAGCAAATTCAATCCAAGATCCTTTGAAAGGAATAACTCTTGCAGAATACAACTTAGTACCGTTGGCGTGGAAAGATTGACCGAAAAAGACACCAGGTGAACGGTGCAATTGAGAAACAACTACTCGCTCTGCTCCGTTGATTACAAATGTACCTGACGGGGTCATGTAAGGCATAGTACCTAAATAAACGTCTTGAACAATTGTCTCAAAATCTTCGTGTTCGGGGTCTGTACAATACAATTTTAATCTAGCTTTTAAAGGAACACTGTATGTTAGACCTCTTTCTATACATTCTTGAATTGTATATCGTGGAGGGTCTATGAAGTAATCCAAAAACTCTAGAACAAATTGGTTTCTTGTATCAGTTATCGGAAAGTTTTCCATGAAAGTATTGTATAAACCTTCATTTCCTCTTTCGTCCGATTTAGTTTCTAACTGGAAAAAATCTTGAAAGGATTTTACTTGTATGTCCAACAAGTCTGGATAATCGGGGGTGTGCTTTGAAGTAGCAAAATTTAGTCTTTCAATTTGATTTGTAATCATTTAGCGGACTTTTAAATGGTCATTATTTAAAAACATACGGGTAGAATACTACCGAGAAAAAAACACCTAGGTGTAAAAACGGGCTAAGGTCTTACCGAAATTGATATCGGAAAGACCTTTAAATCCGTAATAATATTAAGAAGAGATTACTTAAGCTCAACTTCAGCTCCAGCTTCTTCTAAAGAATTTTTGATTCCTTCTGCTTCGTCTTTAGAAACTCCTTCTTTGACAGGTGCAGGTGCACTGTCAACAATTCCTTTTGCTTCCTTAAGGCCGAGACCAGTAAGTTCTTTTACCAATTTAACTACAGCAAGTTTTGAACCTCCTGCTGCTTTAAGAATAACGTCGAACTCTGATTTTTCTTCAGCGGCTTCTCCACCACCAGCTGCGGCACCACCACCAGCAACAGCAACGGCTGCAGCTGCAGGTTCAATTCCGTACTCTTCTTTTAAAATATTAGCTAACTCATTTACTTCTTTTACTGTAAGATTAACTAATTGTTCTGCAAAATCTTTTAAATCTGCCATTTTTCTATCGTTTAATAAATTTTAATTATAATGTATTGAGTGCGTACAAATTATTTTTCAGATAAGGTTTTTAAAATTCCTGAAAGCTTATTTCCTCCAGATTTCAATCCAGAAATAACGTTTTTCGCTGGTGACTGTAGCAACGCGATAACGTCAGCAATTAATTCTTCTTTAGATTTAATGCTAACTAGCGCCTCTAAGTTTTCATCCCCAATGTAAACTGCTTCTTCAATGAAAGCTCCTTTTAAAATTGGCCTATCTACTTTTTTTCTAAAATCCTTGATCAACTTCGCTGGTGCATTTCCTGTATCTGAAATCATCATTGAAGAATTTCCTTTAAGGATTGTAGTCAAATCACCGAAATCTTTTTCAGAAGCCTCCATTGCCTTTTCGAGCAATGTGTTTTTTACAACCGACATTTTGACATTTGCTTTAAAGCAAGCCCGTCTTAAATCAGCTGTAGTTCCGGCATCTAATCCAGATATATCAGTGATATACACAGTAGAGGTTCCCTCTAAAACAGCGGTTAAATTCTCTACTACTTGTGCTTTTTCTTCCCTAGTCATTGTTGTGAATGTTTAAAGGATTTTTAATTTACTTTAGTATCGAGCTGAACACTAGGACTCATTGTTGAAGACATATAAACACTCTTCATATAAACCCCTTTTGCAGCTGCCGGCTTCATTTTCACTAAAGTTTCGATAAGCTCTTTGGCATTACCAGCAATCTTATCTGCCGAGAATGAAACTTTACCTATGGCTGCATGAACAATTCCAGCTTTATCCACCTTGAAATCAATTTTTCCGGCTTTTACTTCTGAAACTGCTTTGGCAATGTCCATTGTTACTGTACCTGTTTTTGGATTAGGCATTAAACCTCTTGGTCCTAATACTCTACCTAAAGGGCCTAATTTTCCCATAACGCTAGGCATAGTAATAATAACATCAACATCAGTCCAACCTGATTTAATTTTATCCAGGTATTCTTCAAGTCCAACAAAATCAGCACCAGCCTCTTTAGCCTCTGCCTCTTTATCTGGAGTCACTAATGCTAAAACCTTAACATCTTTACCTGTTCCATGAGGAAGTGTGACCACTCCTCTAACCATTTGATTCGCTTTTCTAGGATTAACTCCCAATCTAACAGCAATATCTACAGAAGCGTCAAACTTTGCTGTTGTCACTTCTTTAATCAGTTGAGCAGCCTCATCAATTGAATACAACTTGTTTCTATCGATTTTAGCGCTAACTGCCTTTTGGTTTTTTGTCAATTTTCCCATTGCTATTAATTTTATTAAGCGTCAGATGGCTTAGTTCCTGATACTTTCAGTCCCATAGAACGAGCAGTACCTGCTATCATATTCATTGCAGATCCGACAGTAAAAGCATTTAAATCGACCATTTTATCTTCGGCGATAACTTTTACTTGATCCCAACTTACCGATCCGACTTTGGCGCGGTTCGGTTCTCCTGAACCTTTTTTCAATTTTGCTGCTTCCAACAATTGTACGGCCGCCGGTGGTGTCTTTACAACGAATTCAAAAGACTTGTCTTTGTATACGGTAATCGCAACAGGTAAAACTTTCCCCTGTTTATCTTGAGTTCTCGCATTGAATTGCTTACAGAACTCCATGATATTAACTCCCGCAGCACCTAAGGCGGGTCCAACCGGTGGCGATGGGTTCGCAGCACCTCCCCTAACTTGTAGTTTTACAACCTTATCTACTTCTTTTGCCATGATTAAAAATTAAATTGACCGTTTGTATAATTGGAAGCTATACATTCGGCGAAATATGTAACATTTAAATTTTCTCTACTTGCATATAGCTCAGTTCAAGAGGTGTCTTTCTACCAAATATCTTCACCATGACCTCTAACTTTCGCTTTTCTTCATTAATCTTTTCTACACTTCCATTAAATCCATTGAAAGGGCCGTCAATTACTTTGACAGTCTCCCCTAAGACATAAGGAATATTTACGCTATTCTCAGCAGTTGCTAATTCATCAACCTTGCCGAGCATTCTATTTACTTCTGCCTTTCTCAAAGGCACAGGATCACCACCTTTCGTTTCTCCTAAAAATCCAATTACATTGGTGATTGATCTAATAATGTGCACCATCTCCCCAGCTAAATTGGCTTTAATCATAATGTAGCCTGGAAAATAAGTGCGTTCTTTATTTATTTTTTTACCGTTTCGTATTTGAACAACTTTTTCAGTTGGAACTAAAACATCTTCTAAGTAATTACCAAAACCTTGTCGTTCAACTTCAGTTTCGATATAACCTTTGATTTTGTTTTCTTGACCACTAACAGCCCTTACCACATACCACTTTTTCTCTAAGTTATCTGTCATACCTAAATTGGTCATTACTAGGATTATCCTAATTGTTCAAAGTACAATCTAATTAATCGACTAAACACTGTATCAATACCCCAGGTCAATAGAGCAAAAATAATTGAAAACACAGCAACCATAACCATGTAGTTATAAGCTTTATCACGACTAAGCCAAGTCACATTTTCTCTGAGTTCGGCTATCGATTCTTTGATATATGTTAACATATTTTCAGTGTTTTTTTAATATTCATTCCACTTTGCACGGGAGGAGAGACTCGAACTCCCGACACCTGGTTTTGGAGACCAGTGCTCTACCAACTGAGCTACACCCGTTT
>NZIQ01000018.1 GCA_002691685.1 Flavobacteriaceae bacterium | reverse complement strand
GGAAAATCTTAGTAGATGAACTGCAATATCTAGATTCATCTCGCCGCGGATACCTTCTCACCAAATTCACCAAAGACAGTGTAACCACTTCCTATCGCTTTGTAGATACGATTGAAAATATTGATTATTCAATATCTGAATTCAAGTCATTAAGCTATAGCGGTTAGACTTTAAACTTTTAAAAATCTTCACTTTAGACTATCTCAAAAACAGTTTCTTCGAAAAGGAAAGAAAACTATTTAATAATCATTTTATTACACTGGATGCAAATTTTTTTAAGAATTTGGGTGTTAAGAAATTGATAGTAATTTGGATATCGAAAGACGTATTTATGAAATGTATTGTTCTAGTCCAGCAACAATTGAAAGCTTGATCTATAAAGGAAAGCGTTACTCAAGGATTGAAATATTATTCATTTTAGATAAATTTTTGATTGAGAATGATTGTTCCTGCACAGGCCTATTAAGTGATAAAGGTCTTAATGATAGACTTAATGATAATCTTCAAAAGAAAATGAATAGTTATAGCAGTACGTCAACGAATTCAACAAAAAATCTGAAAGGTAGTGCTTCGAATATAAAGGTTAAATTTTAAATTAATTGTTTATTTTACACTAACATTAAACTTAACCATTACTCAAATGAAAAAACTATTTCTGTTACTCGTGCTAACTACCGGAGTTACTTTCGCTCAAGACATATCTTGGGGTGAAACATTTAATGCTGATTTTGAAATTGATTCTGCCATGACCACAGATGGTAAGAATTGGCAAATTGCCGCATCAGGTGAAGCAGGTCCTTATGGAAAAGCATATTTATCCTATACTTTTACGAATTATTTTGATGCTGAAGGGCAAGGAGAATTTACTGGTTTTGCCTGGACTCAAATAGGCGATAAAATTGTAAATGGTTCTCTTCAGGGTGTTTGGAGAAAGGAAGGTAAAGTGTTTAAAATGTATTCCTTAGACAATGACTCAACAAATGGAGTTTTTAATATCGTGAGTGGTGAACTTGATTTTGTTGCCAAAACAATGAAATTCAAAGTAGCCCCAATCATAGAATAAACAATACTAAAGAATTAATTATGAATAAAATTTTTACATTGTGTTTTGCACTTGTAATTTTCTCAGCATGCATAAACATCCGTACTGAACCTGAAAAAATGAATGATGATCAAATCAGATTTGAAAAAAACTGGAAATCTTTCGAAAAACATCATGTAGGAGGAGTAGAGAATAAAGACTTAAACCTATTCTTAGAATTATACGCTGATTCAGTAAAATGGAGTCCTCCCAACTGGAATAATAATATTATTCTCGGCAAAGAAGAATTAAAAGCCGCTGCTAAAAATTACATCGACAACTTCGAAAACGTAAAATTCACTCCTGGAGGAGGAATTATTGGAGGGGAAGGTGCATATTGGGCAGGTTCAACTTTTTCGGATACTGGAAAGACAAATTCTTCGCCTGATGTAATCCGAATCTATGGAGTGTGGTCAGGGAATCATATCGAAACAGGTGCACCGTTTCATTTAAAGTTTTATGTCATACAGCAATTCAATGAAGACGGGAAGGTTGTTGTATTAAATGAGTGGTTTGACCCTAGTTCTATTGATGATCAAATAGCTCAATACTTAACAGAAAATAATTAATCTCTAAAATTCAATTTAATGAAACCTTTCAGCTTTTTATTACTTACTTTTTTATTCATCACTAGCTGTCAAAACAGCACAGGAGAGACATCTGAGGACACAACACCAACCCAAATTGGCTCTGCTCTTATGGATGGGACTTCGGAAATGACACCTATCCTTGTTGGAGAAACCTCTAATCAAGCCATTTGGTTAGAATATATTCAAGCTCATAATGACAGAGACTTAGATAAGATTGCTGAAATTAATGCTGAAGACTGGGAAGGTTATACAGCAGATGGAAGTGTTTTGAAAGGTAATGCCTCTCATATAGAAACCTTAGACAATTGGTTTAAGACAGCCGCTCCAAAATGGGAAGTAAAGTGGATGATTGCAAATGCCGCAAAAAATAAAGATGATGTGCTTGAACAGTGGCTTACTACTGGTAATGATTATACGGATATCGATGCGGAAGGCAATCCAATATTTGAATATAATGTTCACGACATTCTATTTGTCAATGGGAAGATTAAAAAGATTAATGTTTACAAGAGAGCTAAAGAAGTCGAAGGTGCTGAATTCTCCTATTAAATGTTTATTTTAGAATTGACGCAGAAATATGTTAGTTCGATATTAACCTTAAATAATAGCTGAAACAATTTAAAACCACGTTATAAACTATAATAAATGACCCTTATGAAAAATATCATTTTACTTTTTTTGACATTAAGCTTAATTGCTTGCGCTGAAACGTCTTCTGAAGCGTCTGTAATGGAAAGCTCAAATTCCAATGGAGAACCCTCAGGTCCGCATACTTCTGCAGAATGGAAAATTTGGGCCTATAGTTCTGCTGCACCATCTTTTATAGCGGCAGATTGTACTGTTATTGATTTAGATGGAACTGTTTTGAGAGAAGGCACAAATGGCTGGACAGCTTTAGCAGCAAATCCGCGAGGTATGGCTGACCCTAAAAATGGGTGGAAAGATCCTCATGAGGCAATGCCAATGGTTGGTGATGCTCAAGCAATGAAGGTTATGGAAGCTTTCATGGCAGGAACATTGCCTCAGCTCGACCACGATGGTTGGGCATGGATGCTTCATGGTGATATGGGAGAAGACAATACCACTCCTATGGTTTTTAATAAAGAAGACTCGGCTGAAGGTCAATGGATTGAATCAGGTCCTCACTTAATGTTATTTCCAAAAGACCCAGCATCACTCGAAGGTAATACTACGGATTTCATGAGTGGCGCACCCTACATTATGTTCAAAGGAACAGGTTATGATCATTTGATGATTCCTGTTGAAGGCTATTATAAATATCAACCTCAACAATAAAAAAATCAAATGAATATTATCAACCCTCCCAAGCGGAGGGTTTTTTTATGCAATGAATGGAAAGTGACCCGTTGTTTATACTTACCTAAACCATACTATAAGCTTTTCATTTTGACGAAAAGAACTTCAAATTGAGTAAAGAATAACTTCTTCAAACGAAAAAATTTATAATGTAATTGACGCTATTTCATTTACTGAAAACATCAATAGCCGCAGGCATCTCCGTCAAGAATTAAATTGAAAAAAGTGTTCTTTTTCTTTTGTTTTTGGGATGAAGGGAATGATTCATCCCCACAATACATCCAATACATCTTTTGAAACCTTAAATACGGTGCCGTGTCGCATTCCGTCTGGAAATTCAATTTGATCGGAGATATCTTCCCAGTTCGTGAGGTCTTTTGACTTTACGGCTCCGAATTTATGTTCCCTGTATTGGTCGAAATAAACCATCCACTCATCGCCTATTTTGGTTATGGTGGGGCCTTCAACCCAGTGATTAGAGATGGCTTCTGAAATAGAAACGTTCCAGTTATAGGGGTTGTCAGATTCAAGCACGTGTAGTGTTTTTTGAGCTTCAGGAAGCAAAGTCTCATCCTTTATGATCATAAAATACTGGCTTTCATTTCGTGCAATTGTAGCGTCGATGACATTGAATCCTGGTTCGACAAAAATCTCGGTCTCTGTAAATTCTTCGAAGTCTTTGGTGGTAGTGTAATAAATTCTGTGATTCCAGCTGTCTTCAGCTTGATTGGCGGTTTCTAAAAACTGATCTGATACTGTACTTGCCCAAAAAATTAGGTACTGCTCTTGTTCTTCATCGTAAAACAATTCTGGTGCCCATGAATTTTTGGTTGATTCCTCATGCTGCATGACTGGAATAAATTGCTGCTCAGACCAGTTGATTAAATCCGTAGAGTTTGCGTAGCCTATTCCGTTTTCTTCCCAGCTTACGGTCCAAACCATATGGAATTTTCCGTCTGGCCCTTTAATAAGACAAGGGTCACGCATGAGTTTATCCTTGCTTAGCTCTGGAGTCAAAAACGACCTGTCATCGTTCAAGGCCTCCCATTTCAGCCCGTCGTAACTGTAAGCCAAATGGAGCCCGTCTTCTCCGTTATTTTTAAAGTATGAAAAGAGAAAAACTTCTTCCACCTCACTTCTATCTTGACATCCTAGTGTAATAAATACCATTAGGATTGAGAGGATGCGATATGTTTTATATGCACTTATGAATTTTATTTCTTTGATTAGATTTCGTTAAGTCGTTACGATTAATACTAAAGAACATTATTGACTTGAAAAGGATGAAGCTGCTAGGCCTTCAGCGTTAAAAAGAGTACCTGTAAACCAATTTTTCCATCCATATCGCACGTGTATGGGTTTTGAAACCTGATTTGAAAAAGTCCTGACCTTATTATTCATTATAGTCGCTTTGGCAGGATAAAATACTTTATCAGCTCCAGCAACTTCAAAGCCGTTTAGATCTCCTGAAGCGACCAAGCCTTTATCGGAGTGATCAAATACAACTTCAATGTAATTGTTTCTACTTATGTGCTCACGATACAGTGGGCCGTTAGCCACAATAGCGAGCCCATATTCGTTTTTCAAAGCGTGATAGGATAACCTTTCGCCAACGTCTTTTTTGTTTTCAGGATGTATGTCGAGCTCTTCGCCTATATCAAGTAAAACTGCCATTCCCGTTTTTTCTACTTTTTGCAGGGCTTTTCGTTGGGCCTCACGCAGCGCTTGAGAATTGAGATTATCATCATATATATAGGGGGCTATTTGTGCATAATAAAAAGATAAATTCGATCCCCATGCCGACCTCCAGTCGTCAATCATTCCGGAAAGCAAATTGGCATATTCGTGATTATTTTGAACATTAGATTCGCCCTGATACCATAGAAACCCTTTGATACCATATGGAATTACTGGCGAGAGCATTTTTTCGTACATGGCAGAAAATTGGTTCTGCATCGTAACCGAAGTATTTGACGTAAGGTCTTTTCTAAGCTCCTCGGGCAAGTTGATTAACTCCTCATTAGAATAGTGGTGTATTAGAAAATCTGTGCCACTGAGAATGAATCCGTGATGTCTAAATTTAAACTCATCAAAAGGCAGTACAATCTCATCTTGTTCATTGCAGATGCTTACCGGACTATTAAATCCTCCCCCACCACCTGTATCGGTAATTCTAAAGGCAATGGTGTTACGACCCTTTTTCAAGAGGTCTTTTGAAATAGTATATTTTCGTTCAAGGTTCCATCCTAATGTATTTCCAATGAGGGTTCCATTGAAATAGGTTTGATCGCCATCATCTATGCCCTTTTCGACATGTAAAATGTAGTCTTTGGTGATATCATCAATCTCTACCGCAGTTCTAAACCAAATGACTCCATCAGACAATAAAGGGTCTGACTCGTTATAAGCTGATTCAAATCGCCCGTCACTTTTTAATCCCCCATAGGTGTATAAATTAGGGGTCCAAGTGTCCCATGAAGAATCATCAAATTCAGTGTTTTTAAATGAAGCATCATCTAGGTCAAGCTCCTGCCATACCTTGAGAAATTGATCGGCTAATTCTTCTCGAACTGGAGATTTTGGAATATCAAAACCATTGAACCCGTATTTTGCATTTAAATTCTTAATGATAGAATCGTTTTGTCTTATAATCAACTCTTGATATTTTGAAAAACTGTAGTCTTTAGAAATCAATTCCTTGGTTTCATCCAATTGGTTTAATTTTTTTGGACTCATCCAAGACTCAATTCTTGTACCTCCCCAACTTGAGTTGACAATCCCTATAGGAACCTTCAATTCATCGTGCAGTTTTTTTGCAAAATAATACGCTGCTGCACTAAACTCACCAGTATTTTCAGGACTTGCCGATAGCCATGTTGTATATTTTAACGATGCTCCAGACAAATCTGCAGGTACCGAAAACATTCTGATCTGAGGATTAGTCGAGTTTTTTATTTCTTGAACTTGGTTAATAACGCAGCCTTCACATTGATTCATTCTCCACTCCATATTCGACTGTCCTGAAGCCAGCCATACTTCGCCTATGAGTACATCACTGATCTCAATTTTAGAATCTCCATCTGTAAGCTCAATGGTATGGCTATTCAAGGCGTCGTTTCTATCATAAGTAGGCGTTGGTAGTTGCAGTTTCCATTGACCTAAAGCATCTGTTTGGGTGCTTACCTTCTCTCCCCAAGATGCGCTTAGGGTGATTTTAGAATGAGGTGTGGCATTTCCCCATATCGGGTTAGACTGCTCCTGTTGAAGGACCATTTGGTCTGAAAAAATAGGGGCTATACTGAATTCAGTTTTTGAAGTGGTACATCCATAAATCAAAAGGAGTCCAAGGTAAAAGTGTAGTACATTTCGAATCATCCATAAAATGTACTAAAATTTCCGTAGATATTTGAGTTGAAGCCAATTGGCAACCTCAATTGTATTTGATTGTGATGGTGTAGAAGTATATTTCCATTCCCATGATTTTAGAATAGAACGGTTTGGCTCTGCTTGTAATTAGATAATTGGCTAACACCTTCTAATTTAAGGACTGACTTATTTCGCTTTTTAAAGTACCTAAGCTCGCATTCCACTCCTCAAAACTGGGTTCTTGATTGCCATGTGTGGTGTGCGCTTGTATAACGGCATCTCTTATTTGATTTGACCAAGAATCTAAAAGGGCATCGATATTGGGTGAATTAAACAGATTATTTCTGAAGGCAATATCCAACTCATTATACTCCTCTAAAAATTGTCCAAAAGATCCGATGATCTTATCACAGGCTGCTGATTTTTGCACAAGATTAAAAGCGCCATGAGTAAACCCTTGACAATTATTAGTAGTTTCAAACCATTTGTCTTTAACAGGTGTTACAGGGTTTCTGTCAAAAAGTATGTTTTCAAAGGCATTGTCTAAATCCCATGGAATAAGCTGTAATTTATTTTCAATAGGGTCTTCGTATAAATAGTAATTATGATTCTCAAAGCTTTCCCCGTTAGCATAGAAATGAAGAAATCCATCGTCATGCGCAACCCTTCTATCGACCACCAACATTTTTAAAAACGATTCTTTGTCCATCCAGTTTTCAACCACACTCCACGCTTCGTTGTGATTAACAGCGGCTAACTGATCTGAAAAAGTTTTAATTATAGAAATATCAGATACTTCTTCATTTGTTTTTAATCCACTTTGGAAATAAGATACGCTGCGAGCTTCTCCATTAGATTGTACAGGCCATGTTTCTTTATACAAATTACCCCCAGAGTTGTCAAAATTTTTATTGGTAAATGGCCCGTCAATTTGCTCGGTATTTGCAAAAATCCCATTAAACTCGCCATTGATATAGATGACAGCGTGATTTGACCTTGGAGCTGTTACACCAAAATTTCTAAACATGTAATACCCTAATCTTTCGCGCATTTTAGATGGG
The DNA here is from genome assembly GCA_002691685.1 of Flavobacteriaceae bacterium. Lineage (GTDB taxonomy): Bacteria > Bacteroidota > Bacteroidia > Flavobacteriales > Flavobacteriaceae > UBA3478. Next base: position 24,973 of record NZIQ01000018.1, on the reverse strand, counting down.
TCAAGATTTTGTGAATGAAACTGAAGCTTGTTTAAACCATAAAATTTTCTATCTCCCTGCCAATTAATTTTAATTTTCATTGATAATTTTGGACAAGTCTTATATCCTGAGGGGTTTGACCAGTCATTTCCCGATAAGCACCCTACCCAAGCTCCAATAGAACCCTTGTATCTAATACCAACATTGCTGATAATTTTATTTTCAAAAACTAAAGACCCATCAACGTACTGCTCTGCTGCTGGATCATTATTGATTTTGTTTAGATTTTGCTGACTGATATAAATATCAAATCGATGAAGCTTGTTATGGTCATAAATGTAATTTGAAGAGTGATTCGCGCTTTCTACGTACTCTTCAAACTCAATTCCACTAGGGGTCTCATCTGTAATAGAATTAATTTCGTCGAAATTGTCTTTTGAGCAAGAGAATATCAATACTAAGAAAGTATACGAAACAATGAGTAGATTTAACCTTATCAATTTTTGCATATATTAAATTTAAAAAAATTCAGGTTAATCTTTTTTTACCTTACTCTAAAGAGTTAGCTGAGATGATAAGACCGACATCTCACACCCTATCACAAGATTTGCAATCAGCTACTCGCAGCCCAACAAACAATCTCTTAATCTTGATCTTTTAAATGATTTTCTTCTGGTTTTGTCATCGACTTTAAAAATCAAAAAGACAATAGATTTTACCTTTTTTTAAAAAATTAGACCTTTTTTAAAAGTAATAATTTTCATCTAAAGATGTTTTTCCTGCTAAATTCACGTTAACACGAGACATATTTAAAATAAGAATTGTACATGACAGAAAGTATTTATTATCAAGAAGTTCTTGAACTTTTAAAAATGATTTTAGAAGATGATCCATTTCTAATAGAATCATTTAAAAAAAATGATGAAAAGGATAAACTAATCAGCAGGGATGAACTACTGCTCGCAATAGAAGAAGTATCATCGGATAAAATACAAAAAGAGTTAGAAGAGAAATTAGAAAACTACAGACATACTAAAAAGAGCTATTTAATGAAAAAGTACGGAATACATCTTTTCACAGGTAGAATAGTAAGGTCTACAATTGATGCATATTCAAAAGGAAGTAAGTACAAAAAAGTTTATTCATCATACAAGAAATATTATTAAATTATGTGCTAATTGGATATTTTTTAATTATTGCTTCTCGTGATGTATTCATTACTTTTTAATCTATTTATTAGTTAAACATCATATTGATTAATTACTATGATATCTCTTCTGTTTAATATAGTCACCTCCTTATTCACTTCACTATTACTTTATCTAACACTTCCTTTAGACAATAACTACAGTCTTACCAAAATTTATCCTGACAATATATACTACAACGTTTTATTGATAGAAGGCAAAATTCATGTGGGTTCGAATAAAGGGGTTTACACCATTGATATTATCACTGATGAACTGCAGATCATCAATAATTCTATTGCTGGACCCATAAATTCAAAATTAGAATTCAACAAAAGCCATAGAATATCATACAAAAAGTCACCGACGAAATTAACCACTGAGTACAACGAATCAGTTACCGATTTTTTATACAGTGGTAATAAATTATATGTTATTTCTAGGGGAGATTTATTAATTCTTGAAAATAAACCCTACAAATTTACTCCAATAGGAAGCGTTAGGTCAATTTCGAAAAATTCAATTGGATTTTATGGCGGGGTCTTTATTGAAGATAATGAATTATCCATAAGTTATACTGACGGTCAAATAAGAGAATTTGATTCCATAACATTCGTATGTTATAATGGTCTTATAAGCTACCAAAATGGCGTTGAGAAAATTTTATACAACAATGATAATTCAAAAAGCTCTGACGCTCCTTACGGCAGGATTTCAGATATTTTCAATCTTGGCAACTCAAATTTTCTGTTAATTTCCGGAAAAAAAACAAGCTCGTCAACGGGAGATAAAGGCATATACCTGTTTGATTTAAAATCAAATAATTTCAGATTAATTTATTCTTCAGAAAAAAATGTTATTCCTATAAGAAATAAAATTTATGAAAGAATGAATAGTTCTAATCAGTTTCACTTCGTTGATGATGATAACTATTTTTCACTTGATTTAAACGATTATTCCACTAGAATAATCGATGAAAACATTGCGGATAATATTACGGATATTTTAGAGTGTTCATTAGACGGAATTTTTTTTTATGCCATTACCAAGGACAATACATTAGTACAACTTGAAAGAAAATCTGAAGGACTTGAAATTATTCATTCCTATCCACTTGACAATTCAATTCACACTATAGCTGATATTGGAGAAACCTTATTTATCTCCGGAAATAATGGTTTAAGTTTATTTGACAAGTCTTCAATGAGACTTTATTACAACATCATTATCGACGAGTTCAATAGACATGCCTTCTATAAATCTGATGATAACATTTCTTTTGGAAGTATTCACGGAGTTTATGAAATCCAAAATGTTAGTAAATTTCAGACAACAGGTTTTATTAATAACATTTCAGGTTTTAATCAAAATAAGAATAACTCGATTGAGTATTTAGTAATACTTCTTTTGGTTGCCATTATCTTATTCTTTTTATACAATAACAGAAATAGAACTCCTTCAAATCAGGAAGTCATTTTTAGTATAAAAAGATACATTAATAGAAACTTAAGGGTTGTTACGTTAGAAATTCTTCAAGATAAATTTAAGTTAGACTATCATGAAATTAACAGCTTGAGCAAAGAGTTTAAACCTGCCAAATATATAAAACAACAGAGGGAGCAAAGAGTTTATGAAATGCTCATAGAAAATGAAACTTTTGATAAAATATCTTTACAAACGGGTTATTCAATTACCTATCTCGTAAAACACAAAAACAGATTCTTAAATCCTAAAATAATGGGATAGATTACTCTTGGGTTGTTATTAGTATTTTTTTCGTAATAAAACTTTCTTTTAAGACTTGTCCCTGACTTAGTTGTCCTTTCAATTAGAATCCAAAAGTGACTACCACAATCTAATAATGCGGGTAGATCATTGGCTCATCTTGTGATTAAAAGAACTATTTCGCCTTTTTGACTTATACAAGATCTAAGGATAATATAAAAAAACAAAAAACAACTAAAAGACCAAAGAAATGAAAAGTTGATTGAGGCCATCTATCAAATTCACCTTGTACTGTAGCTACAGGAGTTATAGCCATCACGAATTCCATTTAATAAAAGTAAATGAGATGCTTGGTCAACCATTTTATTTTTCTGACATAAAACAGATAAATAAAGATAATGAGGTAGGCTAAAAATCATCCTTTAAGAAGGGTTTTAACGTAATTACTTTTGATATGCTCCTTTAGGAGCTTTTCTCCAAATGCCAAAAATGAATATCAGAAAAATGGTAGCCTCTAAAACTATAGATGGAATATATGGAGCTAATGAAGCCGGACCATCTTTTATAGCTGCAGATTGTACTATTATTGATCTAGATGGAACTGTTTTGAGAGAAGGCACAAATGGCTAGACCGCATTAGCGGCAAATCCGCGAGGAATGGCTGACCCTGACAATGGGTGGAAATCCTCATGAGGCAATGCCTATGGCTTTTAGTAAAGAAGATGCAGCTCAACGTCAATGGATTGAATCAGGTCCTCACTTGATGTTATTTCTAAAAGACCCAGCTTCACTCGAAGGCAATACTGCGGATTTCATCAGTGGCGCAACATGTATGATGTTCACAGAAATAGGTTATGATCTTCTGATAATTCCTGTAGAAGGTTATTATAAATATCAACCTCAACAATAAAATCGATTGAATATTATTAACCCTCCCCAGCATAGGGGTTTTTTATGCCCTGATTTGTATTAAATTGTTTTAGTCTTCCATTGTAATTACAAGCCAAATAACCTCTTTAAATTAGCTAATTATCTTAAGTAAATTTTACCAGATTGTTAGTATCATAATCTTAACCTAGACAATTATTAAGACTTCATTTCAATTGGTTTATTAAATTTTGTGTAGCCATTGCCTTTGTTAATATTTGATTTAATTAATCATAAGATGTTTAATTTAAATTAGCGCTGTAATCAATTTCAGAACTGTGTAAAAATGTATTTGAATTTTTTGTGCGTTCAAAAATTAAATCTTTCAATGATTTAAATTCTTGTTCATCAAACATCAAAGTTAGATTAGTCTGAATTGTTTGAATAGGGATTTTTCGTTTAAAGTTTTTTACATAAGGACTACATTTACAGTAATCTACATCAGTTTCAGATAATAAAAGTTTAAACGCCTTAAATTCCCTCTGGTTAAATTGAATATAAAGGTTGTTAAAAAGCAGGTGATAGGCTCCGCAATCACAACAATGTTGGAGTTCTCCGTCGAAATTCTTGGCTAAAGTATTTAATTCGTTGCACATAAGTTTTATGATTTTTAATAACAATCCATTAAGAGTTGTCCTTTTTTTTCAAAATCACTCAAAGGTTGATCTAAATGGATTTTAGATATTTCTTGTAAAGTATTAGTAACAAAACTCTGCATGGCCTTAGAACCACACAGCATAAATACGCCACCGTCACTAAGTGTTTTCGCTACTTCGACTTGCTTATCGGATAACAAATCTTGTACATATTTTTTCTCTTTACCCTGCGAAAAAGCTAATTCATAAGTGGCGTAATAATCTTGACGAACATCCTTTAGATTATGCTGAGAAAGTGATCGCTCTACAATTTCTCTGTATAAATCAAAAGAAACTTCTGATCTTCCTCCCCAGTTTAATCGAATAGAGGTATTATTATTTGTATCTAGCATTCCTAAAAATGGTGCTATTCCTGTTCCATTTGAAATGAGCCAAACTGAAGATGTCTTTTTCGGGAAATGAAAATTGACATTTTCTTGAACCCCAGCTAAAAGAATATCTCCTTTTTTTAAGGAACATAAATATGTAGAACAAACCCCTTTAGGCTTCCATTTAATACTTAACAAAATATCTCCATCAATTTTGGCAATAGAATATTGTCTTGCCAGCGAATCTCCAGGTGGAATTACATTAAATAAATCTCCAGAGTGAAAACATATGTTTTCTTTTGGTCGTAATCTCAATAACGAGGTATTATCAATATTAAGAGCCGTTCGTTCTATAACAGTAAATGATTTGTTGTGACTTGACTCCTTTTTTAATTTAGATAAAGAAACCTTCCAGTTCATTCCTGTGTTTTTATTCCAAGAACGAACCCATTCCTCAAATGCGCTATCTGACTGGTCATCTATTTTAACAAGTGAATGCACTGGAATAAAATTTAAGTCGCTGTGTAATAAGCCATCTATTTTTATAGCGAAATGACAATACTTTGGGTAATCTAAAGACCCAAAACCTACTACAGAAAATCGAATCTGATTCGTTTGTTTTACTTCATAAAATAGTTTTTCAAACATTCTTCCGTTTGATGGTGGATCACCATCTCCATAGGTTGAAGTAAAAACTAGAACATATTCAGCCTTGGGATAGTAACTGTATTCATTGAGAGTAGTAATTGCAACTTTTTTTCCTGTAGCCTTGATTGCTTTAGCAACCGCAGAAGCATAACGATATGTATTTCCGAATTCAGAGCCTACTAAAAGGATAAATTTACTTTCATTGATAGAATTCAAAGCCAAAATAGGTTCTTTGATTTTTTGTCGCTTTATATATATAGAAATCCCCGAGAAAATAAAAAATAGCAGACTAGCAGAAGAAATGGCTAAAATAATACTCCACAAGATACTTCCTTGTCCGTATGCCATTGCAAACTCAACCCGTAAAGAAGTTCCGTAAATGGATATAGCACTTCACTCACAATCTCGCCTGTATATTGATGCACTAACACCTCTCGATCAAGTAGTTCAATTTCATAATAATCTGATTCGTCTTTAGAGAAAGGGAAGTTTACCTTTCTCAGTTTAGAGAGTTTGGTTTCTAAAAGAAAATTTTGCTTTGTTGTAGACTGAACTTCTGAATTGAAATTACTAGACCCCTGCCAATCCAGCTGTTGATTGTTTTGAGGTAACCAATTGAATTTCTCTAAGCTTAAAAAAAGACCTGTTCCGGCAATTATAAAAATTGGCAATAAAAATAGTCTACCTAAAACAACATGATATCGTTGGTTGAAATCACGATCTCTAACTTTGCTGAATAATTTAAATAAACCACCTTGCCGTTGGAGTAAAAGTAAAAGGCCTGTTATAGCTATGAAGCAAAGTAGAAGGCTTGTGAAACCAACAAAAAATCTTCCTATACGTTTTAAAAATAATGAACGATGCAAACTGGTAACCCATTGAAATACTTCTTGCTTTTCTCCAACCTTCTCTAGTAACTCACCTGTCATAGGGTGAACATAATAATGAACCATTTCTCCTTGCTCATTAACTAAATAAGCAGTAACAAAATTATCTTTCGTGACAGTTATATTAAGAACTTCATTTTCTTCTCTTTTTCTTAAAGCAGAAATTGTTTTTGATAATGAAAGATCTTCTAAAGAAATAACATCATGATTTTTAATCGATTGATTAATCGGCTCAAAAGCTAGGATAACACCAGTAACTGAAGTAATAACTATGAAAAGCGTCGATACTAGTGCTAATATTAAATGACTATATCTCCAAATTCTGTTGATCATCTAAAACTTAGAGTTGCGGTATAAATCTGATATAACGAATAAAACCGGAGCCCTCTTTTTTACTTTTGAGATTTTCTGAAGTCAGCAAAAATTCTACATCTGCAGCGTAATACTCTTTGTCCTCTACTGCGGTTTCAAAACGGATAGTATATCCTTTATTCATCTTTTCTGCAGGAATATTCAATATACAAATCGCTCTTTCTCCGCCACTTATTGTAGCTCCTGATATAGAATCTATGTCAGTTCTGCGTTTGCCATAAAATTGCCACCATTCAAAAATTTCATGATACCACTCTTTGTCTTTTCCTTGTACATAGAGAGTTTGATTATACTTTCCGTTTTCATCTAAAATTGAAACGACTAAATAAGCACCCTCACCGATATAATTTTTTAATTGAATCAAACATTTAAAGCTTACATTTTCAGTAAATTCAGTGAAACTGAATAAAAGAAAAGCTACTGTTAAAAGTGCTAGGTATAATTTAAAAATCTGTTTCATATTTATTTCAAGAAATCTAGAGAAACATTATTTCTTTGAAGCTGCTCATTTTCACTTGCTAGTTCAAGAACGGACTCTCCAAATTCAGTTCTTATAGCTTGATTTGCCCAGTGCTTTAAAAGATGTTTCAATATATCATCAGTGTCAGATTTCATAGCAGCTAGATGAAGAGCTGTGTATCCTTCATTGTTGGTGGCGTTGATATTTATATTAAAAGATGAAAGCCATTTTAATAGTGCTAAATTATTCTTTAGAGTTGCAAGATGTAAAAGTGTATTACCCCCCTTTTGCCTTTTATTCAATAAAAGACCTTTTGCTTTTAACAATTTCCATTTTGCTTCAAAAGCTACATTCTTATTTGTTCCAAACGTATTGAGTAAATAAAAGGCTAAGGTATTTCCATCCTTGTCTATTGTTCCAATGTCAGCCCCATTTTCCAAAAGAAATTCAACAACTTCAACATCGTTATTATTTATGGCCATAGCTAATGCAGAACACCCATTATAATCTTGCGTATTTATGTCTGTAACCTTGGGAAAAAGTAGTTTTAGGATGGCTAACTTATTGCTGTTCGCAGCATTCATAAAGGGGCTAGCTCCTCTATAATCTTGTAAGTTAATGTCAACCCCTTTATTTATAAAATAATCGAATAAAGCATCGTCATGACTGTTAAATGCTATTCGGTGTAAAGGATTGTATCCATTGTGACCCACAACATTTATTCTAAGACCTAAACTTTCTAAGTATTCAAAACTCTCGATTGTAAAATCACTTCCTCGTTTACCCATTGAGGCATAGAGTACCGCGTTTCCACCTTCATTATTTACCGACTTGTACTCAATTCCTTTCTCGACCAATAACTTTAAAAACTCAATGTTACCGCCTTTGGCTGCATAATTAAAAATGCCATTGCCTTTATTATCTTTACTAGTTAATGTAAAACCTTTTTCAAGAAAGTAATTTAACTCGCTAGCACTTATTAAAGATGGCGCAATCAATAATAATAAATCAGCCCCATAGCTATTTTTCTCATCTAATAAATTTACACCGTGCTCCTCAAAAGCTTCATACAGCTCCTTATTTTTCCTTCCAGCATTAGCGGCAAAAGCAAGTGGTGTATAGCCACGACTATCAATATCTGTATAGGAGGAACCTTTTTTAAGTAAATAATTAACTATGGTAACCCGTTCAACATAGGCCGCCCAATGTAAATAAATTCTACTGTCATGTGTTTTCTTGTCAATAGTATTTCCATCAAGTGATAATAGATATTTTATTACCTCATCATCACTATTTTCTAGTAATGCATATATCGTAGCATCGAAGGCATATTTGTTAAGCTCAGTAGGATCGTTACCTGAATGAATATCTTCCTTAACTTGCTCTAAGCTTGGACTGTTCTTCCAATAATCACGATTCAAAAAAATGTTTTGTGCTGTTAGAGACCCATAAATTAGAAGAGTATGAAGTGCTATTGTTAACTTTAATTTCATTGTCTTATTGCTTTTTCACAAATGATTCTATCAAATTATTTAGCTGCACCTCAGTAGTTAGATCATCCATGAACAGGTGTTTGTAAAGTGGTTTGTTATCTACTTTACTTTCAAGAGTCAAATCTTGGTTTCGTTTATAAACTTCATCCCATTTGGAGCGAATCATTCGCCACTTATTCTCATTCTCCTTCCACCAATTTACAGCAGCAGTGCATCGACTATCCTCCACTTTAACGTAAGTATTATAGCCTTTTTCTTTAGCTAGTATTACATCATCTTTACCTTTTTCACGAATCACCTTATGATTGTCCTGGTCATGTACCCATCCGTATTTGGTAATTTCGTGACGATTGCCACGCATTAAAATATTATAATCGTTTCTAGCAGTAAATTCGCGGCGAGCTAATGGTGCTGGTGTTATATTTTCCCAATAACTTTTGCCATCTACGTGCACCCAAGAGCCACTTCCCTCGTATCGCGGACTATCATCTACTTGAAAGACTCTTTGTGTCCATTGCCCTTTGACCTCGCTTTTTGTCTTTTGCACAAAAGACCAATTGTTGTCAGCATTGTACATGTATAAATCTGTGTTTTCAAATAACCAATCCTGTCTCCAATGCTTTATAATCATAGGATCAGAAGGATTTCCTGCCTGAAGGATATGCTGAATTTGAATCTTTCCCCTTTCGTCAGTTACGAGTCCGGCCCATTCTAAAGCCTTAGAAACTTTTGTTTTGGAGGGTTTATATAAAGGATCATTAGAGTAATTGAACGTTTCGGTGAAATTAAAGGTGATCTCGTAACAACCACACATTTTTTTGATCGCCTCTGCATCTTGTCTCTGTTTTCTTTGAGCATTGCTTATTTGCAAAAAGAGAAAAGACATAACAACAACATTTATTGTTTTCATAAAATTTAGGTTTTAACATTATATCAAAAATAACTATATTTATTTAGACTTAATAAAAATAAGTGTATTGTTTCTAATACTCTAAGCGTAATTTTATGCGTTTCAATTGTGAAGGGTATAGGATTAAGTTAAATCATGAGATAGACTATAATTTCGTAATAAAACTTACAATACTGACCCACAACACTGACCCAGGATTTAGTAGATAAAAAAAGATCTTACATAATAGATTGCACCCCTTTTTTTATATTTAAGATATGAACAGGTATTTATCTTGGTTTTTATTCATTTTGGCTATTGCTTCACTATGGACTGCTCTTGTTATCATTACCGCAGGAAGATTCAGTAGTGCAGATATAAGCCTTGCGCTTTTCAATTTTATAGGGTTTTGGTTTTTTTTGTTTCTATTCATCTTTTTACTGAGATTACTATGGAAGAGAAACTTCTTTAAACGAAAGAGATAAAAAAAGAGGCTATTATTTGCTCAAAACAATAGCCTCTAGTCTAAACTGAAAAAATGAGGGAATAATTATGAATCTATCCAAAGATTTAAAACGTATAACTCCTAGTATATAGTGAGCTTCCCTCACTTAGGTCCATTTAAGATACAAAAAATAATTTAAGTCGTTACAAAACAACACTTTAATAGATTTGATATACAAGCATACTCTACACTAAACCAAAGCTCTAAGGCTCCTAATTTGGAACATCTAATTCAGATTATAGAATCGACACAGGCTGGTCAGCGGGTTCGCCCAAATCACAAGGTACTTCTTGAAAATTATCGACGAAGGTCATTTCAATGGAGTCCCAAACTGGGAGATTGACTGTTTTAGTACAATCTTCCTTTGAGCAACTTGAAAAAATAATTGCAATTAGAATTAATGCTTTTTTCATCGTATGGATTTTAGTTCTTTAACAACCATTTCATCTAATGTATTTAGATTACGCTCAAAACTATTGTAGAAATTCATAACCCAAAATCGTTGTCGTATTTTAAGGTTAAGGTAGTTTTTTGCCGCTCTTAATTTGGTGATTGCCTTTAGTTCAGCAAGGATTCTTTCTCTATTGTCAACTGCTCCTGAAACTCTTTGCGTCATTTCATTTTGGGTGGTTTCTAATATTTTTGAAATCTCGTAACTGTCTTCTTGCACCAATTGATTTCTGAATGATTGTTGTAATTCAATTTCACTTTTGACGTTTTGATTGACGAAATCATAACTATTATCCATTAAAGAAATCAATTGAATTTTTATTTCCCGATTAGAAATGAGTGATATTGAACCGTCTCCAATAATAGAGGTGATTTCTGAAACAGGCGGATGAAACTCCCTGTAATCCAAAAACACATTGTGAAAAGCTTTCATGTGTTTTCCGTATTGTAAAACCTCGACGATAGAATCAAGATTCAAATCATTCCAATGTGTCGAGAAATAATCCATGAGCTGATTATCAGCATCCAATGTTTCACGTCTGTTGTCTAAATACTTTTGAATCTCATCGATATTAATTTCTATGGCTTCAAGTATTTCAACTTCCATGTTGTGATCATCTGATTTTGCTTGAATATTGCTCAACCAAAATGAAATAGAAATACCGATAATAATTACGGAGGTTTCGAAAATAAACTTCTTTATGCCTTTGAATTTATCTCTCATTTTTACTGGAATAAAAAAGTGAGATTACAGATAGAAACAAGAATAAGGTGAATTGAATAACGGCTTCGGTATATTCTTTTTTCAGTTAGAGAATATATTGCGGCTCCTCCAAATACCAAACCTCCTATACTCCTAATGATTTTTAATGTTTTCATGTCTCTAATCTAACAATTTTTTCTCCTTTTTAAGTTAGACTTGGTTGAGCAAGCAGATATCAATCTCCTTGCATACCTCTAACTACACTAGACGCAATAAATCATCGCCAATATTATATGGTATTTTATGAAGAATACAATCCAAAAAAGTGAACTTCAAAAGGCTGATGGGCAAATTCCTTGAAGTATTTCACAGATGAAATATATACCGCTTGGGTTGTCGTTCTAATTGAAAAAGCAAAAAATCTCCTTATTTTGAGTATCTTAAGAGTTGTAAAAATTAACCAAATGAAGTTTTTAAAACCTCTGTTATCAGCCACTGTTTCTGTAATTGTTCTCAACGTTTGGCTTTTTCGTTTTAACAAACCCACCATGTATAGAGGGGGTGATGCTTCAAATATGATTGATGAATTCGCCGTCTACGGATTGGATGAAAATTTTGTCTACATCATTGGTACATTGAAAGTTTTAGCAGCTAGCGGTCTTTTGGTCGGTCTAATTAAACGCAAATTAATCATTCCTGCAGCTGTTTTAATGGCTGTTCTGATGTTAGGTGCCATTGGCATGCACTTTAAGGTCAACGATCAAGCAATTAAATTTTTACCCGCTAGTCTTATGCTCCTTTTCAGTTTAGGAATTTTCTTTTTGCAAAAAACGGAACCAAAAAACTAATTTTCGCTGTATTCATTAGACTTATTTTTAATAGCCTCAATAAAAGAACTTGCAATTAATCCAGCTGGAACGGCAACAATTCCAAGACTTATAAAAATTATCATACTTGAAAAAAACTTTCCTCCATCAGTTATAGGGTACATATCGCCATAACCCACTGTGGTCAACGTTGCGACCGACCACCACATAGAATGAAAAATATCTTTAAATACCTCTGGTTGTGCAGGATTTTCAAAGTGATAAATACCAACAGCTGCAACATAGAGCAGGAAAATAGTGAGCAAAGAAAAAATTAAAAGCTCTCTTTGAATTTTCTTAAATGCTTGAATAATATTTTTATACGCAGAATCATACTTCATTAATTGAATTAATCTTAGAATCCTTACTTCCCTTAAATCAACAGGAAATCCCAAGTAAAAAGGTGCTAATGCAACAAGATCAATTAATGACCAGAAAGAAAATAAATATTTCACTTTTTTGGGATTAGCTAGGAGCCTAATGAGATATTCTATCGAAAAAATTACTATCGAGATAATTTCTAAACTATCAAGTACATCGTGATATTCTTTCATGCTATCCAATGTTTGCAGTGAATGATCAATCACAGTTATAATTATTATAACGTAAATGAAGAAATCAAAATAATTGGAGTACTGAACTTTTTTATTTAAAATTAATTGTCGAAGTATTTTATAAGTGTTGGAAAACATTTTTTGGTTTTGTCTAAATTATATCAATTTACCTTCTTTCATTAATTCTTTTTTAATACCTATTACGAACTCTTGCTCTGTAGGTATTTGGTTCATTCTCTTTGACAAAAGCCAAGTATAGTTTACAACATTTTTTATACTTCCTCCTCCTATTTTGTAATTTTTAGCTAACCGGGTTATTACTTGATCTTCAATTTCAAAAATTCCAAAAAGAGCACTTTTCCATATTAACTTTCTTTCATTAAAATCAGGTAAATCGAAGTGTAATATTGTTTGAATTCTTCTAGAAAATGCGTTATCAATATTGGGTTTTAAATTCGTTGCTAGTACAACTAAGCCATTGAAATCTTCGATTCTTTGCAATAGATAAGAAGTTAATTGGTTGGAAAACTTATCCTTGGAGTCAGAAACATCTGTTCGTTTAGAAAAAAGAGATTCAGCCTCATCAAAGAATAAAATCCAATCTTTATTTTCTGCTAGGTCAAATATTTGAGCTAAATTCTTTTCGGTTTCACCTACATATTTAGAGATGATTTGAGACAAATCAATTCTGTAAACCTCTAAACCATTTCGCTTCCCTAAAAGAGATGCTGTTAGGGTTTTTCCTGTTCCAGGGGGTCCATAAAACAGGCACTTATAGCCTTTGTTAAATTTTTTTCTCAAATTAGGATCATTGTCAATTTGATTACTATGTTTCAGCCAGATATAAATATTTTCAATTTCATTCAACAAAGATTCATTTAATACCAAATCATCCCAATTCATTTCTGTCTCAATAAGTTTTGCTGGAAAATTGATGCTGTATTGAGGCTTAAATTTTGTGCCTACTGTCAATAATTGAATTGTTTCATCTGTTAAAGACGGTGATGAAGACAAAAATGATTTGGTGCTTTCAAAGTTCTGTATTGTGAGAATGTTTCTAGCAATCAAAATATTGTTTTTATCCAAAATATTTCTAATGAGAAATTTAGATGAATGCTTTACTCCGTTGAATAAAAATAATAATGTTTCGAACGTCGGAACAAACTTGGATAATTTTGAGTCAAAATATCCTCCAAATTCAGTAAAGCGTTTATCTAAACCTTTATTTTTAATCAAAAATCTATCAAATGTGCTAGAAGAGTAGGTCACTGTTAATGCAGAAACTATGACCAATCTATGAAAAGGATCAAAGTCATTTTTGTATAACCAAGCCGAATAAACACTTTCATTTGGATTAATTTTTGGTGGTTCTAAAAATGTTTCTTTCAATTTCTCACCCGAAAAATAACATTCCAGTCTTTCAGAAATAAGATTATCCAACCATGTTAATTCCCTTTCATAGGTAGTGGCATTATTTAGAGTAGTTAAATTTCTTTCCATTAATATTTCCAATGTATTGTAAGGGGCTTATCCATGTGACTAGTTTTTATAAGTGACAAGTTCCATATTATAAATTTCAATAAAATGTCTCTAGTTTCTTCATTAACTCTCAAAATATACTCCGAATCTGTACTCTGAAGTAGTCCCTGTCTTTGAAGAAAATACTCTCTTAAGGTTTGAATAGACTTTACATTCTTCCATTGAGCTAGAACTGCCTCTAGTGCCATATCACAAATTCCTTTTTCTGTTTCTGTCAATGTAATGTTCATATCAACAAAGTATTCAAAGGGAACCCCACATAGAATCTTGTTTAGAAGTAACGAATCTTCATCAAAGGGGATGGAACCGTAAACCATATATTGACTTGCAATTATAGCTTTTTGAGTCGAAAAATCATTTTTAAATACAGAATCTTCAGTCAAATTCAATTTTGAGAATAGTGTACTGAGAAAAGGCCAAGTAATTATCAACCCTGAATTTTGAATTAATACTCCCTTTTCTATTTCTTTTACTAATGAAACATCACTTTTAAAAGAAGTAGGATTCCCAATTTGTGGCTTCAAATTATGAATATAAGATTTAATATCGTTAATTATTTCTTGATGTTGGAGCAAATCTTTATTATCTAAATTCTCTATTATTTTCGAAAACTGACGTTTATTTTTTGATAAAGGTCTCCAAAGATTTAAAATCAAAGTGATAGTTATTTTTTTTGCTGAACTCACATTTAAACCCACTGTTGACCATGACACGAAATATTCCAGAACAATCGTGTCTATAAAATCTTCATCATTTTTACGTTGAATATGTTGTGGTAATATTGACTTAATAAAATCTTTCTTTTCATTGAAATAGGTACTTAGACCTGGTAAAATAACGTCCAACAAATCATTCTTTTTAGTCTGCGATTTATAAAGCCGTAATAGATTTGTGATGTACGATTTATTTCTTATCGACCATTTGTATAAATTATTCTTTAAGATTAGACTACCCGATCTCTTTAACTTGTCAATGATGTCTAAATAATCTGTTAGACTATAGTGAATTTTATCTTGATGTGAAGATCCTACTTCTAAAAAATATTTCAGATAATTAAATTCTATCTGTATCTCATCCAAAAGAAGCTTATTGTTTAATTGAATGGTATTTTGATTTAATTTATCTAATTCTTCTTTTTCTAGAAATTGACTTTGATTATTGTTTCCAACGCTTAATAAGAAATAAGTTTTGAGCAAATTGATATTTTCATTTTTAAAAATGAAAATATCGTACATGAACTGAAGGCTGATTAGATAATCTTTATTTTTTTGTTTAGACTTATAGATTCTATTTATTAATTGTATGAGTTCATTTTTATCTACTGAATTAATTTCTATTGCTTCAAAAAATAATTGAAGTAACAGCTCATTACTTATTAATTGATAAGAAAATGATCCATCGATTAATTTTTTAAAATAACCTTTAAACAGAGTAATGTTTTCTTTAATATTCTTGAAAGAAATCGAATTTATTCTATCAATGATTTGATTTTGAAATTCATTGAATTCGCTAGGTAAAACAGAATAGTCTATATAATATTGAATAACAGCAATAAGTTTTTGATTTGACCAATTTTGAATTTGTTTTTCAATATCTAATGACTTCTTCTCTGGATAATTTTCTGATTCAAATTCAGTTAATAATTCTAAAATTTCTTGTTCCCTTTTAAATTCTTGACGAAGTTGGGTTGATACCAAATCCCAATGCAATATTTTCCACAACTTCAAACTGAGTATCGTCTCGAATAACTTTTTAAACTGTCTTTCAGAAGATTCATTTCTTTCAAGCACAAATTTTAGAAAAGAACTTAAATCATTAACATTTAAATATGATTCCAATTTTAGAATTATATCTAAAAGTTCATTGTTATTTTTTTTGGTTAAAATTGGGATTAAGTTTTTTAAAACTTCACTGTCAGAAAATAGTCTCTTTAAATTCTGTTTGTTTTTTGAATTGAAGGCAAGTTTTAAGTACAGGTCTATTTCTGCCGAAGTCAATCGAGCTTTTTCTTTCCAAAAAGGTGCCCTAGCAAACTTTAAGTAATAATAATTTAAGTCCTGAAAAAATAAATTAGATGATTCATTTGGACTCATTTTTTCAAATCTATCTTGCTCTAAGAAGGTGCTTAAAGCAATGATCATATCTTTTTCTAAGAGTAAATATTGATCCTTAAGAATTGTCCTTAATTGATCATAATATAACCCTTTTTCGTATTCAAGATAATTCAGTAAGTTAAGAGAATAATCACCTGGATTATATCGTTTCTTTTGGAATTCAGTGAATCCTAAAGTTTTTAACAATTGAAATCTTGCAAATAGAGTAAGGTCACTCAAAGTCAAATTAACATATCGATATTTAAGAAAAATATCTAACCATTTCAATTCAACATTCAATAATTTAAAATTACCAGAATCGATTAAAATCTTAAATTTTTGAGTGTTTTGTGATTTTAAACTAAGCTTTGCAAGAGAAAAAAGTAACGAATTCTCGTTTCGATATTCCCATAAAAAAGAAATAAATGACTGTTTATTTATAAAAAGCTCTTCTAAACCTTTAAAATTTTTAGACGTTGAACCCTCCTTATTATTCAAACGCAGGTCGTTAATAAGATTGAGCATATAATCAAAATAATCTTCTTCAGCGTATTGAACATCTAACTTTTCTATTGATTTCAGTCTGCTGTCCTTTTCTATTTCAACGCGAAGCAAATTAATTTCATTTTCTTCTCTAATCTCTTCCGGTAATAGACTTTTATCTGTCTTACGTATTACATCTAATAAATATTTCTCAAGATTTTCTTTGTCTAGTCCTATACCCCTCTGATCGATGTGCCTGAGTGTCTCGCGCCTTAGAACTTGACTTACTTTCTCTCGCTTATCCTCTGATATCAGCAATAATAATGGTCTTGATACTTCCTTATAACTTAACTTCCCTCTTGTATAACTTTGAATCAATAGTATGTAGTCGTCATCATTCAACGCATTCAAATATGATGGATGCTTTAAAAAACCTCTAACAAAAATATCTAATCCAACACCCTTGCTTAGTACCGATTCCCTTATGTAAACTAGCACATCATTAATACGACTTCTTGTAGTACTCTGCTTTAAATAATAATCGACAATATTCTCTAACCCATTGCGCTCATATACAGTCAAACTCGACTGTTGTATCGTATGTGTCATAAGCTTTTCCACTACTTCAAATCCATCTCTTATTGAACCTTCTGATAACATATGCTCAACAAACCTCTCTATAAAAAGTGGTGCACTTAACGATTGAATCCCTTTTAACTGATCTATAAATGACCCTACTGATTTACTATCGAAATACGAAGAATCTTTTAAGCCCTCTATTAAATGTATTAAACCTCGTAAGTGTCCTCCCCTAGAACCAATGCCTTTTTTTCCTGATAACTCTGAATCATAAACAGCATCTGTGTTAATCGATTTAAATGTTGGTCCACTAAGAAAATTTTGAACATGACTATACCACAAAGAATTTTCAGCACCTATCGTGGATTGGTTCTGTTTGATTTTTAACAAAGTATTTTCAGTTGAAGAATCTTTCGAAATAAAGGAAAATACCTCTTCTATTGTGGCTTCAATATTTGCGCCATTTTTTATTAGAGCTGAGAATAGTACAAACTTTCTCGAGAAAGAATCAATGGTATTGTTTGAATTGAAATTTTGAAAAATTAAATCTTGCGAACTATAATATTTAAATTGGTCCCCTAAAAGAACTTCTAATAGTTTCATATACATCTCTTTACTCAAAAGATTATATAACCTTATGAATTTATTGTGATCATAGACTATCTTATTCCTAAGAAGTTCAAAGTCTTCAATAAATTGAAAATTCTTTTTTAAATGAGAGTTAAATTTACTCTTGGAATCATAAGGCCAAGGATAGAACCCATTGTCAATGACAAAAAGTACATATTCCAAAATGGATAATTCTATATTCTTAATCTGATTAGGAGAAGAAATGAGCTCATAACCCGAGATCTTATCAATAATTTTTTTGAGTATAATGTCAGATAGTCCGCTAACATCATTGAGGTTAACTATATCAATATCAATTTCTAATTTGGTTATTTTTTGTGATCTATAGCTTTTTAACCCGAGTTTAGTAGATTTTAAATTAACTTCTTTAACTATACTAGAAATATTCGTGTAGTAATTGACAAAGTTGTCTGTATTATCTAATTCCAATTCAAAAATGAACTCACGTATGCAAATTTCATTTTTCATACTTTGATTTAAACTTCAACAAAATTTGTATCAGTTTTAAGGAATGTTCGTCTATAAAATCGATCAAATTATTCGCTTTTGCGTTTCTCCAATTAAAATATAATTTCTCGAAATTAACCATTTCGTGCAGGCTTAAAAAAAGTAATGTATATCTGATATGAACAGGAATAAATTCTTCAATAACTTCTCTAATTGTGTTTTTTATCTCCTCATCTTGAAACCGAATAGGCCAATCTGGAAATACAAAATACATGTAATTTGAGTATTCAAATTCTTCAGGAAATTGATTAAAAATATCATCTTTAGAAACTATTTCTGATGTATTTGATATTTTATTTTTATCAATAATTCCTTTGAAATAATTCATTACTTTTTTTATAAATTCATTGGCTGTAATTTCACTCGAAAACGATTTCTCACTTTTAAAAATTGGTCTATTCGATAGATTATAAATTACGACATCATATAACTCACTATTATTACTTTTTATTATGTTGTAATTTTTAGACTCAAGAGCCATAATTGCAAGATCTATTCTCATGTCTTCTAATTCTTCAATTGAACTATTCGAATAACTCCTCAGCAAAATCTCCCTATCTACATCATAAATCAACATTTCATATTTCCTATTTTGGATTGGCCGTAATAGTATACTTTCAATCTCAAACATATTTTCTGAAGATTTATTTAGAGAATTAAACTTGTTGATTATTTCTTTAATTTTTCTTTCACATGAAATAATAGAATCAGATCTATATATATTTACCCAAGGAAGTCCTGGTAAACCAGAGTTAAACAATAACATTGACGAATTCTTAAACTGCTTTATTTTAAAATTCCTAGATATGACTCCATTGAAAAACAGTTGCTTTATCCCCGTATTCTCATCAAAATAAAAATGAACCTGATCGTTTTTATAAAACGAATCGGGTAGCACAAGTGTTTGTGGTTTATCTCGTTTATTAAATTCGTATTTTTTTTTGCTCCAACTTTCCTTAATATCAGAAATCGTGCTTGTTTGCGACAATTCATTTAATGATGAGAGCGATAGGTTCTCAAGTATTCCTAATTTTAATCTAATTCGATTTTCTATACCGGAGATGTTATTTTCTAAGTTTTTTTGTACAGAATAATTAGATCCAAGATTACGAGCAAAACCAAGATTTTTTATACGCTTTGCATACTCATGTTTTAATCTTAGCGAATAATCCCAAATACTTTCATCTTCATTTTCAATATGATTAATTTTTTTCGTTTTTTCTAAAATCGAAGTGTCAAAATCCTCTCCAAACCTCGACATAAAATGATCTAAAATTAAATTTTTACGTTTATAAAACTTATCTCTGGTTTCTAAAACCTCTTCTATATGTTTTTGATAAGACTTTTTGGATTTGTTCGGCAGTAATAATTCTAAATCAGGAAAATCATTTGGAACTTGGTAAAAATAGGTTCTGTTTTCGCTAATATCAATTGATAATATTTTATTCATATTTGTCAACTGACTTACATAATTGGCCATAAACTGATCAAAAAGAAACAAGTATGCTCTTAACTGCATAACTTGTGCCCGTCTCAATTCACTTGAATTAGAAGACAATTCGTCCTTCTTTAATCCATAAACAGATGGTAATTCATTGACTATTGAATAATATTTTTGGAAATCATTAGGCTTAAACCGGCCCTTAGAAAATTGAAAATTTATATCAAAACGTTTTGTGTAAGAATCTTTTGTTCTCATTTTCAGAGCGTCATAGATTTGAAAAAATATAACTGAATCCAATTCATATGGAGAGTCATTTCTGTAAAACTTAAAAGGATTTTCACCATTTAAAAAATATTTGTTGGGGTCAATTAATACAGGGTAATGGTCAATCCCAAAGGTGAGTATATCATCATAAATTCGGATATCGTTTTTATAAACAATTAGATTTTCAAGGCGTATAATCCCCTTATTATTTGATATTAATTCCCTTATTTCAGAAATGTGTACGTCATTAATTTTTTCTTTTAACTCTGAATTCCTTATAAATCCTTTATTAGTGAATGTTCCAGTAAAAAAATCACTAACCGGATGATCTTTAACTTCCAATAGCTTTTCATAATCGTGATAAATTATCCTATGACTAAGCATTTCTTCTATACCGACTAATAATTCAGCTAATACCTGTTCACCCATTGTAAAAGTATCCAAGGATATTTTACAACCTATTTTAATTTCATCTTTAACAAGAGGCTTAATGTCAACAAAATCTGTAGATAATGACCTGTAATTCATTAAAAGTTGGGTGACTTTTGAAACTACTGAATTTTGTCTTGAGTCTTCCAAGTTATCCGAAAGTTGTAATCTAACTGATAATAGCCCTGAAAAATTCATTTTATTTGTGTCATCCGTAAAGACCCAAGCATTTTCAATATTCTCAACCCTGTCAAGAATTAATTTTCGAAAATCATCTAAGGTTAGAGGGGAAGATGGTAATATCTCATGTAATTCATAAAGTAATCCACTTTCTTTAAAACTGAATTTTGTCTGACCAAAAAAAAGAATATCTTCTATTTTGAAATTACTTTTGTAACCTAAATCAGTTAAGGCGTAACAAATTTGTTCTAATATTGTAATTCCAGGATCATGAAAATTATAATCTGTCCATTGTTTTCCAGATAATTTTTGTATATGATCAATGCCCTCAAGAAGAAGTTTTTCGTAATCTTGGCTGACTGTTGAATAGTTATCTGGGTCTATGAAAAGATTATCATCCATTTATTCTATATCTAAAAGACTAGTTAAATTAAATTTTATTTTAAATGGAGTTCCATTCTCCTCTCCATAATCTCTGTAGGTTTTAATGAGAAGGGAATAATTATGAAGTTTTCCTCCCCACTTGTAGGTGATTTTATCCCTGAAACTACCATAATAAGCTGTAGTCTTTTTTATTTTTGATTTAGAGCCTCTTCCACCAAAAGTAGAAAGAGCTATAGCATGAGACAGACAATAATGCCCGGCACTAATTTTACCGCTAGCAGAAGCAACAACTTCAAAAGCCTGAATACCGTCTAAATTATCTATAATTGAATGCCATTGACCATCAGCGGGAACAGAACCTTTAGCATAAGTTCCAACTCTATTTTTTATACCAAGGGTTCCTTTAATATCCAAAGAATATTCTGGTGAGGAATTATTAATCCCAATATTTCCTTTATTGTTAATTTGTAATAGACTAGAGTTTTTTCTGTCCTGAAGAACTAACTCATCAGTTTCGTCATTGAGATTGATAGAATATTCAGGTGTTTTTTGCGCACTATTTTTATAAAATGATATCAACTTAGTTGAATCACCTAAGGGATTTAAATTAAGCCCTGTTTCTGGCTCAATTGAAATACCGTCATCAATACGATTCATTGACGAATCAATTAAATCTATGAACTGCTTTTCAGTTACAAATCCTCCTTTTTTAAAATAATTTTTTAAAGTTTCTCTATTCTTAAGTGCCATATTTATATGTCTAAAGTGAATATACTGTTCATATTTGAATCCGAGTTAGTAGATTTTTTAGTTCTATTCTTTGTTACCTTTTTTGTCTCTTCCGATACTAAGGCGAAAGAACCGCCTATAAGGAGTTCGTTAAAATCAGTTGGTTCTGGGGCATGATAATCATTTCTTTGAATAATCTCTAAATTATGCGCATTTCTAGGCACAAATACAGATCTATTTGTACCAATATATATATATTCCTCATGATCGTTTTCCATAACAGCAGAATCATAAACACTAATCTTATTTTCTGCATTTCTTGATAAATGAATAAAGGAAATACCAGTTACAAATTCAATATACTCTCGTTCTTTTACAAATTTTATTATGTCTATTTTTTTAATTCTTTTAGGAATACTTTGAGTGCTTTGATTATAACTAAAGCTCCAAGAACATATAAACTCAAAAAAATCTTGATTAAACTTCTGTATTCCATTACCCACGGAAACATTTTTAAATTTTAACTTACATTTTATCCATAATTCTTCAAAAATTGCATTTACAAATTCAATTTTAACAAATGGAGATATATACTTATTCAAGTAATTTTTAATTTGATTCATCTCATCAATGCTCAACATTACTTCTTCAACATTTTGGTGTTCTTCTATTTTTTTAAAACACATGATTTGAACATTAGTTTTTTTGGCCTGACTATTTATTTGAAGGCATCGAACATGAGAAATCCAATTAAAATTATGGATTATGAAATTTTCATAATCCCAAAAGGTTACTGGTCGATTTTTGTGGCGTAAGAGATGACTTATACGAAGATAATAGTCATTGTCAGACTCAATAATTCCTGGTATTCGTGAACTAAAAGGTTGTTTTAATAATGTTATTCCGTTTATTCTATTTTCAAACCCATCTACACTATTTGCTTTAATCGTATTTTTTCTTGTGACGTCTTCCGAAGGGATTATCTCAATTATTTTAACTGCGTTCGTTCTAACAGATTTTATAAGACCAAATTGATCTGCCCTATCTTTTGAACATGCTTTTAAATAATAATCTCCCTTTTTTAAAATACCAGAATTTGAACTAAAATCTGAAGGGGCTTTAAATGAAATAATACCAGTGGTTAAGAGATTATGGGTCTTATCAAAAAGAATATTTTCTTTCTCTAGTGATTTCCAACCTTGGTGCGAGGTGTAATACCAGGATATATCATTACTAAAATCATAACTCGCGTTATTACTTTTAATGATCTCGAATAATATACTGAATTCTGAAAATGACTTTTCACTATTAAATCCAATAACAAATTCACCTTCATTAGGAAACTTGTAAAATAAATTATTCTTGGTAAATAGCTGTTTTGAAAATATTTCTTCAATCCCGTAAGGAGAATAAGAAAGAACTTTATCCTCCACTTTATTATTATTTTGACGTCTATCCTTATCAGTGAAATAAATTGTAGTTGACGTACTATAATTTAATTCTAAATGGTCAACTTTTGGAACATACGGTGGTTGAACTATCTTATCTTCATCGTTGTTTTTAGGATTTAATACCTTCTCGGTCAATAATTTGGTTGATACAATTGGATAAAGATCAACTCCAAAACCACTACTAGGAGATTTTAGCTCAAACCTTAAAATCCCTGTTTCTAACTTATTAGAAAAACGTTGTATTTCTCCATTTCTAAGTTTGTAGTTGGGTTTTATTGTTAAAAAGTTCAAATTACTTAATTCTAGAGTTGAAAATTTCGAAGTTTTGTTTTGTTCATCAATTTCGAATAATGGAAAAACTGATTGAGAATTCTCGTTACCAGAATACCTGAAATCAGATAAAGCTGTTAATTCATATTTAAAACTTGTATCGGAAATATCATTACCATAATTTTCGTAATATTCTTGAAGATTTTTAAAGCCTGATGGTAAGTTAGAGTACTCCCATTTGATTTTTAAAAACTCAATTTTTTTATTGAAAAGCTCCTCACAACACAAGTATAATTTGTTCCCTAATCTTGGTGTAGGTCCGAAAAAATTAAATTCGGAATTGCTATCAACCATTTGTCCTCCCGCAAAGATTTTAAAATTCTTCAGCTTGCTGACCTGAACTTTAATCTCGATTTTAGAAAGCTCTAAAACACTTAAAAATGAAAACGCATTGTAAAAGTTATCTTGATTTAAGTTAAATCGTATTACTGGGTAATCTGAGTTGATGTTAAGTTGGTGATTCTTTTTATTAAATCCAATAAATCCTGGATCTAAACTTGATAGATTCATATTAATCTCTATTCTTCCAGAACTCCAGTCAATAGGTGGTATTATTACATAATCTTTGATAGGATGCCATCCCTCACTAGTCGTATAGGAAATATCAAATGCTTTTGAAAAAATTTTATTGAAAATGTCTAGTTCGCTCAGTTTTGTGTTTTCAACGATGTCAACAATCAAATCTGAAAAAAGAAAAATAGATGATGGTAAAAACTCAAGAATTAATTTGATTTTTCTCTCACTAGAAGATAATTTGAATACATGTGAACTTATCATAAATCCAATATTCGCCTTATCCATATTTGACTCGAACTTTGTCAAAAAATCTTGTTCTGAACCTAAGGCTGAAAAAGAAGCGGTATTTGTATTGAATTGTTGCACCTCATCAATGTTATCAGCGATTATTTTATGGTAAATAGAAGTTACCAAGCTAAATTTGGAATCAAAGTCAAATAGTTTGTTTCGACTGGCATAGATTGTTGACAAAAAAGAAATTTTTAAAGAATTAGCTCTCAAGTCATTTTTAAGCTGGAATTTAAAAGGAAGTCCCTCTTCGTACTGCCCAGCTAATACAACGGTACCTTTTGGTGTAAATATCTCATCTCTATTGGGGTCTGTTTCTGCATACACAAACGTCTCAAGTGAATCTATTTTTTTCTTTTCTTGTCTTAATACTTGATTGTAATAGTAATCGATATGTTTTTTTGAAAACTTGTTTAAATCGAATTGAACATGTTCAAATAATTTTAAAAAAGACAATAATAATCCTATATGTGCTTTGTGATTGTTGTTTTCTAAACTTCTGGGAAATAATTCTGAAG
>NZIQ01000017.1 GCA_002691685.1 Flavobacteriaceae bacterium | reverse complement strand
TTATTTTCAGACGAAAAAGAAACAAAATTTGATGGAGGTGTTCTTCGAAATCCTGCTGATTTTAGTGCTCGTTTTGAATTGACTAAAATGGATCCAACACTCTATAATCAAATAAGTAGATTAAAGGAAGGTGAGATTTCATTTCCAATCGTTGAGCGTGATCCTCAAGGAGGTCCATCGAAATATAAAATAATGAAGGTGACTAATCGTTATGATGAGCACAAAGCTGATTTTGCACGAGACTATATGAAGATTCAAGAATTAGCCCTTTCAGACAAACAATTAAAGACAATCGAAGAGTGGATTGACGAAAGAATTCAAGATACCTTCATTCAAATAAACGAAAGCAAGGCGGATTGCGATTTTGCCAATAATTGGGTCAAGCAGTAATTCCACTGCATATGGGCTAAAGTTTTTTTGAATCTTTTTTACTGAAATTCTTCAGAACGAGATACATTTGCTAACAACCATTTATTTAAACCATGGCTTTTGACATTGAGGTAATCAAAGAAGTTTATGCTAGAATGGGAGAGCGTGTAATTAGTGCGCGTAACCTAACAGGAAAATCCTTAACCTTGGCAGAGAAGATACTCTATTCACATTTGTGGAATGGTAAGCCTGATAAAGTTCTTAAAAGGGGTGAAGATTATGTTGATTTTGCTCCAGATCGAGTAGCTTGCCAAGATGCGACTGCACAAATGGCCTTATTGCAATTTATGCATGCTGGAAAACCAAAAGTTGCCGTGCCAACAACTGTTCATTGTGATCATCTTATTCAAGCTAAAAAAGGAGCTGCTGCTGATTTACAAATAGCAAATAGCACGAGCAATGAGGTTTTTGATTTTTTAGCATCTGTATCAAACAAATATGGAATAGGATTTTGGAAGCCAGGTGCAGGAATTATTCATCAGGTAGTTTTAGAAAATTATGCATTTCCCGGAGGAATGATGATAGGAACTGATTCCCATACCGTAAATGCCGGTGGTTTAGGTATGATTGCCGTTGGAGTGGGTGGAGCAGATGCTGTAGACGTAATGTCAGGAATGGCTTGGGAGCTCAAATTCCCTAAACTAATTGGTATCAAGTTAACTGGAAAACTTTCAGGTTGGAGCACGCCTAAAGACGTTATTTTGAAAGTAGCACAAATTTTAACCGTAAAAGGAGGAACTGGTGCTATTATTGAATATTTTGGTGAGGGAGCCGAATCCATGTCATGCACAGGAAAAGGAACCATTTGTAATATGGGAGCGGAGGTTGGTGCAACTACTTCTACCTTTGGATATGATGAGTCTATGGATCGTTATTTGAGGTCGACCGCACGTGCAGATGTTGCAGATGCAGCCAATGAGGTCAAGGAGCACTTAACAGGGGATCCTGAGGTTTACAATAATCCTGAATTGTACTTTGACAAGGTTATCGAAATTGATTTGAATGACCTAGAACCACATTTAAACGGACCTTTTACTCCAGATTTGGCAACACCAATTTCGGAGATGTCCAAAGTTGCAGTTGAAAATAATTGGCCTATAAATGTAGAGGTGGGTTTAATCGGTTCATGTACGAATTCATCTTATGAGGATATCTCAAGAGCGGCTTCTTTGGCAAAACAGGTCGCTGAGAAAAAATTGAAAACAAAAGCTCAATTTAAAATTACTCCGGGATCCGAACTAGTGCGATACACCATAGAACGAGATGGCTTCATAAATACCTTTGAAAATATTGGTGCCACGGTTTTTGCAAACGCCTGTGGACCCTGTATTGGAATGTGGGATCGCTATGGTGATAATGCGGCTGATGGTCCTCGTAACACAATAGTTCACTCCTTCAATCGAAATTTTGCAAAGCGTGCAGATGGAAATCCCAATACTTTAGCTTTTGTTGGATCACCTGAGTTGGTTACGGCTATTGCCATTTCAGGACGTCTGGACTTTAACCCGCTAAAAGATACAATTATCAATGAAGAGGGAGATGAAGTTCGTTTAGACGAGCCAAGAGGTTATGAGCTTCCTCCGGAAGGATTTGCTGTGGAAGACCCCGGATTTGTGGCTCCTATGGAAGATGGGAGCGGAGTCCAAATCAAAGTCTCACCAGAATCACAGCGTTTACAATTGTTAGATCCATTTTTACCAATTGACGCTGCTAACTTGAAAGAAGTAAGATTGTTGATTAAAGCGCAAGGTAAATGCACAACTGATCACATTTCTATGGCTGGTCCGTGGTTGAGGTTTAGAGGTCACTTAGACAACATCGCCAATAACACCTTAATAGGTGCTGTGAACGCCTATAATCAACAGACAAATATGGTAAAAAACCATTTGAGTGGGGAATACGGCGCAGTACCTGCAACACAAAGGGCTTACAAGGCCCAGGGTATTTATTCAATGGTTGTTGGAGATCATAACTACGGTGAAGGTTCTTCAAGAGAACACGCAGCTATGCAACCTAGACATTTAGGAGTCGCTGCTGTTATCGTTAAATCCTTTGCTAGGATTCACGAAACAAATCTCAAAAAACAAGGAATGTTGGCCCTCACTTTTGCAAATGAATATGATTATGATCTAATTCAAGAAGACGATACCTTTAACTTTACCGATATCGAGGACTTTACACCGAATAAACCTTTACATATCGAAGTGTCTCACGCTGATGACTCAAAAGATACTATTGTCGCAAACCACACCTATAATTCATCTCAAATTAAGTGGTTTAATGAAGGTTCAGCACTAAATGTAATCAAAAAGGAAAACGCTAATTCATAAGAAGTCAATGAAAAAAAGATGGATCAATATAGGAGTAGTTGTAGTATTACTTCTCTATTGGGTTACCCCGTTAACTTATCATTTAAAGCTTCAGGCGAATCAAATTCTTGCCCCAAAACCAATGATTTCAAGTGCTGATACAAAGCTTAAGTTAAAGTTTGAGCGTTGGAATCTTAAAGACAAAAATGGCATCGCTTTTGAATTTGATCAAAGTTTTCAAAAACCTATTTTTATTTTCTTTTTTGCGAGTTGGGATATGAGATCTCAAGCTGCATTGCATATGATTGATGAGTTTTACCAAAAGTTTCACTCTCGAATTGATTTCTATATCGTATCAAATGAAGAGCGTGCACCGGTTGTGGCTTATTTTGAAGAGAATAACTTTGGATTCTCTCCAATATATTACAATTTAAATGAAAGTGCACCTTTGGCGTATCAGTTAAATTATTCTTATTTGATCGATTTAAATCGAAACATCCGCTCTAAAGAAGAACAAATACAAAAGTGGAATTCAGGTCAATGGTTCAAAATGATAGAAGAGTTCTTAAAGGAAAATGAGTAAACAAATCACCACATTATCGTTTTATAGATTCCAATCTTTAAAAGGAAAGATATGGGCGTTTTTTAATGTCCCTATCACGCAACAAAAACTTCGGTCAATCACAGGCCTGCATTTTTATAAGGTTATGGGTAGTGGAAAGTCAGGATTTAATCCTTTACCCGATTGGTCTACATATGCCATTTTACAAGTATGGGATTCTGAGAAGGCAGCGAATGATTTTTTTCAAGGAAAAGGCGTGTATTTCGATTACGTTAAAAACAGCGATGAACTTATGGTGGTTTATATGAAAAATATTAAGGCACATGGTGAATGGTCTAAGCAAAAGCCTTTTCAAAAATCATCAAATATTGATCCTGACTCAAAATACATGGCGGTACTCACCCGTGCTACAATCAAATGGACTGAACTGATACCATTCTGGAAATATGTGCCTCAATCACAAGACTATTTGAAACGTACAAAGGCCATTATATTTCAGTTTGGAATAGGAGAGGTGCCCTTTAAAAATATGGCTACATTTAGCATTTGGAATGATAAAGAGGCACTGTTTGAATTCGCATATAAGGATTCGTCTCATGCAAAGGCTATAGAACTCACAAGAAAAAGAGATTGGTATTCTGAAGAGTTATTTAGTCGTTTTCAACCCTATCGAATAGTTGGTAATTGGAGCGAAAAACCTGAATTAGTCTAAAGTAAGAATTAATACGGCAAAGAAAATTAATTGTACCACATACAGGTGCGTGCTAAATTGAATGTTTTTTTCAAGCTTTTCTTTTTTGAAATTGTAGTGAATGACCCATTGAAAAGCACATCCAAAAACGAACCAGCTCACATAATTCTCTATTGGGGCTGAAGGAATAAAAGTCCACAAATCCATAATTGGAGCAATAGGCTCTAAAAACGCATCCAATAGCGTCATGAGAAATCCACCAAACACTAGTGTAATCCGCGTACTCCAATTCATTTTTTGGGTTAAAAAACTCGAAATAGAATATCCACAAAAAGCTAAAACAGCCCAATAGATACCGATGAGAAAAGGTATGCCGTCAAGTTTTAGGCCCATGTTCTTTCCATAAGAATAGTTGCCAAAAAACCATCCTCTATGAACTCCTAACCATTCAATGGACATTCCTAAGAACATAAGTAGAGAGAATACCATCCAAAACTTGAGGTCTGTTCGCTTAAAGCTCAAAATAAAAAGAGCAAAACAAACGCTGAGGTTTAAGGGAGTTTTAACGAAAAACCATTGTTCATATCCAGCTAGTATCCCAATTATTCCAGAAAGGTGAAACAACCAAAGCAGAAAGACGGCAATATAGGTGCTACTGAGTTTTGAAATCATAACGAACTAAATCCGAAACTATTTTTGCTGAAAGCATGCACAATGGAATACCTCCACCTGGGTGTACAGAACCACCACAATGATATAAATTTTTAATTTTCTTATTGAAATTAGGATGCCTTAAAAATGCAGCCATAATGTCATTGCTTGCCGCACCGTATAAAGCACCTCTGTGCGAACTGGTGTTTTTTTCAATACCTGAAGGTTCTAAAATATATTCGGTAGCAATGAGTGCTTCGATGTCCATATTTAAAATCCCAGAAAGTTTTCGAAGAATATTCACTCTGGTTTTTTGAACAAGGGCATTCCAATCTTGATCGTAATTTGCAGGTGCATTGATCATTACAAACCAGTTTTCACAGTTTTCAGGTGCATCATCTGGATTATCCTTACTGCTAATATTTACATACACAGTCGGATCATCACAAATACTTTTTTTAGCGAAGAGATACTCGAACTCTTCTTTGTAATTATCACTAAAAAAAATGTTGTGCAAATCTAAGTTTGAAAAAGACCTCTCTATACCCCAATAAAAGATAAGGGCACTGCTCGATCTCTCTTGAGCTAATGTTTTTTTGGGAGCTTTGTGTCCAGCCAATAAAGACTTATAGGTAGGAAATACATCCATATTACAAACCACTAAGTCAGCTTTTTGCTCTTCTCTATTTTCGAGCATTACCCCAACAGCTTTGCCCTTATCGGTTAAAATAGAACTTACTTTGCTGTTCAAATTAAACGATACATTTTGTCTAAGACCAAGTTCATACAAGGATTGCGATATGCGGTGCATTCCACCTTTAGGAAAAAAAGTTCCATAATATTGCTCTAAGTGAGGAATAAGAGACATGATGCCAGGTGTTTTATAAGGATTGCTGCCGTTGTAAGTTGCATACCTATTAATTAGTTGAACGGTTTTTTTGTTGTTGAAATATGCCTTTGCAGTTTGATCTAAACTTTGAAAAATGTGCAACTTATAAAATTGCGTAATAGATTTAAGTGTATTTGTGTTGAGATAGGTCTTAAGTTTATGTAGAGAGTTTTCTAAAAAAAGTGGAGCTGTAAGCTCGTATTTCTGTTGATTACGGTTTAAAAAGGCATTGACTTTGGTTGGAGATTCATCAAAGGTTTCACAAAGTTCTTCGATATACTCTTGCTTATCAGATTTTGCAGAAAAGGTGGTACCATCAGACCAAAAATAGTTACAGATAACCTCTTTTTGTATATATTCAAAATGAGATGTGGCTTCCTCTCCAAATAATTCAAACAACTCTTCGACAAATTGAGGCATTGTAAAGAGTGAAGGTCCTAAATCAAAGCGATATCCGTCCTGGGCAATGTAGTGTAGTTTACCTCCGGTGTAGGGGTTAGCCTCATAAACCTCTACATCAAAACCTTGAGACCTTAATCGCAATGAAGCAGCTATTCCAGCTATTCCAGCTCCAATGACAATTGCTTTAGGCATTATTTTTTAAAATATTTGAGAGGTACCCAGAGCATTCCAAAGTTTTCGCTGTCCTCTTTACCAATGTTTTTATGGTGAATTTTGTGTGCTCGACGTATTCCTCTTGCGTATCTATTATCAATATTTCTGAATATTTTAAAACGTTGGTGAATAAAAATGTCGTGAACCATAAAGTAAGCTATTCCATAGGCGAGAATTCCAAATCCGATGGGAATTCCATACCATATAGAGGTGTTATCTCCGATGAGTATAAAACTCATTGAAACTATGGCGTAAAAAATAAAAAACAGGTCATTTCGCTCAAACCAATTGTCATGGTCTCTTTTATGATGATCTGCGTGCCAATGCCACATAAAGCCGTGCATCACATATTTGTGTGTCGCCCAAGCTAAAAATTCCATAAGTAAAAAGGTCAGGACAAAAATTAGGGAACCAAGCCACATCATACCAATTGAAGTTTAAAATTCACATAAGATTGAGCAAGTAGTCCAAACTTTTCATAATTGGGTACTCTTATTCTCGTGTTTTTTATTTCTTTTGGTTCGGTGTTTTTAAGTTTAGTGAGTAATCTTGAATAATATTTGTACGCGGTGTAGACACCAAATTTAGCCTCTACAGGAAGACGAACAATACCAGTCAAGCCCTTTTCAAAATCTTCTTCTATTTCTTTAATGATTTTAGCTTTTGAGCCTTCGTCAAGTTCAGCTAGATTCGTATCTGGAAAATAAGTTCGCTCTAAGGTTTCAAAATCAGCTTTTAAATCTCTCAAGAAGTTAACTTTTTGAAAAGCCGATCCAAGAGCCATGGCAGAATCTTTTAATTCATTGTATTGCTCTTGGTCTCCTTTTACAAATACTTTTAGACACATAAGCCCAACAACATCTGCCGAACCATATATATATTCTTTGTATTCTTCTTTAGTCAGGTATTCTTTTTTGTGTAAATCCATTCGCATACTTTTCATGAATGCGTCGACTAAATGTTTAGGTATTTGATATTTGTGAAAAGTAGCTTGAAATGCATTTAAAATGGGATTTAGGGATATTTGATCTTTGAGTGCGTGTTCTAAGTTATCTTCAAATCTATTGAGCAATACTTCCTTATCAAAATTATGAAAGCTATCTACGATTTCGTCTGCAAAGCGCACAAATCCGTAAATATTAAAAATGTCCTCTCTGATTTCAGTGGCAAGCATTTTTGTAGCAAGGGTAAAAGAGGTGCTGTAGTTTTCAGTAACTAGTTTAGAACATTTATTTGAAACTTGATCGTATAACTCTTTCATAATCCCTAATTTAAATCTTTTTTTGGATTAATTCAGCAACTAATTTCCCAGATATTAAAGAAGGAGGAACACCAGGGCCGGGTACTGTCAACTGTCCTGTGAAGTAGAGGTTGTCTACTTTCTTGCTTATTAATTTCGGACGTAAAAAGGCAGTTTGGCTCAGCGTGTTTGCTAGTCCATAAGCATTTCCTTTGTATGAATTGTATTGTTCTATAAAGTCTTTCACACAAAAGCTATCTACAAAGTCTATATGTGATTTCAATTCTTGATTCACCCTTTTTTCTAGGCGTTTAAGAATTAATTCGAAATAATGATTTCTCAGTTCTTCTGTGTCTTCAATACCAGGTGCTATTGGAATTAAAAAGAATCCAGTCTCACAATTTTCTGGTGCCATTGAGGTGTCAGTCACTGAAGGAAAATTCACATAAAATAATGGGTCTTCAGGCCACTGTTTAGTGTCGTATATAGCTTTGGAGTGCACATCAAAGTCAGTGTCAAAAAAGAGGTTGTGATGTTCAACTCCCTTGATTTTAGTTTTGAAACCCACATAAAACAACAGTGACGAAGGTGCAAAGACTTTCTTATCCCAATAAGCTTCACTGTGTTGACGGTATTCACGGTCTAGGAGGGTTTCACTATGTGCATAGTCCGCTCCACTAATGATGTGATCTGCAGTATAATTTTGAGTTCCGTTAATTTCAACTCCTATTGCTTTGGCACTGCCGTCTACATTGATTTTAGTCACTGGGGCATCAGTGTGAATTTCAACCCCTAATTCTTCAGCAAGAGCTTTCATTGCTTTGATAATCTCATACATTCCCCCTCTAGGATGCCAAGTTCCTAAACCGTAGTCGGCGTAATTCATAAAGCTGTAGAACGATGGTGTTTGACTTGGTTTTGCTCCTAAAAATAATACAGGAAATTCTAGAGCAGCCACAAGCATAGGGTTTTTGAAATCTTTGCGCACAATATGCTGTATAGATTTAAAAAACTGACCAACTCTTACAGCCGTTTCGAAAGTTACCAATTCAAAGGGTGATAATCCTGGCCTTAGTACAATTTTGTTAATCGCGATATCGTAATTTTTCGCAGACTTTTTTAAAAGTTTTTTTAGCTTTTTACCACTTCCTTTTTCTATTCGTTCAAATTCTTCAGCGATTTTCTCAACGCTGTCGCCAATGGTAAGTTCTTGTTGGTTTTGAAAGTAAATTTTATAACCCGGATTAAGGCGGTCTAATTCGTAATACTCACTTGTTTTTTTACCAAAGTCAGCAAAATATTTGTCAAAAATATCAGGCATCCAATACCAAGAAGGTCCAATATCAAAAGTGTATCCGTTTTTGATTAGTTGTCGGCATCGTCCTCCTACCGTACTGTTTTTTTCAAAAAGTTGTACTTTATATCCTTGCTTAGCGAGATGGCTAGCTGCAGAAAGTGAAGAAAAACCAGAACCAATAACAATAGCTGTGTTCATAATTACTACAATGCGGTAGTAAACTGCTCAATGCTATTAAAAACTCTCAATCCTTCTAATTTTTGTTGATTTGTTATGTGTTGAGATTGGAAGCCAAGAAGCCACAGTTTAGAATTACCTTTGGTGTTTAAAATTTTATAAAAATCTTCTAAATATTTATTTATTTCGTCTTTATTTGGGCTTACTGTGAAGTAAGAAACGAAATGTAGGTTTTCATAGTAGTTTAATAAATCTACCATGTTTTCTAAGGGCATCGATTGGCCGAGGTAAATAGTTTTATAACCTCTAGATACAATCTCATAGTTTAAAAATAGTAATCCAACTTCGTGTATTTCGTTTTCGGGTAAAAACATTACAAAAACTTTATCTGTTTTTGTAGGCTCTAGTTTTTGAAATTTTTCAGTGTGAATGTAAATTTTTTGCTTGATCAAACTCGTAATAAAGTGCTCATGTGCAGGACTAATTGTATTGGTTTGCCACAATAAACCTAATTCGTTCAGTAGCGGAATGAAAACTTTATTGAAAATTTCTCTGAAATTTCGCTCCACCATGAGACTATTAAACGTCTGAAAAAAATGAGCACTGTCAAAATTAACCATTGCCAGTTTAAAAGCGTTAATAGCATGATGCTTTTCAGAATTTCTCGCAATGATTTCATTGACTAACTGTGGGATATTGTCTTCTTCGAGCTTGGCTATTTTAGAAATCTTATAACCATTGTTGTAAAGAAGTGTGATATTAAGAAGCTTTTGCAAACTATTTAAACTGTAAGTTCTGATATTGGTAGCTGTGCGTTCTGGCTGCAATAAATAATAACGCTTTTCCCAAATACGAATTGTATGAGCCTTGATACCCGAGAGGTTTTCTAGGTCCCTAATACTAAAACTTTTTTTGACGTTATTGTTCATTGTATTTTACAAATCATTAAACAAAAATAAGCAATTATCTGATATGTCTTATGATTTTAGAAGAAATAATTTGTAAAAGTTCAATTTATCCTATAAATAGAGACTTTCACCCCCCCGATAAGCCTAGGGATATTGAAATTATTATTGTTATTTACATCCCAGATCGAATTTTTTATTTGCAATTTTTTAATGAAAAATGTACTAGCACATTCATTTTTTGTAAATCACGGCATTAGAATATACATTTTAAGCAAAATTTAATTTTGTTTAATGATTTTGTAATTACGATTTAATTTTTAAATTTTTTACAAATTATCTATTTGAGGAAAGTATAGTAACAATTTTTTAAGAAAAGACAAGTTTATAGGCATTATACTGATAATAATTAAATCATATTGTTTTGCCAGAAACCCTTTAAATCCTCTTGAGCTAAACAAAATAGATCTCGCTATGTACTTCGATTTACTCCTATTCACAAGGAATTAATTTCTGGGAATGATTTAATCTTTAGATGTTTTTGGGCATAAATAAAAAAGCGCAAGAAGTATTGCGCTTTTTTAAATAGTGCTCACGACTGGAGTCGAACCAGCACGTCCGTAGGACACTACCCCCTCAAGGTAGCGCGTCTACCAATTCCGCCACGTGAGCCGACACAAAAAAAAGCTAAGACAGCCGCCTTAACTTTTTTGTGACCTGACTGGGGCTCGAACCCAGGACCCTCTCCTTAAAAGGGAGATGCTCTACCAGCTGAGCTATCAGGTCAAAATGCGGGTGCAAATATACAGTCATTTGTCAATAAAACAACACTCTTTATTATAAAATAATTTTGATTTTTTAGTTGTGGATTTAAAGTACTAAGATTTTAACTTTGTAGATGAGAAATTTGTGCTACGTCATAAAAGTAACGCCTTTAAATTTATGGTTATATGAATATTGTGTTGTTGGGTTATATGGGCTGTGGAAAATCCACAATTGGAAAACAACTTGCACTAGAGCGTCAATTAGAATTCTTCGATTTAGATGATTTGATTGAAAATCAAGAAGGTCAGGGTATTTCAAAATTATTTGAGACTAAAGGCGAGTTGTATTTTAGGAAACAAGAAGCTGAGGTCCTAAGATCCTTTGTATCCAAAAATGACAACTTTGTTTTGGCCCTTGGGGGCGGAACGCCTTGTTATGCCAATAATACGGAGTTTTTGCTTGAGCAAAATCTGCAAACAGTTTATTTAAAAGCCCAACTCAAAACCTTAGTCAGCCGTTTGCAAGATAAGAAAGCACAGCGACCATTGATCTCTAGATTTGATGAATCTCAATTAACCGAATTTATTGCAAAGCACTTGTTTGAAAGAAGGTTTTATTACGAAAAAGCAGCGGTGCACTACAATATCGATGAAAAAGGAATTGAGCAGTCAGTTTTGGAATTGGAGAAGCTATTATTCTAATACCACCTGAAAGGAATCTCTGTCTAAGCTAACTCGAACGATTTCATGAGAGGATGTTGATAAAGAAATTCCTTTAAAATCTGCTTTCACTGGATATTTTTTATGATTTCTATTGACCAGAACAGCCGTTTTAATTTGCCGCATGGGTTGTTTTAAAAAAGGCTTAAGACTAAACAATAAAGTTGAGCCAGAATTGAGCACATCATCAATTACTACAACTGATTTTTGGTTTAAATCTCGAGAATTGAGTTCAGGGTTTAATACGATGTCTTTTTCTATAGGATTTTTTTTGTCCATTTCTATAGCCAATAATTGGATTTTTAGATCGCTAATCTCCTGCAGCTGCTCTGTTATCAATTGAGCGAGAATGAATCCTTCTCCTCGCACTCCAGCGACTATTAATTCTTGTTCAGAAATATTGTCTTCGTAAACTTGATAGGCTATTCTCTTAATAATGTGAGTGATTTGCTTGTGGGCTAGTATGATGTCTTTCATGATTGATCTTCAATATAGTCTTTTAAATCTCTTAGGTCTTTTTTTGTTGGTCGCCCCGTACCTTTTTCTCTGTAGTATTTTTGTGCCAATGTAGAGAGTTCTACATTAGAAAAAGCATCAGATTCGGTCAAATCTTTTCTAAATTGATCTAACCATTTTGCTCCCATTCTTGATTCAGGTATAGCTATGATTTCTAATTTACGCTCGATCTGATTAATCCGCGTTTTGATCATATCTCCAGGAAAAACCTCTTTTGATGGTTTTGTGTTTTCATCATTTAATAAGACTCTTCCTTTTTTACACGCTTCTGTAGCTTGAGTACGGGTCTTATAATATCGGGTACACCACAAAAATTTATCGATACGCATAACGCAAAACTTTGTTAAAGGTCTCTTACAAAAATAGCGGAAAATTGTATCTTGCGCGCTTAAATAAGAAATACATATGCGTAAGGTCTTAGTGACATTAGGTTTGCTGCTATTAATAATAGCTTGTAAGAAAGATGATGAATCAGTAGAAATCGTTCCGCCCCGCTTTTTATCTGAGGTGGCTCCTGAGGATGACGCTGAAATAAGAGCATTTCTCGATTCACACTTTTACAACTATGAGGAATTTGAAAACCCACCGGCTAACTTTGATTATCGAATTATTCTCGATACTCTAGCGGGAGACAATAGCGATAAGAGACCACTCTCTGAATTTGTGCAAAGTAGAACAGCTCTTGTGAATTCTTTTGAGTTCACTCTTGATTACGAGGAGAACGATATTGAACATACCTATTATTATTTTACAGCAAGAGATGGTGAGGGCCCGCAGCCAAGTGTAGCTGATTCTGTTTTTGTTCGATATAAAGGGCAGTTGTTAAACGGGAATACCTTTGACCAAGTTGCTAATGGAGGTGTATGGTTTGATTTGGCCCAGATTCAAGCACCACTTCAAGGTTTTAGAGGTTTTACAGAAGGAATGCAACATTTTAAAACTGGTGGAACACCTGTTGTAAATAACGATGGTACTTTTTCAGTTGAAAACTACGGAGTAGGAATGTTCATTTTTCCCTCTGGACTTGGAGCTTTTAGCAGCTTATCGGCAAAAATACCTCAATATGCCCCGCTTATATTTCAAGTAGATTTATTAACCTATAATCCCACTGATCACGACGGTGACGGAATTCCATCGATTCAAGAAGATTTAAACGGTAATGGTTACTTGTATGACGATAATACCGATGCCGATTATGAGAATGAGATTAATTCTAATCTATTTGCAGACTTTTTGGATACTGATGATGATGGAGATGGATATAGAACTCGTTTAGAAATTACCTTTGACCAGGAAGGTAATCTTGTTTTCCTAGACACAGATAACGATGGTGTCTTCGATCATTTGGACGCCGACAGTTGGCCTGCAAGCGCCGAAGAAGAAGACGAAAATTAAAGTTTTAAGGATAAATTGATTATTAGCTGTTTTTGACGCAGGTCTAAGCGGTCTCCACTAATGCTTGTAATTCCACTGAGAAGATTTACTTCATTAGCATTCATACCTCTTTCGTATCTTACATCAAGTCCTAATTTTTGTCCAAGATTAATTCCTACACCTAACTGTGTGCCAACCGTAAAAGCCTTGGCTTGATCAAGAAGACTCTGGCCTTCGATCTCGGAGTTCAAAAGAATTTGAATCGAAGGACCTGCAAAGAAATTAAGGCCAAATAATTTAATTCCAGCTAAAACAGGAATATCAAGTTTTGAAATTTTTAAGTCAGCATTATCATCATAAGCCGATTGCGTCTGAGTGTACAACAATTCTGGTCTTAGAAAAATCTTATTACCAAGTTTTCCATAGAATCCTAAGTGGAAACCTCCCTGAGTTGCTGACGAGAGACTGAGATCTCCTAATTCAGATCTAATTTCACCGTTTGAATTAAAATTCAAACCCGCATTAATACCAAAAGAACTTCCTTTTTGCGCATTTACACTCAAAACTGTAAGGGCGAATAGTAGTCCAAATAAACTGATTTTTTTCATGTTAGAAATATTTAAGATTTACGTGAAATCGCACGAAGGGCAGCGGCCTCAATGGCTTTAGCATCTATCTGATACTTGGCCATAAGTTGCGCTGGGGTACCACTTTCTCCAAAAGTGTCCTGCGTGGCGACAAACTCTTGAACTGTAGGCAAATGTTGTGCCAAAGTTCTAGAGATACTCTCTCCTAGTCCTCCTAAATAGTTGTGTTCTTCAGCTGAAACTACGCATTTTGTCTTTCGAGCTGAATCGATAATAGCCTTTTCATCCAGTGGTTTAATAGTGTGAATATTAATTACTTCTGCCGATATGCCTTGGTTATTAAGCGCTTGTGCCGCTTGTATTGCTTCCCATACAAGATGGCCTGTGGCCATTATACTAACATCGGTTCCTTCAGTCATTTTTAAGGCCTTTCCTATTTCAAATTTTTGATCTACTTGGGTAAAGTTAGCCACCTTAGGTCGACCAAATCTTAAGTAAACTGGTCCTTGATATTTAGCAATAGCTAGTGTCGCAGCCTTTGTTTGATTGTAATCACATGGATTGATAACGGTCATACCAGGGAGCATTTTCATCAATCCAATATCTTCTAAGATTTGATGTGTAGCACCGTCTTCGCCCAAGGTTAAACCAGCATGTGAAGCACAAATTTTTACATTTTTGCCAGAATAGGCTATAGACTGTCTAATTTGATCATATACCCGACCTGTTGAAAAGTTAGCAAAGGTTCCGGTAAAAGGAATTTTACCACCAATGGTAAGACCCGCTGCAATTCCCATCATATTGGCCTCCGCAATTCCCACTTGGAAGAAACGTTTTGGATTTTCGTCAATAAAGGTTTGAATTTTTAAAGAACCTACTAAATCCGCACATAATGCCACTACCTGTGAATTGGTTCTTCCAAGTTCCGTCATGGCATCACCAAAACCACTTCTTGTATCTTTTTTTCCTTGATCTGTAAAAATATTCATGTTTTTGAGGTCTTTAAGATTAATAATCTCCAAGGGTTTCTGGGTTTTGAGCAAGAGCTGTTTCTAACTGCTCATCATTAGGAGCTTTACCATGCCATGCATGGGTATGCATCATAAAATCAACGCCATTACCCATAACTGTATTCATCACTATACATACCGGCTTGCCTTTTCCGGTTTCTGATTTTGCTAGCTTTAAACCTTCAACAACTTGATTCAGCTCGTTTCCATCTTTAATGATTAGAACGGTCCAGCCAAATGTTCTAAATTTTTCTCCGATATCGCCAAGTGCGCAAACATCTTCAGTAGTACCATCTATTTGTTGTCCATTGCGATCTATGGTAGCGACTATGTTGTCTACATTATTTGCCGCTGCATACATAATAGCCTCCCAGTTTTGACCTTCCTGTAGCTCACCATCTCCGTGAAGACTATAAACAAGGCTAGTGTCAGCATTGAGTTTTTTAGCTTGAGCTGCACCTAAGGCCACAGACATACCCTGACCTAAAGAACCAGATGCAATACGAATTCCTGGTAGCCCTTCATGTGTCGTTGGGTGACCCTGAAGTCTTGAATCTAATAAGCGGAAAGTATTTAATTCATCTACATTAAAATAGCCTCTTCGAGCTAAAACACTGTAGTATACCGGAGAAATATGACCATTTGATAAAAAAAATAGATCTTCACCTTTTCCATCCATATCAAAGGAGGTGTCTTGAGTCATAATTTCATTGTACAAAGCGACGAAAAATTCCGTACAGCCGAGTGAACCTCCGGGATGTCCTGAATTCACTTTGTGCACCATTCTCAAGATGTCTCTTCTAACTTGAGTGACAAGTTTTTCTAAGTCGTGTAGGTTATTCATGTTGATTGATTAATATTCGATAAAAGTAACACCTTATCTTTGCCCTTTAAAGAAAAACGATTGAAATTTAGACTAGAAAAAATCGATGGAAATGCACGAGCGGGTTCAATCGTTACGGACCACGGCGAAATACAAACACCGATATTTATGCCAGTTGGCACCTTAGCCACCGTTAAAGGAGTTCATCAACACGAACTTAAAACTGATACCAAGGCACCGATTATACTGGGTAATACTTACCACTTATACCTCAGACCTGGAATAGAAGTGATTAAAAAAGCAGGAGGACTGCACCGCTTTATGGGCTGGGATAGAAGTATTCTTACTGATAGTGGTGGTTACCAAGTCTATTCTTTAGCGGATAATCGTAAAATAAATGAAAACGGGGTTCAATTCAAATCACACATTGACGGCTCAAAGCATTTATTTACACCTGAAAGCGTAATGCAAATTGAACGCGATATCGGAGCAGATATAATAATGGCTTTTGATGAATGTACCCCATATCCTTGCGATTACAAATACGCTAGTGATTCTATGCACATGACCCATCGCTGGTTGGATCGCTGCATCAATGCATTAGCCGAAATTCCATATAGCTATAATTATGAACAGGCTTTTTTTCCGATCGTTCAAGG
Source organism: Flavobacteriaceae bacterium (assembly GCA_002691685.1). Lineage (GTDB taxonomy): Bacteria > Bacteroidota > Bacteroidia > Flavobacteriales > Flavobacteriaceae > UBA3478. The sequence continues at coordinate 8,517 of NZIQ01000017.1, read as the reverse complement.
TTCTGTTTACAAGGATTTGAGAATTCAGTCTGCGGAGTACATTGCAAAAGCAGATGCCTTTGGTAATGCCATTGGAGGTTTATCTGTCGGAGAACCTGCTGAAGAATTGTATGCGATGAGTGAGGTGGTTTGCAATGTTTTACCAAAGCAAAAACCGAGATATTTAATGGGGGTAGGTACCCCGATAAATTTATTAGAAAATATTGCTCTAGGTATTGACATGTTCGATTGCGTAATGCCCACAAGAAATGCGCGAAATGGTATGCTCTTTACTACAGAAGGCACCATCAATATCAAAAATAAAAAGTGGCATGACGACTTTTCACCCATAGACGAAAATGCACACTCCTATGTAGATACCTCCTATTCAAAAGCCTATTTAAGACATTTGTTTGTAGCAAATGAATTTTTAGGAAAACAAATCGCCTCCCTTCACAATTTGGCTTTTTATCTTTGGTTGGTGAAAGAAGCCAGAAGCCATATTTTGGAAGGAGATTTTTACCAGTGGAAAAACAAGATGGTTTCAAAAATGGATAAACGCTTGTGAGACTGACGATATTAGATAAATATATACTGAAAAAGTATTTGACGAGTTTCTTGGGGATGTTCATCATTTTCATTCCAATAAGTATACTAGCAAGTCTTGCTGAGAAAATCAATAAGATCTTAGACAACAAAGCCCCTTTGTTAGAGGTACTCGAGTATTATGGGAATTTCACCTTGGTATTGGGAAATATTTTAATGCCCATTTTACTTTTTTTATCTATTATTTTCTTTACGACCCGATTAACTGAACGCAGTGAAATTGTTGCAATGCTGAGTTCTGGTGTTTCTTTTAATCGATTTTTAAGACCCTACTTTATCGGAGCTACTATTGTGGCTATTCTGATTTTTTTAATGGGATCATTTATTGTTCCCAACGCAAGTGTGCAATACCATGAATTCGAGTACGATTACTTCCATAAGGGAAGAAATGACAGACAAACTCGAAACATATTCAATCAAATCAACAATCAAGATTATGTTTATGTAAGCTTTTTTGATCCTAATCGAAATATAGGCTATTACTTTACCTTCGAACACTTTAATGAAGACCAAACACTGGACTATAAAATAACATCCACCAATATCAAGTGGGTACCAGTGGACACCATCTACAGTTTGACTTCTTATACCAAAAGAAAATTTAGAGAGGGAAAAGAAATTATTGAAAAAAAGAGACAACTAGACACCTTGTTCAATTTCACTATCGACGATTTAATGCCTGTATCCTATATCGCTGAGACCAAAAATTTATTTGAACTGAATGAATTTATTGACGATCAGCAGCGAAGAGGGGCCTCCAATGTCAATGTTTATATTTTAGCTAAGTACAAAAGATGGGCGTTACCTATCTCAGCTTACATTCTGACAATTATCGCAGTTTCTGTAGCCTCGATCAAAAGAAGGGGAGGAATGGGTACTACGTTGGCTTTTGGAATGTTCATTGGATTCATCTATGTCTTCTTTGAGCGCATTTTTGGAGTTCTTGCAAAACAGGCTGATTTTTCTCCTTTGATGGCTATTCTTATACCTAATGTTCTTTTTGGAATATTAGCCTTTATTATGTTGCAGAGAGCAAAGCGTTAATCACTATATTTGTCGTTCAACTTTAGCGATAAAAACATTTCTTTCATGGAGTATTTAGAGTTTGAATTACCAATTAAAGATCTTGAAGATCAATTAACTAAATGCGAATCTATTGGTGAAGAAAGCGAAATAGATGTTACTGAAACTTGTGATAAAATTCAAGAAAAACTAGACGAAATAAAAAAAGAAATTTACAAGAATCTTACGCCATGGCAACGCGTTCAAATTTCTCGACATCCCAATAGACCCTACACTATGGATTATATCAAAGCCTTATGCGGAAATACTTTCTTAGAATTGCATGGCGATCGAACCGTAGGGGATGATAAAGCTATGATTGGAGGTTTGGGTAAAATTGGAAATCAAAGCTTTATGTTCATAGGTCAGCAAAAAGGATATAACACTAAAACTAGACAGTATAGAAATTTTGGAATGGCGAATCCTGAGGGATATCGCAAAGCCTTACGATTGATGAAATCAGCTGAAAAATTTGGTATTCCAGTAGTTACATTTATTGATACTCCAGGTGCTTATCCAGGAGTGGAGGCAGAAGAGAGAGGTCAAGGTGAGGCCATTGCTAGAAATATTTTAGAAATGTCTCGATTAAAAGTACCTATTCTTTGCTTTATCATCGGAGAAGGGGCCTCTGGAGGAGCCTTGGGTATTGGAGTTGGAGATAAAGTTCTAATGCTAGAAAACACTTGGTATTCTGTTATTTCTCCAGAATCGTGTTCATCAATATTATGGAGAAGTTGGGAGCATAAAGAAGAGGCAGCTGCGGCTTTGAAATTAACTGCCAAGGATATGAAGAGAATGTCTTTAGTCGACGAGATTGTCGAGGAGCCCTTAGGTGGTGCTCATTCTAATCGAGAAAAGACCTTTGAAACGGTACAAAATACGATTGTTAAACATCACAAAACCTTAGCAGCGCTTACGCCCAAAGAGCTTGTCAAGCAACGCATGGATAAGTACTTTGAAATGGGTGTATACCAAGAATAATAAATCAAATGGCAGAACGGCTTCCAAATTCTTCAATGCAGCAAACAAACCCTTCTGTGGTGAGTTTAGAAAAGGGAAAAATCCCTCCCCAAGCTATTGACCTTGAGGCTGTCGTTTTAGGTGCCATGCTGATCGATAAAAAAGGAGTTGATGAGGTAATCGATATTCTGCACAAAGACGTTTTCTATGTGGAAGCACATCAGCACATTTTTGAAGCTATTTTTCAATTATTTCAAGAAGCACAACCCATTGACTTGTTGACGGTTTCAAATAAGCTCAAAACAAATGATAAGCTAGAAGCGGCTGGAGGAGATTACAATTTGATAGAACTTACCCGAAAAGTAGGTAGCTCCGCTCACATTGAATTCCATGCTCGTATCATTTTACAAAAATTTGTTCAGCGTTCTTTAATTAAAATATCTACGGAAATCATTGAAGATTCTTATGCAGATAATAAAGATGTCTTCGACTTGTTGGATGAGGCAGAGGCCAAGCTTTACGAAGTGACTCAAGGTAATTTGAAAAAATCAGTTGAAACTGCGCAAGATTTGGTTATTCAGGCCAAACAGAAAATAGAGGAGATTTCGAATAAAGATGGTCTTAGTGGTATTCCTTCAGGATACGATAGGCTAGATAAGCTAACTTCGGGATGGCAGCCTAGTGATTTGGTCATTATTGCCGCTCGTCCAGGTATGGGTAAGACAGCTTTAACGCTTTCAATGGCTCGAAATATAGCTGTAAACACCAATATTCCAGTAGCCTTTTTCTCTTTAGAGATGTCTTCGGTGCAGCTTATTACAAGATTGATTTCATCAGAAACGGGACTCACCTCTGAAAAGCTTAGAACGGGTAAATTAGAAAAGCATGAATGGGAGCAGCTCAATGTCAAAGCAAAAGCACTAGAGTCAGCACCCTTGTTTATAGACGATACACCATCACTTTCTATTTTTGATTTGAGAGCGAAGGCGAGAAGATTAGCTTCGCAACATAAGATTAAGCTAATTATCATTGACTACTTGCAGTTGATGACCGCAGGAAGCAGCCAAAAAGGAGGCAATCGAGAACAAGAAATATCAACCATTTCTAGAAACCTTAAGGCATTGGCTAAGGAATTGGACATTCCCGTTATAGCCTTATCTCAATTATCTCGTGCTGTAGAGACAAGAGGGGGGTCAAAACGTCCACTTCTCTCTGATTTAAGAGAGTCTGGTGCTATTGAACAAGATGCAGATATCGTTTCGTTTATTTATAGACCAGCCTACTACAAAATTGACGAGTGGGATGATGAAGATCAGACGCCTACCGAAGGACAGGCAGAACTCATTATAGCCAAGCATCGAAATGGAGGTTTAGAGAATATCCGATTGAAGTTTATCGGTGAACTCGGTAGATTTGAAAATTTAGAAGACTTTGATATGCCTTTTGAATTTGAGTCTAAAATGAATGACAATTTCGATCAATCTTCCCTAAGAACCAATCCAAATGACGCTTTTGATGGTTCTGATGATGGTATGCCTTTTTAATTTTTACTGTTCTAGTTGCTGAAGTAATTGGAGTAATATGTGTTCTACGCCATGCTCTTCATTACTCAATGTTTGAAAATTGGCTGCTTTAATCACATTTGGGTGAGCATTGCCCATAGCGTAACTCCAAGGAGTCAATTCAAGCATTTCAATATCGTTATTAAAATCTCCAAAAACCATAATTTCTTCTGGATGAACCCCTTTGTCTTTTAATAATTTATGGAGTGCAAATCCCTTGTGAGCATTGACATGAGAAATATCCACCCAATGATTCCCTGAGACCTTTACTTTGTAATAATCTTCTAAAGATTTAACTAAAGGATAGATCTCTTGTTCTGCATTTCCTTTGTGATGAAGCGCAATTTTTAAAACGGTATGGCTGAGGTCTCGATAGGATTTGACTTGCTCATGACCGATATAAAATTCACCTAAGTAGGTCAAAAAACGTTCTGATATACTCGTTGTCAGTGCTGTACCGTTACAGCATAATACAGAGTGAATGTATTCTTGATGTTGAACCTTATCAATAATTCGAGATACATCTTTAATTTGAAGCGGACATTGATGTAATAATTCGTCTTTGTACATGGTCATGGCCCCATTTTCTGCAATAAAAATCACATCTTGTGCGATTGGAGCAAGCTTTTCATACATGCTGTTGTATTGCCGTCCACTTGCCGCGATAAAACCGATACCGTGTTCTTTTAGTTGAGCAAAGAGTTCAAAAAAAAGAGCACTGACTTGGTGCTCGTTATCCAACAAGGTGCCATCCATGTCAGAGACAATATACTTTATAGGTAGGTTGGGCAATTGCATACTTTAAAAATATAAAAAACCCGATGCTAAGACATCGGGTTTTAGGATTTCTAGCGGAAAATCTTCTTTATTTAATCTTGTCAACTACTGCTTTAAAAGCGTCTGGGTGATTCATCGCCAAGTCTGCGAGGACTTTTCGATTCAATTCAATTCCGTGCTTTTTACAGGCACCCATAAACTGAGAGTATGTCATGCCATGTTGTCGAGCTCCGGCATTAATTCTTGTAATCCATAAAGCTCTGAATGTTCTTTTCTTATTTCTTCTGTCACGATAGGCATATGACAATGCTTTTTCTACCGCATTTTTTGCTACAGTCCAAACGTTTTTTCTTCTACCGAAGTAACCCTTGGCTTGCTTCATTATTTTTTTTCTTCTCGCTCTTGACGCTACTGCGTTCACTGATCTTGGCATAATTAATTATTTTTTGTAGTAGGCGATCTTATTTTTAGATACTTTAACAGGCGCTACTCCATGGTTAATAAATTGACCTTTGAAATTATTATTTCAGTCGTAATTGTGTTTTGATACTGTCCACATCCGATTCGTGTACTAATCCAGAGTGGGTAAGTCTCAATTTTCGCTTTTTAGATTTCTTGGTCAAAATATGACTCTTAAAAGCGTGTTTTCTTTTAATTTTTCCAGAACCTGTAATGGTAAACCTTTTCTTGGCACTGGATTTTGTTTTCATTTTTGGCATAACTCTCTCTAATTTATTTCCGCTAAGAAATTATTTTTTTATTGTTTTTGGTGCGATAAACATTGTCATTCGCTTACCTTCTAATTTTGGCATCTGTTCAACTTTGCCAAGTTCTTCTAGTTCTTGCGCCAAACGCAAGAGCAGAATTTCTCCTTGATCTTTATAAACAATAGAACGACCTTTAAAAAAGACAAATGCCTTTAATTTTGCGCCTTCCTTTAAGAACTTTTCCGCATGTCGCTTTTTGAATTCAAAATCGTGGTCATCGGTTTGAGGTCCAAATCGAATTTCTTTAACAACGACTTTGGTCGCTTTGGCCTTGAGTGCTTTATCTCTCTTCTTTTGCTCGTACAAAAACTTCTTATAATCGATGATTTTGCATACCGGTGGATCTGCTTTTGGCGAAATTTCTACCAGATCGAGTTCCATTTCTTGAGCAATGCCTAAGGCTTTTTTTGTAGGGTAAATACCAACTTCTACATTGTCTCCAACTAATCTCACCTCGGGGATACTTATTTCCTCGTTGGTTCGATGCAGCTTAATATTGACCCTTCTAGGCTGCGGTCTTGATCTTCTACGTATTGCTATTGTTTCTAAATTTTAATTAAACTTCACTTTTAAATGGCTTCAGTGTTTTAGACACTTCAGCTTCGATTTCCTTTACAAAATCTTCAATGCTCATCGATCCTAAATCCTCCCCACCGTGCTTTCTTAAAGACAACATTTCGCCTTGTTGTTCTTTCTCGCCAAGAATTACCATATATGGGATTTTTTGCATTTCGGCTTCCCGAATTTTCTTCCCAATAGTCTCATTTCTAGCGTCAATGAGGCCGCGAATTTCGTAATTTTCTAATGATTTTAAAACTTTTTGAGCGTATTTTTCTTGTTTCTCCCCAATAGGTAACACCATTACCTGTGTTGGTGTTAGCCATAGTGGAAAGTTTCCACCAGTGTGTTCTAACAAAAGTGCTACGAATCTTTCCAAGGAGCCAAATGGAGCTCTGTGAATCATGACAGGTCTATGAAGTTGATTATCAGAGCCTTTATAAGTAAGATCAAATCGTACGGGCAAGTTGTAGTCCACTTGAATGGTACCCAACTGCCATTGTCTTCCCAAAGCGTCTTTAATCATAAAATCAAGTTTTGGCCCGTAAAAGGCAGCCTCTCCCTCTTCTATGACATATTTTAAATTTTTGTTTTCAGCAGCTTGGATTATTGCTTTTTCTGCCTCTTCCCAACCCGCAGCTTCACCTATATATTTGTCTAGGTTATTCATGTCTCGAACCGAAACTTGCGCGGTAAATTTTTCAAATCCCAAAGAACCCAACACATATAGCGTAAGATTGATTACTTGTTCGAATTCTTCAAGTAATTGGTCTTGTGTACAGAAAATATGAGCGTCATCTTGCGTGAATCCTCGAACTCTTGTCAATCCGTGCAATTCGCCACTTTGTTCATATCTATAAACTGTTCCAAATTCTGCATAGCGTTTAGGTAAGTCTTTATAACTATGAGGGCTTACTTTATATATTTCACAATGATGAGGGCAGTTCATGGGTTTTAAAAGAAATTCTTCTTCATCCTTAGGTGTTTCAATGGGCTGAAAACTATCCTCTCCGTATTTGGCATAATGACCCGAGGTAACGTAGAGTTCTTTTTGCCCAATATGCGGAGTTACAACCATTTCGTAACCAGCAAGTTTTTGCGCCTTTTTAAGGAACTGTTCAAGACGTTCTCGCAGTGCAGCTCCTTTGGGCAACCAAAGAGGTAAACCTTGACCTACCTTTTGAGAAAAAGCAAATAGTTCTAATTCTTTTCCTAGTTTTCTATGATCTCTTTTTTTGGCCTCTTCAATAAGTGTTAAATATTCCTTTAGTTCTTTTTGTTTCGGAAATGAAATTCCGTACACTCTAGTTAATTGCGCATTTTTTTCATCACCTCTCCAATAAGCACCTGCTACATTCAAGATTTTAAAAGCTTTTACCAAGCCTGTATGAGGTAAGTGTCCACCTCTACATAAGTCAGTGAATGAAGAATGATCACAAAATGTAATTTCTCCATCTTCTAAACCTTCAATCAGCTCTGTTTTGTAGGGATTGTTTTTGTAATAGGTTAGTGCATCAGCTTTACTGACTTCTCTCAGATTGAATTCGTGTTTCTCTCGTGCAATCTCGAGCGCTTTCTTTTCGATTGTGTCAAAGTCTTTATCACTAAATGCATGATCACCAAAGTCTATATCGTAGTAAAAACCATTTTCAATGGCAGGACCTATAGTGAGATGCACGCCTGGATAAGTTTCTTCTATGGCCTGTGCTAAGATGTGTGCACTTGAGTGCCAAAATGCTTTTTTACCTTCATCATCTCTCCAAGTGTAGAGTACTATATCTCCATCTTCATGAAGTGGTGTGCTGACTTCTACTGTTTTAGCTTTAAAGGATGCTGAAATAACGTTTCTGGCCAAACCTTCACTTATAGAAAGGGCTACATCCATCGCTGTACTTCCTGTAGGCATTTCTTTAATAACTCCGTCTGGTAATCCAATTTTTATCATTGTGGTAAATTGCTCATTTCTGTGCGCAAATATAATATTATACCGATAGGAGTGCAAAGTCATTTTTTCGCAATTATCTAAAGGGGATGTGAATACTAGATCAGCCTTGAATGAAATTATCGTGAGCCTGGCATCTCTTGAAATAGCCTACATGTGAGAAGTTTAGTACAAGAATAGAGCCAAACTGTTGATATTCAAACTGTTGATATTTTTCCATAAAATAATTTACAAATGTTTGGTGTGAAGTAAAAAGAGTTTCTATATTTGCACCCGCTTTGAGATATAAGCACTCAGAAAGTAT
>NZIQ01000016.1 GCA_002691685.1 Flavobacteriaceae bacterium | reverse complement strand
TTACCTGACAAGTTTGAACTGTCCACTTCTAAACTGTCCTGATTGATAAGACTGAAGGATGGCATTTTTCGAGGTTTACCATCGTTCAACACATAAGATAATTTCTCATTTTCCGAATACATGTATTCTGAGGTTCCAATAGCTCTTCGATAGTCTGTAACGCTTTTGGTTTTTATTCGATTCAAAATACTTGGAATGACCAATACACCGAATAAGACCACAATTATTGAAATCCAAATCAATGTGAATTTTCGCTGTTTATTGGTTCTACTTTGCATTATTCTTTTTTAAGGCTAAACGATATTCTGCAAGAATAATCTTCACATCATCCTCCATTTTGTTATTGAGATCAGCAACCCTAGAACAATCGTACCCATATTTTAACCCCTGATCTTCATCATCAATACGACCTCTTAGGTTTCGTTCTTTATCAATAATAAATAATTGGTTGGTCGCTGAATTTTTATTGAGTCTAAAAGGAACGTCAAGAGTTAAAAAGTGTTCTTGAATTTGATTTTCATTCGAAAAGATAAATTTCCACGCGCTGGTATCTGTAATTGCTCCTAATTCTTGAATTAAATCAATAGCCTCACCTCTTTGAGTAGTGTCGAGGACAACTACTGTTTGATAATCATTAAAGTCAGCAAAACGCTTGTATATCTTTTGATTGTAGTTAAATAAAAAACCTCGCTTTGCAGCTAAATCAGATCCCATGTATGAGAGTATAGTGATTTTACCATCCAAAGAAAGTTCAGTCTCTTTTGAAAGCATTTTCAATTCGCCTACCTTTTCTTTTAAAATAGGTAAACGACCAAAATTATTTACACCCGAAGCAAAAAATAAATAGGCCGCTAGCGGGAGAATAAATAATACAACTAAAACAATAATCTTTTTCATAATGCTACAAAAATAAAAAAGACGGTATAAACCGCCTTTAAACTCTTCGCAAAAAATCAATTCTTATACTAAAAATTCCAAGCTAGGAATGAATTTTTAAACACTTCGTAAATATAAGTTGCTTCAATTAACAATAAGAAAACCAAGTAAGAAACCAAAAAGAAGGGGGTCCATACGATAGTTCGCCTTAGGGAGGCTTTTTCATCTCTTAAGTGCATAAAGTCCCATGCGATGTAGTATGCCTTTACAATGGTTAGAATAATAAAAATCCAATTGATTCTTTTGATACCAAATAAATAGTAATCTGTTAAGATGCTTGGTTTGATGATACCTAATGCTACCTCTAAAGTAGTTACTATACTTAAAAATATAAGTACACCCCATATTTTTTGAATATTGTTTTGGAAGGTTACCAACCCTCTGAAAATACTTAATTTGTGCTCGTGTGCCATAATCTTATTGTTTACAAATTAGACCAAGTAAAAGAAGGTAAATACAAATACCCAAACCAAATCTACAAAGTGCCAATACAAACCAACTTTTTCAACCATCTCATAGTGACCTCTCTTTTCATAAGTTCCCATCAGGACATTGAAGAAAATAATTATGTTTATCACTACTCCAGAAAATACGTGAAATCCGTGAAAACCAGTTATAAAGAAAAAGAAATCAGCAAAGAGTCGGCTACCGTACTCGTTTCGAATTAGATTTGCTCCTTCTACAACCCGGACAGCTTGTGTCAATCTACCCAGAGATTCTTCTCGACTAAGGATCGTCTTCTCTCCCTCTTCATTGATTTGTTCTGTCCGTATTAAGATATTATCGTTGGCTTCAAAACCAGCCTTTACTTCAGCTAGAGAAAAGCTTGTCATTGATTCTCCTTCTGTAAACCAAATTCCACTTTGTCTGGTATGATTTGCTCTTTCTGTTGGAATATCGACAGCGAATGAACTTATAGCCATACGCTCGCCTGCAGAGGAATCGACGAATTGTAAAATTCGTCCACCTTTAGTTTCTAATGCCCCGAAGTCTCCTCTAATAAAAGTTGCCCATTCCCATGCTTGTGAACCGACAAAAATTAATCCGCCAATGATCGTTAGAAACATATAGAAAACAACTTTGGATTGCTTCATTTTATGTCCGGCATCCACAGCCAATACCATGGTAACTGAAGACATAATTAAAACAAAGGTCATGAAGGCCACGTAATACATGGGGTAGTTTCCATGAAAGAAAGGTACGTGAGTAAATACTTCATCTGCGATTGGCCAGGTTTCAATGAATTTGTATCTCGAAAATCCGTAGGCCGCAATAAAAGCTGAGAAAGTCAATGCATCGGAAACGATGAAAAACCACATCATCATTTTTCCATAGCTCGCTCTTAGAGGTTGGTCTCCTCCTCCATTCCATGAATCGCCAGTTGCAGTAACTGAGTTTGAATGTTCCATATTCCAGATTAGGTTATTATTGCACGCAAATTTACATCTTTGTGAACAATACAAAAATTTTAGTTCACCAAATACATGAAGAGAATTAAATAAATCCACAATGCCCCTAGAAAATGCCAAAAGGTGGCACTCAATTCAAAGCCTAATTTATCGGTTGAACTGTACTTCTGCTTAAAGGTCTTAAAGAGCACTATTGACAGCGAAATCAGGCCTGCAAACAAATGTACAAGGTGAACAAAAGCTATTAAAAAAACAAAGGACATTTTTATGCTCGATGTGGGTCCAGTAAAGTAATAGCCATTTTGAATCATTTGAGAAAATCCAACAAACTGAAACAAAACAAAGACCATAGCTAAAACAAATGTGGCAACTAGAGCCATAAATGTTTTTTGCAACTCGTTTTTCTCTAATTGTTTTGAGGCAAAAATGTAGGTTAAACTCGATAAAATAATTACAATACTACTCCATAGAAATGCCTGAGGCAACTCCATAGACGAGACCCAATCTTTACGTTTACTGCTGACGATATATGCGCTGGTCCAACCCGCAAAGCCCATGACTAAACTGACTAAACCAAACCACAGTAACATCTTTTTTGAGCGGTTTTCTTTTTGTTTATACTCTAATTCCAACGATTTTTTTTCCATAGCTTTTTGTTATACTAAAGCATCTATTACATAGATGACTTGAATGAGTGTTATATAGATCACTGAATGCAACATCAATTTTCGTGCAAATATAGTCTCTTGAAGTCGATAGAGCTGCAAAGCAGGATACAACATGAATAATCCGAGCAATAAAACGCATATCACGGCGGGCAATGATAATATCAACCTGCCTGTAAATCCAAAGTAAGGAATGATAGAACTCAAAATAGTCCAAAAGGTGTAGTAAATGATTTGAAGTGCCGTACTTTGATCTTTTTTCAAGGTAGGGAGCATCTTAAAACCTCCCGCTTTATAATCTTCATCTAACATCCAACCTAGAGCCCAAAAATGTGGAAACTGCCAAAAAAACTGAATCATAAATAAAGTGCCGGTTTCAATTCCAAAATCATCGGTTACGGCTACCCATCCAAGCATAAAGGGTATGGCCCCGGGGATAGCTCCTACAAAAACAGCTAAGGGTGTTTTGGTCTTTAATGGAGTGTAAAATAAAACGTAAAGAGCTGTAGATAACAGGCCAAAAAAAGCCGTTTGTCCGTTGAGATAATAGAGATGAAAAGCCCCCAAAAGTGTAAAAGCAACAGCCATAAATAAGGCTGTTTTAGGATGCACTCTTCCTTTGGGTAGTGGACGATTCGAGGTCCGCTTCATTTTGGCATCAAGTTGAATTTCAATAACCTGATTATAAATATTTGAAGCAGCCACAAGAAAAAAGCCCCCTGCTAATAGAAGATAGATTTCAAATACGTCAATTTCGTAAGCTGCGAGAAGGTATCCGGCTAGGGAAGAAAAAACCACACTAAAAGCAAGTCTAATCTTAGTAAGAGCCTTAAAATCGCTCCATGTCAAGGATGCTAAATTATTCAAGATGTTTTCTTTCTTCTCGATTTAAGGCGCAAAGATAAGGTGCGTATATTGTAGAATACAAAAGAAAACTATGAAAACTCTATTGAAATTAACCTTGCTTCTTGTTTCTCTAAGTACTTGGAGTCAATAAGTTGAAATCAAAGTTGAGCAGCTTAGTCCATACATATATGCTTGAAGGACGAGGAGGTAATATTGGCTTATTCGAATCCACAGACTAACTGCTTAGATTGATTCTCAATTTGCAACTATTAGAGAGGCCATAAAAGCTAAAATTGAGACCAAAAGCGATAAGCCAATAGCTTTTTTAATCCACACGCATATGCAAAGAGATTACACTGGAGGTAATGCCAACTTTAAAAATGTATGCCTCAAATTAAAAAGAGCAAGGAAAAAATAGAGGCCCTTCCCAAAATCAGTTATGCTGAACAGATGAATTTGTATGAATTAGACGAAACTCTGCTCATTCTTCATTTGGATAATGCACATACCGATGAAGATAGCGTTATTTGTTTTGTCAAGCAGGACGTAATGAACATGGGGATACCTACTTGGCCAATAGACACCCTTATATCGATATCGCTAATGGAGGCAGTATTGATGGGTTTTTAAAAGAACAACAAGGTTTTATGCGCTAATAACTGATGAAACCAAAATCATTTGTGATAAATCTGGAGCGTAAGAAGAAGTATTTATCAAAGTTTAAAACAAAACAAAAAACCAAGCCCTAGAAGCTTGGTTTTGATATTATTGTAATCTAAATGTGATTGGAATACTGAACGGAACCTTTACAGGTCTTCCTCTCTGCTTTCCAGGAGTCATATTTGGAAGCTTGTTGATGATTCTCAAGGCTTCAGCTTCTAAATTCTTATCTGGACCTCTCATTCGAATTCCTCCAATACTTCCGTCTTTTTGGATGACAAACATCACATTTACCCTTCCTTGAATACCCATTTCTTGTGCGATTTCTGGATAACGGAAGTTCTTTCTAATGTGTTTTTGCATCATTTCTTGGAAGCACTTTTTCTTATTACTTGAACCCTCGCATCCTGGAAAAACAGGAACGTCTTCAATTACAGCAAAAGGAACAGTAATGTCCTCGTCGAAATCGTCGACTTCTACATCTTCTATTTCAATAACTTCTTCTTCTTGTGAAGTTTCAGTTGATTCAATTACAGTTTCTTCAACCTCTTCTTCATCTTCAACAACTTCAATTACTTCAGGAGCTGCTGGAGGTGGGGGAGGTGGGGGAGTTTTGATTTGTTCGGTCATCGGCACTTCCTCATCTAATTGATCCTCTATATTTAAAGCGATGTCATAATCATTCGTCTTATCGTATTTTTTGTATTCTAGAGCTCTCCAAACAACAAGCATTACAACAGCCAAACCTATCACAAAATAGAAGCTGCTGTTTTGATTGATGTCTGCTTTCGGATTCTTTTTCAGTTCCATAATAATCTATTTGATAAACGCTAATTTAATTATTAATTCTAAAAGTGCTATAAATATTTGACTAATTTAAATGTCTATAGTACCAAGAGGTGTACTTCAAAAATAATACTGCAACTAAAGTACCCGTCAAATTCGCCAAAATATCATAGAACTCTGCCTGTCTTGAGCTAGTTAATTCTTGTTGTAAATATTCAATCAACAATCCATAAGAAGCCGATATAAGTCCGATCACAATGAGTTGTTTGACGGTTAATTCTGCACGTTTATACTCCACAAAACCAAGGGATAACAAAAAAGTAAAGCCTAAGTAAAAGAGGGTATGAACGACTTTGTCGAAGCCTACGAACAATTCGATTGATAGCAGGTCATTCTCCAATTGCGCAAAACTCAAAGTAGTTATTCCCAAAATCCAAACAACAAAAGCTATTCTAAACTTAAACTTTAGAATTTTATCCACCAATTAAGGTTTTGTAGGCCTCTGCGTCCAATAAGTCAGTGATTTCTTCTAAATCTGAGAGTTGAACTTTTACCATCCAACCTTCTCCGTAGGGATCTGAATTGACGAGTTCAGGCTCGTCATCTAATTTTTCATTGAATTCGGTGACGGTTCCACTTAAGGGCATAAAAAGATCAGAGACGGTCTTAACAGCCTCAACGGTTCCAAAGACCTCATCTTTAGTGATATCTTCATCAACAGTCTCCACTTCTACATATACGATATCACCTAATTCGCCTTGAGCAAAATCTGTAATACCTACAATTGCTGTATCACCTTCTGCACGAATCCATTCGTGGTCTTTGGTGTATTTTAAATTTTCAGGTATGTTCATTCAGTTCACAATTTAGTTTTCTCAAATTTAAGCGAAAACCAAACTATCTCAAAGTAGGTTTAACATCAATCTCCAAAATTGTATCGCAGTGAAAAACCAGTGTTAATGGTTTGCTGAGGAAAGGCTGTTGAAACCTTGAATTTAGAAAAGTTTTGATCGTAGAAAAAGAGGGCATTAATATTCTTTGTAAGGGCGTAATCAGCGCTTATTCTTGTGGAAAACAAACGTTGCCCAGATGTGATTTGCCGATTGTCAGAGGTGATACTTCTCAAGATTGTAATGTTGTCTCGTATAGAAATATCTGCCTTGATGTTTAAATCTCCTTGAAACACCCTTCTGCTCTGTCCAACCATTGAGCTGAATTGCAAATCTTTTAAACGGTATCCCAAACCTAATGTCAATTCTGTGCCACTGATTTGGGTAAGTAAATTATTGTCAAAACTCAAAGAATAGGCACGGTCCTTTTTGATCTCTGCCAATACACTAAGGCTGTTTTTCATTTCAAAATCTACTCGAATCAAGGGGTTGAACTGGTCATTTAAAACAACATTATTCATAATAAGTTCAGGTTTGATATCTTGATTCTCGATATTGTAAAGACCATCATTTCGAGATAAATTGGTCTGAAACGAATTGATACTAAATGCAGACCTGTAGGCATGTGTCAGACTGAAACGCTGGAATTTATCCTTAAACCAGTCCGAATTCATAAGTCCAGTATACTTTAAAGTCCAATTGGGTATAGGTAAGGATTTAAACGTACTCAAATCAGAGTTCTGGGTATCCGCTCCAGTGTAGGTCGCAAAAAAGGAATGAAATAAAACATCTTGACTTGTTTTTCCGTAGCGATTGGGAAACCCATCCTCATCTCTTAAGACGGCTCCATCTGATAAATTTGCCGCCAATCGATTTGCGATTGCCAATCTGTTCTCTCTGAATTTTTGAAAAAGAGCAGAATCTTCTGCTGTATTAGACTCACTAAATGCAGTTCTAATCATACTACTTGTAATGCTAAAATTACCGTTTTGATTACCTAGTAGATTTACATAATTAAAAGCTCCATCAACAGCTGTTTCAATTTGAAAACGCTCAGCATAGCTCGAATTGTATCTGCGATCTGCTGCAAGATCAATGGTTAAAGATCGACTAGGTTGAATGGTCGCCGCAAGTGTAGCTTGAGTATTGGTGTTGTCCAAATACTGAGCGTTGAACTCTTGAAAAGTAGTTAGATATCCTTTTCGTGCAGCTTCAAATCGTACATCTTGCTGTGACCCAAATACAAAACCTAAACTTGGTTCAAGTGTTCCCCAAAGCCCTATAGATTGGGTATACCCTGGAATGTACTTTCCTTTGTTTTCTGTAAAACTAATCGAAGCTCTTTTAACTGCGGTAAGTGCGTCTTTAAATGTTTTTCCAATACCTTTTTTTGCTCCTCCCTTTAATCCAAGAAATTGATACAGGCCTTGAAAATTGGCATTGATGACGAGAGATTGGGTATTTGCATTCTGAACACTGTTAATTTCACTTCCAGCGAATTGTCGCAGCGCCTCTCCCCCTCTCTGCCAATCGAAGTTACTAGTATAAGTATACTGCGCACTCATGAATTTTAAGAATGGGATTTTATCAAAAGGCAATTGATAATTCAGTTGCATTTGCTGACTGTAACGGTTGGGTTCTCCTAAATCAAAAAATCCATCCCAAATCTGCGCATCTTCATTTATTTCTTCAGCGTTTACTGTATCATCAGTTTTAAAATAATTTCTGACAATACTATTTTGATTCGCACTAAAATTCACCTTGAGTGATTTGGCGATATTGTAATTTAAACTGTACTGCCAATTAAATTGATAATTTCGTTGTTGTAATAAAGGAAGGGCCAATGCGTCCACGCCAGGTTCTAAAACTTGACGATAACGCTGTTGGTTAAAACTTCTTATCCAGTTACTTCTGAAACTGACCGAAGAGGGTAACAAATTTAGATTCACTTCTTTTAACCATTTCCAATAGTCACTTTTCAAAATAGAATCTTTTTTAGCCAATGGAGCTATGGTAATTGGCTTGAAGCTGTGACTATAAGATACAGAAGCATTTATATTTTCATCGATTAAGTCCTCTATTTCAAAGTCCCTGTGATTGGTCTTGCTATGCGCAAAATTGAAGGTGAAATTCTCAATATCGAAAAAATTCGCTTTAGCCTCTGCGCCTCTTTCTTTGCGTAAACCATTTAAAGAAACAGTACGATTAAGCGTATAATCTTCAGCCTGTTTTCGAATCTGTTCAGCTTCTTCTGCGGTAGAGGCGGCAGCAATACGATCGGAAAGCTTCAAATCTTCATATACTGGGTCGAATTCTGGGGTGACTAAACTTTTGAAAAATCCGTAATTCAATGGTATTCTTACATTCCACTTCGAAGGCAGTAGCTTTCCAGCATCCAACGAACTCACGACATCATATCTATTCATGTCGGCTCTTGCCCTTTGATTTGGAGATTGATTTATACCACCGAATCCTGAGGTAGAGGTGTTCCAGCTTGCGGTAACATTAGCCAAATCAGCCATATTAGCATCCATAGCGGCGATTGCTGCCCAACCACCATCGTTGTCAAAACCAGCTAAGCGCATTTCATTAAACCAAACCTCAGCTCTTGCATACTGATCGTCTTGATTCAACACACCGATCATAAGCGCCCTAACACTTCCCAAGGAAGGATTTCCTTTTATTCCAATTCTCATGGTCCCTAGTGTCCGGCTTTGATTTGCATTAACCTCAATCCATTCTCCTTCTATATTTTCGAAATATCTGAGTTCATTTAAAGTTTGATTAGCAATCGCTTGAGATTTAATGCGTTTTAAGTCATCAAAGTTGATATCCAAATCATTCTCGTTAGGCCAAACCTCTTCAGAAGTAATGCTGCTGTAATCAGAAAACTTTAATGGGAGCTCAACCTGATAATAATTTTCAACAAAATCTGTTCCCAATCTTACAAAGCTTACGATAGGTAAATCCTCAGGTAAATAGTCGTTTTCAAAAATAGACTCAGCATGCATAAACATTTTTAACCGCTTATATTGTCTTAAATCCAGATTTACGTTTTTAAATACTCCCCTAGCATCTCCAGGTTCGAGCTGTTCCACTCTAAATGACAATGATTGTTCATTTTGTCGTATAATGGTATTATTGGTGTTGATTTGTTCCCGAACTACTCCTGGAGGAAGTGTATAAGGAATAGGAGTTCTATTGGTATTTTCCTCTATGTTGACAGTATTTACATCTACTAGCGTTCCATCATCTTGATAATTCGCATCTACTAAAGGCTGTAAACTACGGGTATAATTTCTCCAATCTCCACGAACTAAATCCAAGGTAGCAAAACGCAAAACAGTAGTCGAACTGAAACCTGTTAAATACAATCGCAAAAAACTCATCGATCTGAAATCAGTGATCCCACCTACTGCAGAATCAAATTCAGATAAAGGAATTTTATATTGAATCCAACGTCGGTTAAGCTGCTGTCCATTAGGCAATAATTGAGTTTCACCTGTTCTAATATCAGTTACAAATCTGTCGTTTATAGTAGTGTTAGGTCCTATAGGTATGCGATATTCAAAATAAGCGTTGACCGTGTTCATGGTCAAATCTCTGTCAACATCCTCTACATCTGGTAAAGTTGTAGATCCTCTATCCGTATCAGAAACTGCAGTAGGGGCATTTCCTTGTGGATTATTGAAATTGAAATAGCGATTTAAAATTCCGCCATCTCTATTGAGGTAATATTCATAATTGTCCAAGGCCGGATCTTCTCCGGAATTAGATGTGTATATACTTGATTCTGATGCATCTCCAAGGCCATCATAACCTAAATCTTGTAGCTGCCTATTGCTGTCATCTGCGTCGAAGGCGTATACCAGGGATTGTTTGTTAGGAACAACGCCCCAACTACTAGCTATACTGTTGTTCAGGGCATCTTGAACTGCCAAACCGTTTTCATATTGTTTTTGGCCATCTTTCAAAATATCTTCAGAAATATTACCAATGTTGAATACCAACTCCCCTTGAGTTTGGGTAATCCCATCAATATAAGGGTCTAAGAGCCAAAATTGTATATACTCAATGTTGGCCTGTTCGAAGTTTGTTGTGTTTAAAGCCTTAGTTATTCCTCCCCATTTTTGATCATCGCTGCGCTGATCGAAATTTGAATTGTTGTTATAAGGACCTTTTTGCTGAGGATAATAAACGAGATCTAAAGTGCTTTGTACCGTAGTTTGCCCCTGAGCAATATCAATTTGAGGGAATATCTCGTCGATAAAAATACGTCTTGTCTCATTTGCTGAAATGTCGTCAAGATTAAGAGAAGACGGACGTTGTGAAGTATAAAAAATAGGGTCGATAGAATACCACGCTAATTTTGCTCTGCCATAACCGTTTATGAGGTTGTTTGAATCTGTGGGCCCTGACCCTTCTAAACCATCTTGAAAATAGGCTAAAGGTGCAGAAGACATTGACCATGATTGTGCTCCTTTAATATCTAAAAATGCTTGAGCTCCTTCAAAATCGTCAATGTATGAAGTAGTCTCTCCATTAAAATCAGCAATTCTAGGTGCATTGGGTCTTAAAGCAGCAAACTCTGCTCGAATAGAAACTTTAGAGGGGACCTCCGTTTCAACATTTGGAAATAAATTGGCAATTCGAGTTAAAATAGGAAGCTCAGTGCTGAACTGACCGTTAAATCCATAAACGGTATTGTTGACAGGCTCTACCCCGAAGTTTGCTTTTTGAGTTAATGGTCGTTCACTTAGATTTAACCAGGTTGCTCCAATTCTAAGCTTATCATTGAAGACATGATCCACATTGATACCACTAAATCGCCTAGTTTGTTGACCAAATACAGCATTGTCTTCAACACTTATTTGGATAGGTAAATTACTGTTTTGAATACTCTGATCTAATATTTGAACGGTACTAGCTTGATAATCTACCGTATAGTCGATACCTTCTTGTAGAATTCGACTTCCTGCGGTAACCCGAACCGATCCTCTTGCCACGTTGAAGGCCCCTATTGGAATTCCAGAAGAACCAGATTGACTTTTATAACTTCCTTTGATTCGGAATCTATTCTTTTCTGCGTTTTGAAGAGAAGCGGCTTTGGTTTTAGCATAAAGATCTCTAAAGACGAATTTATCTTGATTGGGATTATAAGATTGACTGTTTTCATCCTCATAATTCTCTTTTTCCTGTGAGCGCAAGGATTCAAAAAGAAAAGACCCAAAAGGCTCTACCTTGGTGAAAAGAATTAATCCATTTTCTGAATCGATTGTGACTCCTTCTAAATAATCAAAAAAACCATCTCCTTTTTCTTGTAAATCCCGATAAATATTTAAGCGGTCAAAATTGAAAATATTAAGTAAACTGCGGTCTGTAAATGCTGTTGGCCAAAAACTACTTCCCTCTGCAGGGGTAATATAATTTCTCGGACTGGGATCGTTATAAAAAATTTGAACTTTGAAATCTTCCTGAGTAAGTCCAAAAGCACCAGTGGCGTAAATATTTTTCATCATCAAGTCCCAAATAGGATCATTGACATTGGTAATATTGCTCTTAAGCATCTTGACCACAAGATTTTGATTATCTGAAGGATTTAAATCACCTGTAGGTATAGAAGCTGTTCCATTGGCAAATTCTCCAACCTGATATACTTCACCATTATAGGTGTATTGATAGGCAACTCCCAAAACCTCATCGTTACTTAATTTTTGACGCAGAGAAATGTATCCCAACTGTTCATTGAGCTGATAATCGCGGCCAATTTCTAGCTTTCTAGCATTCTCTAAATAACTGTAATCAAATCCTTGATTTATAGTGTATGAGGGAATGTCAAACCCCTGCTCAACGGTGGCGATAGATCTGATAGCACTAGTCAAGTAAGTCGGAGCACCATTGTTTACCGGATTGAATTTATTGGCCTTGTTCTGAGGTAATCCTACTGCGGATTGCGGATTTAAAAAATCAATCAAATCAGGACGCAAACGTCCAATTCGTGTATCCTCAATATTCGGCTCACCCAAGTCTTGTATGGCTACAATATTTCTTATGTTTTGAGTTTGTTGACTTCTGTTGGTCACCCATACTTCAAGACGTGTAATTTGAATTTGAGAGTTGATAAATGGATAGTTTTCTAGGGCTCCGTCATATTGATTTCTAAAGTATTGAGCCAAAAAGAAATGTCGATCTTCGTCATAATCAATAGGGCTCAATTCAAATTCGTTAACAGCTGCTCCTCCTTGTACTTGAATAGAATTATTTTGTGATTGCTGTTCTGAGAACACTGCCGTAACCGTTGTCTTGCCAAATTGCAATTGGGTCTTCACCCCAAATAATCGTTCTGCCCCTTGAATCAGAGATGTGGCTAGAGGCATATTCACATTACCAATTTCAATACTTTGGATGATATCGTCCTCAGTAGGAGTATAATCTAATTTAAATATGTTTTGAAAATCGAAACTAGCTTCAGTATCGTAATTGGCGTTGATTTGAAGTCGCTCCCCTATTTTTCCATTAATTCCCACGCCAATCCTTTGATCAAAATCAAAGGAAGTATTGGTGCGGTTTCGAGGTGAAAGTGAAGGGTTGTCGTTCTTTTGCCACAAAACACCTAAATCAACTGCTATTGAACCACTTGGAATAATTTCAATTTCATTTCCTCCAAATACGGTTTCAAAAAAATCGTTATTGATGTAGAACTCTGGCAACAAGTTTCTTTGATTCTCTTGAGACCCACTAGTTCTTCCGTCAACAGCTTCTGTTTTAGTTTTAAAATACGATTTGATTTGTGTTTTTTTAACCAACTCGAAATACTGCTCAGGACTTAAAATTTTTGGAAAACCAATCGTATTTGCACCGAGATATGATCTCAGAATATATTGATTTGACATGGCATCATAGGTGTACTTCGATTGAAATCCATCATAGGTTAGAGCAGGTAATTTTCCTATTGAAGGGCCCGTTGGAACAGTATCAGATGCAGTCTGCTCTTGCGCAGAGCTCAATGAAACTCCAAGCAAAAAGAAGACGATTACATTTTTCTTGATTCTTTGAACCATATATCCTAAAGACGATTTAACGCTTGTTTTATCAATTGCTCAACGGACATATCTGCGTCTATTTTTAACAGTGCATCAATAATTTTTTCTGATGATTTCTTGTGATATCCCAAAACTTCTAAAGCCGAAATGGCCTCATCTTTTTGCTGCAGAGCAGCACCAATACCTACAAAATTTTCGGTGAGTTCAACCTTACTTATTTTATCTTTTAAATCAATAATTACGCGCTGGGCAGTTTTTAATCCAATTCCCTTAACGCTTTGTATTTTCTTTACATCTTCTTGAGCTATAGCTGTTCCAATTTCATCTGGATTTAAAGAAGACAACATTGTTCTTGCTGTTGAAGCCCCAATTCCATTTACACTAATTAAGAGCTTAAAGATTTCTCGTTCACTGGTGTCAAAAAATCCATATAGGGTATGACTATCTTCTTTAATTTGAAGATAAGTGTGTACTTGAACTGATTCTTGGTCGGGAATTAAACCATAAGTGTGTAAGGATATATCAACATGATATCCTACTCCATTACACTCAACAATAACATGCGTAGGATTCTTTTCTATAAGTCTTCCTCTTAAGAATGTAATCATTTGGTTGTTTGTTTTTGTGCATCGACTACGGCGAAAGTTGCCATATTTACTATTTCATCCACACTAGCTCTAAGTTGTAAAATGTGAACTGGATGATTCAAGCCTAACATTATCGGCCCTATAGATTTTACACCGTGTAACTCTTTCATTAGTTTATAGGTAATATTAGCCGCATCGAGATTTGGAAAAATAAGAGTGTTCACTTTTTTACCCGTCAGTTTTGAAAAAGGAAAATCATTTGCAGTCATTTCTGGATTAAGTGCAAAATCAGATTGAACCTCTCCATCGATATCAATTTCAGGATAGTATTTGTGCATCATTTGTACTGCCTGACTAACTTTCACTGCTTGCTGCTTTTTTGAGGAACCAAAATTCGAATGAGAAAGCATAGCAATTATTGGTTTATAACCAAGATCTTTAACCGCATTGGCAGTCATTAGCGCGATTTCAGCAAGTTCCTCTGCCGTAGGGTCTACATTTATAGCGGTATCGGCTAAAAACAATGGACCTCTGCTGGTTAACATCACATTCATTGTCGCTGCCTTTTGAACACCTTCTGCTGTTCCTATGACCTCAAAAACTGGGCGTAATACCATCGGGAAGGCTCTGGAGTAACCCGAAATCATTGCGTCAGCGGCACCAGTTCTTACCATCATCGAAGCAAAATAATTGCGTTGAATCATAATGGACTTCGCATGGTACTTGGTCAATCCTTTTCGTCGATTAGTTTGCCATAATAACTCTGCGAATTCATGTCGCTTACTTCGCTCATTCTCACTACTCGGATCGATGATTTCAATGTCAGCGTCAAATTCAATTTCATCCTTAAGACTCAAAATCACTTCTAGGTCACCAAGTAAAATAGGGGTAGCTATATTTTCGTCGTGTACGTATTGAGCTGCTTTGAGCACATCTATTTGATCTGCTTCTGCAAACACAACTCTCTTCGGGTTTTTCTTAGCAATAGCTTGCATCGAACGAACAAACTTATCATCATTACCGGAGCGGACAATTAATTGCTCTTCATAACGCTCCCAATCTTTGATTTCTTTACGAGCCACCCCGCTATCGATAGCAGCTTGTGCTACAGCAATAGGTATTTTGCTAATTAACCGTGGATCGAAAGGTTTCGGTATAATATAGTCCTTTCCAAAGGTGAGTTTAGTGATATCATAGGTAATGTTGACCTGCTCAGGAACCGGTTCTTTTGTCAAATCGGCTAATGCTCTTACTGCAGCCATTTTCATAGCTTCATTAATTTTACGTGCGCGCACATCTAGAGCTCCTCTAAAAATAAATGGAAACCCTAAAACATTGTTGACCTGATTAGGATGATCAGATCTACCCGTAGCCATGATGATATCCTCTCTTGTTTGAATGGCTAAATCATAAGCAATTTCTGGGTCTGGGTTGGCCATAGCAAACACGATAGGATTAGCAGCCATTGTTTTGAGCATTTCGGGAGTGACAATATCAGCAATGGACAATCCAATAAAAACATCTGCATCGACTAAAGCCTCTTCTAAGGTGTCTATTTTTCGATCAGATGCAAACTCTAGTTTTTGAGCAGTCAAATTTGTTCTGTCTTTTCGAATAACACCTTTGCTGTCTAGCATTACAATATGTTCTGATTTGGCACCAAATGCTTTGTAGAGTCGTGTGCAAGAAACTGCAGCCGCTCCTGCCCCACTTACCACAATTTTTACTTCATCTATTTTTTTGTTCGCTAACTCCAACGCATTTAAAAGTGCTGCAGCAGAAATAATTGCAGTTCCGTGTTGATCGTCATGCATCACTGGGATATCGAGCTCTTTTATAAGACGCTGTTCTATTTCAAAAGCTTCTGGAGCCTTGATGTCCTCTAAGTTTATTCCCCCAAAAGAAGGAGCGATTCGCTTCACTGTTTCAACGAATTCATCGACATTTTTTGTGTCTACTTCAATGTCAATTCCATCAATATCTGCAAATATTTTGAAAAGAAGGCATTTACCCTCCATAACCGGCTTAGCAGCCAAAGGACCAATATCGCCTAAACCTAAAACGGCTGTCCCATTGGAGATAACCGCAACAATATTTCCTTTCGAAGTGTACTTATAAACGTCATCTGCCTCAGCTTCTATCTTTAAGCAGGGTTCCGCAACCCCAGGAGAATAAGCTAGTGCTAGATCTCTTTGTGTTTGGTAGGGTTTAGTGGGGATGATAGCAATTTTTCCTGGAGAAGGCTTTGCGTGATAAACTAAAGCCTCTCTTTTTTGCTTTGAATTGCTCATAAACCTAGAATTTTCAATTAAAATTAATTCTTTTGAATCTATTCTATAGAATGAATCTCAATTAATTACCAAAAAAATCCAACGACGATAACGGTGATCACACCTAAAATTATAGCGAGAATTCTGTAGTTCTGATACCAATGAAGTGACTTTAATTCTTCTGTCTCTTGATCGTAAATAGATTTTTTATAAGTAAAATTGGCTACCACCGCTGCATCAGGTGCAGCCGTTGACAGACTCACAACGATATGAACCAACACACTAATGGCGAATAAAAGATTCGCTTTGGCTAAAAAGTGCAGTTCATTGATGTATGTACTCCAACCAAATGATATAGACAATATCATAAACACTGCAAACATTCCTCCTCCTATAAGACTGAAAAAAGCACCATGACGGTTTGCCTTTTTCCAGAAAAGGCCTAAAACAAATGCCGAGACAACTGGAGGCGATGTAAACGCAATGACTAATTGTAAATACCCCCACAATGAGTCGCTTACTTGTTCAATATAAGGTACCCAAGCAGAAGCCAAAACAACGAGAATAAGTGTAGATAACTGCCCTACTCGTACCAAACGTTGGCTGCTCAAATCAGGCTTTAATTGTTTGACAAAATCCATAGTGATTAGTGTTGAAGCCGAATTAAAGGTAGCAGATACCGAAGACATCATTGCCGCCAGTAAACCAGCTACTACCAAGCCCAAAATTCCACTTGGCAATAATTGAAATAACAGTACCGGATAAGTCAAATTAGGACAATCACTCAAGTTTTCACAAACGCCATTAGCTGTCATGTAGCCAAGTTCACTTATATCTAGTGTGTTAAATAACAACAGTGCCAATACCCCTGGAACAATCATAATAAAGATCACAGGGAGCTTTAAAAACCCCGCAAATAATGCGCCCCAACGTCCATGATTTAAGTCTTTAGCCCCTAATACACGCTGTACCATAAATTGATTATTGGCCCAAAAATAAAAGCCCAATAATGCTACGCCCGAAATTAAACCCCACCACGGCATAAATTCGTCATTGCTTGGACGAACAACACTAAAGACCTCATCCGCGTTTGTGGGAATGTATTTTCCATTTGCTGCTCTTTCACCAAAATCAACTCCTCCTGCTGCTAATAATTCATCCAAAGAGCTCATCATTGTGCTCCATCCCCCACCTAGCTGATCAAAAGCAAAATAAGTGATTAGACATGAGCCTATAATTAATAATACAGCTTGAATTACTTCAGTCTGAATTACTGAATTAAGCCCTCCCGGAATAGTATAAGCCGCCGCCGCAATGGCCAATAAAATAATAATGGTTGTCGATGAGACTTCGGGGAAAAGTAGCTTTAGCACAATCGAACCAACATATAGTGCCGCTGCAGTATCGACCATTACATTTCCAATGATGGTGATTAATGAGAAATAATATCTAGAACGCTTGTCGTAGCGTTTTTGTAAAAATTCCGGCATTGTATACACCCCAGATTTTAAATAAAAAGGTAAAAAGAATATGGCAAAAATTATCAGGATTACCACGGCGTACCATTCGTAGTTGTAAACGTTGATATTGGTTTGAAATCCATCGGAAGCCAAGCCCACAAGGGTTGAACTGGAGATATTTGCTGAAAACAATGCTATTCCCACAATAGGCCAACTCATCGTTCGTCCTCCAAGAAAATAATCTTCTGAACTTGAGCGTTTAGATTTAGAAATACCGTAGATAATTATACCTATTAGGTACAAAAAAATGACGATTAAATCGATATTTTGCAATTGATTCATCATTAGTTAAGTTTAGTTCACGTGCAAGATAATTACTTTTCAGTACTGACAAAATCAATATTACGTTTTAAACCCCCGTATTTTGTGCGCTTGACAGCAGACTCCTTAAATAGTCTTCCAAAAGTCGCCTCAGTCAACTCCTGCCAATCTGCCTTTTCGAAAGATTTTAAGGCCTCGGGTAATTCAAATAGCTTTTGTCCGTGTGGTTTTGAAAACTTATTCCAAGGACAAACATCTTGACATATATCACAGCCGAAAATCCAATCTTCAAATTGGTTTTTATACGCCTGTGGAATCTCCTCTTTCAACTCTATGGTGAAATAAGATATGCATTTGCTGCCGTCAAGTTTATAGGGCTCTATTATCGCTTGCGTTGGACAGGCATCAATGCAAGCTGTGCAAGAACCACAGTGATCCGTAATGGGTGAGTCTGCTTCAAGCTCTAAATCGATAATAAGTTCTGCAATAAAAAAATAAGATCCTGTTTGTTTTTGAATTAAGTTGGTGTTTTTACCAACCCAGCCCAAACCCGAACGCTCTGCCCAAGCTTTCTCTAAGATGGGTGCAGAGTCCACAAAAACACGGCCGTGTACTTCACCGATTTCACGCTGAATCTCATGTAAGAGTTCAAAGAGTAAATCTTTAATCACCTTGTGATAATCTTGACCGTATGCGTATTTTGAAATCTTGTATGAATCTGTGGCGATTCTGTTTTCTTCAGATGGATAATAATTATAGAGTAGACTAACAACGGACTTTGCATCGTCAACTAAAAGCCTTGGATCGAGTCGTTTATCAAAATTGCGTTCCATATAGGACATTTCTCCATGATGTCCCTGCTTAAGCCACTTTTCAAGTCTTGGAGCTTGTTCTTCTAAAAAATCAGCCTTTGAAATTCCGCAAGCCATAAAACCTAAATTCCTGGCCTTCTCTTTAATTAGAGACGCGTATTTTGCTCCTTGATTCAATGTTTTATTCGTTTTTAAATAAATCCATAGTGTTGGATGGTCGGCTTCGACCCAAGTGTTTGTAGGCTGCCTCGGTTGCTTCTCGACCTCTTTGGGTACGAACAATAAACCCCTCTTGAATGAGAAAAGGTTCGTATACTTCTTCTATGGTTTCAGGGCTTTCTGAAACCGCTGTTGCCAAAGTGTTAATTCCTACTGGGCCACCCTTAAATTTATCGATAAGAGTTGATAAGATTCGATTGTCCATATCGTCTAAACCATGGGTATCTACATTCAAGGCATTCAATCCATATTGTGCTATTTTAATATCAATAGTACCATCTCCTTTAATTTGGGCAAAATCTCGTACTCTCCTCAATAGCGCATTACATATTCTAGGGGTTCCCCTACTTCTTCCTGCAATTTCAATAGCGGCCTCTTCACCTATTGGCACATTCAGTATTCCTGCAGATCGTTGTACGATATGAGACAACAGTGGTGTGGAATAATAAGAAAGACGACTTTGTATGCCAAAACGAGCTCTCATAGGGGCAGTGAGCAGACCAGATCTGGTCGTTGCACCGACAAGTGTAAAAGGTTTTAGATTTATCTGAACCGTTCTTGCATTAGGACCAGATTCAATCATAATATCAATTTTGAAATCTTCCATTGCCGAATAGAGGTATTCCTCCACCACAGGAGATAAGCGATGTATCTCGTCAATGAATAGCACATCTCTTTCTTCTAAATTGGTCAATAAACCAGCTAGATCTCCAGGTTTATCTAAGACTGGCCCAGAAGTGATTTTAATGGCTGCATCCAGCTCATTGGCTAAGATGCTGGCCAGAGTAGTCTTTCCAAGACCAGGTGGTCCGTGTAAAAGGGTATGATCTAAGGCCTCATTTCTCAAATTGGCTGCTTCTACAAAGACTTTTAAGTTTTCAAGAATAGCATCCTGTCCTGTAAAGTCATCAAAGCCTTTAGGGCGTAATACCTTTTCTACTTCGTGATCTTCAGATTCAAAATGAGCTCCACTGGCATCTAAATGACTATTCATGTTCTCCTTGTTCTTGAGTTATAAAAATAACCAATATTCATCTATTGAGCTCACCAAAAAAAAAGGCCTTTCTTAGAAAGGCCTTTAAATTTTATTAGGTTTGAGCTTAGTGATTCAGCTCTTCTTCATTCTCTTGCAATGGAATGTGCTGAGGAACGAAATCTTGAGCCTCGATAATGTATTCTCCATTTTCGTAGGTCTTACTGTAATCGTAAGGCCAACGGTGAACTTCTGGAATAGCCCCTTCCCAGTTTCCGTGGAAGTGTTCTTGAGGAGCAGTCCACTCTAGTGTATTGGAATTCCAAGGATTCTGAGGTCCGCGCTTTCCATAAAAAATACTGTGTATAAAGTTATAAACAAATACCAATTGAGCTGCCCCAGCAATTAAAGCAAACATGGTCATTAGCACTTGAACATCTTGTAATTCATCAAACATAGGGAATGCTGTGTTTTGATAATATCTTCTCGGTACACCAGCCATTCCGACAAAGTGCATTGGAAAGAATACACCATAGGCACATATAGCAGTAACCCAAAAGTGTACATATCCTAAATTCTTATTCAGCATTCTACCTTGGAACATTTTAGGGAACCAGTGGTAAACTCCGGCAAATAATCCGTAAAGTGCAGAAATACCCATTACTAAGTGGAAATGAGCCACTACGAAGTAAGTATCGTGAACATTGATATCCAAAGCACTGTCACCTAAAATAATACCCGTTAATCCTCCTGTAATAAAGGTTGATACTAACCCGATTGAGAATAACATCGCAGGGTTAAGCTGAAGGTTTCCTTTCCAGAGTGTGGTGATATAATTAAATGCTTTGACAGCCGATGGAATTGCAATAAGTAGGGTGGTGAATGTAAACACAGATCCTAAGAATGGATTCATTCCTGAAATAAACATATGGTGACCCCAAACAATTGTTGACAAGAAAGCGATTGCAATAATAGATGCAACCATCGCTCTATATCCAAAAATCGGTTTTCTCGCATTGGTAGCCATAACTTCAGAAGTAATTCCTAAAGCCGGTAATAAAACGATGTATACCTCAGGGTGACCTAAGAACCAAAACAAGTGCTCATATAGAACAGGAGACCCCCCTTGGTAGTGTAAAACCTCTCCCTGAATAAAAATATCCGAAAGGAAGAAAGAAGTTCCGAAACTGCGATCCATGAGTAATAGTAATGCTGCAGATAGCAGAACTGGGAAAGATACTACTCCAATAATAGCCGTAACAAAAAACGCCCAAATCGTTAAAGGTAATCTGGTCATAGTCATACCCTTTGTTCTGAGGTTCAATACCGTAACAATATAATTCAATGACCCCAATAGAGAAGATGCAATGAATATAGCCATGGAGAAAAGCCACATAGTCATCCCCGTACCAGAACCAGGTTGAGCTTGAGGTAAGGCTGAAAGTGGTGGATAAATTGTCCATCCAGCAGCGGCTGGTCCAGATTCTATAAAAATGGAAGCCACCATAATGACACTAGAAACAAAGAACATCCAATAAGAAAGCATGTTCAAAAATCCAGAAGCCATATCGCGTGCCCCAATCTGCAATGGAATAAGCAGGTTACTAAAAGTTCCACTCAATCCGGCAGTCAATACAAAAAAGACCATAAGTGTTCCGTGGATGGTTACAAGAGCGAGATAAATATCCGCATCCATTACTCCGTCAGGAGCCCATTTTCCTAATATGGCTTGGAAAACAGGAAAAGATTCTCCTGGCCATGCCAATTGCATTCGGAACAATAAGGACATCGCAATACCTATAAATCCCGTAATTAATCCTGTAATCAAATATTGCTTAGCAATCATCTTATGATCTTGACTAAAGATGTACTTCGTAATAAATGTTTCTTTGTGATGGTGTTCTAAATCGTGAGCCATAACAGTTTTTTTAATTCAATTTCGTTTTATTGTACAGGAGCCACAGTTTCTATAAAAGACCTCTGCTCTGCTATCCATTTGTTGTAATCTTCTTCAGATTCAACAATGATTTTCATTTGCATGTTGTAATGCGATTTTCCGCATATTTTGTTGCACAGAAGAAGATAATCAAATTCCCATGGTTCGCTATTAGGCTCGCCATTTGCTGCACGTTCTGCACGTATTTTATTTGTTCTTCTTACCTTTTCAATGACCTCGGGCTGTAAGCGCATTTCTTCCGTAGTTATGGTGGGCGTAAATGAAAACTGAGTTACCATACCGGGCACACAGTTCATTTGCGCTCTGAAGTGAGGCATATAGGCTGAATGTAATACGTCTTGTGATCTCATGTAAAAGTTAACCTTACGTCCTACGGGTAGGTGTAATTCTTTCACGATTACATCATCTTCAGCGTAGGGGTCTGATTCATCTAGACCTAATACATTGGCACGATTAATATCAATAAGCCGGACACTTGCTTCACCGAGAACGTTGTCTTCTCCACCATATCTAGCTGTCCAATTAAATTGCTGTGCGTAGAGCTCCACAATTAGAGGATCGTCCTCGTCGTTGACATCCATGATGTTCGTCCATGCGTACAATCCGTATAAGATGAGTCCCGCTAAAACAATTACAGGAATGATTGTCCAGATGAATTCTAATCTATCATTATCAGCGAAAAAGAGTGCTTTTTGCCCTGTTTTTCCCCGGTATTTGTATCCGAAGTAGTGCAGCAAAAACTGCGTAATGGTCTGCACGATCATAATTATGACCATTGAAATCCACATCAATTGGTCAGTACCTAAACCGTGTTCAGAAGCAGATATAGGCAATAAAAACTTTGTATATCGCGCAAAGCTAAATATGGTAATTCCGTAGATAAAAACCAGAAACAAAAAGATCAAAAAACCGTTATATTTATTGTCTTCATCGTTGGCAACACCAGAATGAACTTTTGACTTTGTCCCTAGTTGAGAAATCTCAAAAATCTTACCCATTTGCCAAATGGCAACTCCAACTAATACGACTACTGTTAAAATTAATACTGTTGACATCTATCGTTT
>NZIQ01000015.1 GCA_002691685.1 Flavobacteriaceae bacterium | reverse complement strand
CTGTCCTCCACCTAAAATACCGAGCTTAAAGCTTGAACTTGAATACTGCATATGTCATTAATTAAGGCAAAAATACGGCAAATCTAAAATTGTAATTTTCTTTAACTAATTTCGCTTGATGGTTATCGATGATATTCAATTTAAAAAGTTGCTTTCGACTGAGGAGGTTCAGCAAATTGTTCAACGGATGGCAGCTGAGGTATACAAAGACTACAAGGACAAGAGTCCTTTGTTTGTCGGCGTTTTAAATGGAGCATTTCGGCTGACGAGTGACTTTATTTCATATTACGAAGGCGATTGTAAAGTCTCATTTGTAAAATTAGCATCCTATTCAGGCTTAACCTCTACCCAACTTGTGCAGACACTTCTTGAGGTCAGTGAAGACATAGAAGGACATGATATTGTCATTTTGGAGGATATTATCGATAGTGGAAGAACCTTGAAAACTTTGGTCGACATGTTTAGCAACGCTAAAATCAACTCCTTTAGAATAGCTTCTTTACTCTATAAAAAAGACACTTATCAAGGAGAGTATGCCATAGACTATATCGGTCGTGAAATTCCAAGTGAATTTGTAGTGGGTTACGGGCTCGATTACAATGAAGAAGGGAGAAATTTGAACGCTATTTATATAATTGATAAAAACGAATGAAAAACATTGTTTTATTTGGAAAACCTGGAGCAGGAAAAGGAACTCAGGCAGCCTTATTAAAAGAAAAACTACAGTGGGTGCATATTTCTACTGGAGATGTATTTAGATATAATATCAAAAATCAAACAGACTTGGGTCAACTGGCAAAGTCTTACATTGATGATGGAGCACTCGTACCCGATGAAGTAACGATTAAAATGCTTTCTGATGAGGTCGAAAAAAACCCTAAGGCCAATGGATTTATTTTTGATGGATTCCCTAGAACTACTGCACAAGCTGAGGCTCTTGATGATTTAATGCTAGACAAGAAGATGAAAATCAATGCGACTATTTCCCTAGAAGCTGAAGATGAAATATTAATTCAGCGTTTGGTTCAAAGAGGTAAAGACAGCGGTCGTTCTGACGATACGGATGAATCTAAAATCAGAAATCGCTTTGATGAGTATAACCAAAAAACAGCTCCGCTTATTGATTACTATCAAAAACAAAATAAGTATGTAGCAGTAAATGGTATTGGTAGTATTGATGAAATTGCGCTAAAATTAGAGCATATTGTTGCAGATTTATGACAGAAGGTAATTTCGTTGATTACGCAAAGATTCATGTTTTTTCAGGAAACGGAGGTAAAGGTTCTTCACATTTGCACCGGGAAAAATACGTTGCCAAAGGAGGTCCTGATGGAGGAGATGGAGGACGAGGAGGTCATGTCATTATCAGAGCGAATTCCAATTTATGGACGCTATTAAACTTTAAATATAAACGTCATTTTAATGCAGGCCACGGTGAACACGGAAGCAAAAATCGCTCAACTGGAGCAGATGGTGAAGATGTGTATATCGATGTCCCGCTTGGAACCGTACTAAAAAATACAGAGGACGACTCTTTTATTGCTGAAATCACAGAAGAATCACAGGAATTAGTAGTTGCCAAAGGGGGTTTAGGTGGACGTGGAAATTGGCATTTCAAAAGTCCGACAAATCAAACGCCTCGTTACGCCCAGAGTGGTTTAGAAGGAGAAGAAAAAAACATAACTCTAGAGCTAAAAGTTCTGGCCGATGTGGGACTTGTAGGCTTTCCTAATGCGGGTAAGTCGACCCTTCTTTCAGTGATGACCTCGGCTAAACCAAAAATTGCAGATTACGAATTCACAACGCTTAAACCTAATTTGGGAATAGTGGAGTACAGAGATTTCCAAAGTTTTGTTATGGCTGATATTCCTGGAATTATTGAAGGAGCTGCAGAGGGAAAAGGATTAGGACATTACTTTTTGAGACATATTGAACGCAATGCTACTTTATTATTCCTAGTTCCTGCTGACAGTGGAGATCACCTCAAGGAGTACAGGATTTTATGTGATGAACTCAAGAGATACAACCCTGAGTTATTAGATAAGGATCGTTTTTTAGTTATTTCCAAGTCTGACATGCTCGATGAAGAATTAATGTCAGAACTCAAAGACGAAATAGAATCGAATGCCCCGGGGTTACAGTTTATGTTTATCTCTTCGGTGGCTCAAAAGGGTATTACTACTCTTAAAGATAAGTTGTGGAACTTGCTAAATGTTTAGAGTGATTTCAATAAACCACCATCGATAGGAATATTTGCTCCATTTATGTAAGACCCCTGTTCAGAGGCCAAAAAGCAAACTAGATTACCGTACTCTTCAGGAGTTCCTAGCCGTTTTAAGGGGACATTGGCAATCATTTGGTCTCTAACCTCGGATGCTTTGATGTTTAATTTCTCGGCTTTTTTCTGATTGAGCTCGGCAATTCTTTGGGTGTCGAAGTAGCCCGTGAGTGTATTATTTACTGTGATGTTGTAAGGCCCTAAGTCAATTGCCATACTCTTGGCCCAAGTAGTTAGTGCAGCTCTAATAGCGTTTGAAAGCACTAGATAATTTAAAGGCTCTTTCACTGAAATCGAAGCGATATTAATGATTCGTCCCCATTTTTGAGCCATCATATACCCAATGGCCTTTTCAGTGATATACACATGATTTTTAAACAGTAAATCAAAGGCCTCTTGATAATCGTCAATCTTTTTTTCTAAGGCTGAACCCCCTTCAGGACCTTGCGTATTATTGACTAGTATATCTACTTTATGTTCTTTGAAAAAGACATCTACTTTCTTTTGAAAATCCTTATGATCGTTAAAGTCTACCAGAAATAGTTCATGTTTTTGTTCTGAATGCAAGCAGGGTAATTCTTCTAATAATTGCTTCAATGCTTTTTCATTCCTACTCATTAGAATGACCGATGCTCCTGCCTTTGCAAGCACACGAGCAACACCTTCGCCAATTCCTCGGCTGCATCCACCCACAATAGCGGTTTTATGTTCAAGTGAGATATTCATGACTTATTTGTAATCATCTCTAGCAGGTGAAAACACATCCATTAACACACAATCTGTTAGTGCTATACCTGAATGAAATTGGTTTGAGGGAATGTGAATGAGGTCTCCAGCTTCACATATTTTAGTGATGCCATCTAGGGAGAATTCAAATCGTCCCGAGATGACGTACATCATTTGTTCGTGTATGTGGTGATGTTCAGGAACGGCTGAACCTTCATCAACTCTCCAAAAGGCCCAACTCAATTGTTCACCGTGAAATAATTTTCCATGGAGGCCGGGGAACATTTCTTTTTCTTGTATTTGATTAAGGTTTTCTAATCTCATAGGCGAGGTCTTTATAGAGTGTTAGTATCTTTATGGTATTAAATTTAGAAACTTTTTAAGTGGTAGCACACCTTTTACTATGAAAATTCATTTTATCGCCATTGGAGGAAGTGCAATGCATAATTTGGCTTTGGCCATGCACGACAAGGGTTATTTGATAAGCGGTAGCGACGATGCTATCTATGAACCCTCTAAGTCAAGATTGGACAGTTCGGGCTTGTTGCCAGCTCAAATGGGTTGGTTTCCAGAAAAGATTACAGGAGATCTCGATGCTGTTATTTTAGGAATGCACGCTAAAAAAGACAATCTAGAGTTGCTTAGAGCAGAGGAACTACAACTTAAAATTTATTCTTACCCTGAATTTATCTATGAAGAGGCAAAAGAAAAAACAAGGGTAGTTATTGGTGGGAGCCATGGAAAAACCACCATCACTTCAATGATTTTACACGTTTTAAAGTATTGGGATATTGAAGCGGATTATTTAGTCGGGGCTCAATTGACTGGATTTGACCGAATGGTCAAACTCTCTGATGCTGATTTCATAGTCATAGAAGGCGATGAATATCTGTCTTCACCAATTGATTTGAGTCCTAAATTTCACAAATACAAAGCCCATATTGCTTTAATTAGTGGGATTGCATGGGATCACATCAATGTATTTAAGACTGCCGAAGATTATAATAATCAATTTTCAATATTTCTAGAAACATTAGTCGAGGGAGGTAGTATAACCTACAATGAAGAAGACGCTCAGGTTAATGAATTAGTAATATCCTGCGATAGACCACTTCGTAAATTTCCCTACACAACACTTAAACATAGTATTTCAGATGGTGTCACTATGATTGAAACTGATGAAGGAAAAGTACCTATTGATGTCTTTGGACAGCACAATGTCAATAATATATCTGGAGCGCAATGGATCTGTCAACAAATGGGGGTAGATGCTGCAGATTTTTTTGAAGCAATATCTTCTTTTAAAGGTGCTTCAAAGCGATTAGAGCTTATGGGTCAGCATAAAAACATTAAAATATTTAAGGATTTTGCCCATGCGCCGAGTAAGGTGAGAGCTTCTTTGGCCGCGGTAAAAGAACAATTTGATTCCTTTAAAGTTGTCGCTTGTTTCGAACTACATACCTATAGTTCTTTAAATGCCAAATTTATTAAACAATATGCGCACAGTTTAGATGAGGCAGATGAGGCAATCGTTTATTATACGGCTGAATCGTTAGCCCATAAAAATATGCCAGAATTAAGTGTGCAAGAAATTCGAAGTGCATTTAAAAACTCATCTCTTGAAGTGTATACCGATGCAAAGGCTTTTGAACAGCGCCTGTATGAGCAGATTACTGATCGTACGGTTTATTTGATGATGAGTTCTGGAAATTATGGAGGATTTTCGTTTGAAAATTTTGAAACTAAACTTGTGGAATGCTGTTAATTTACACGCATAGAATATCGAATCGGCTGCGCTATATTACCCAGCAGTGCATTGAGAATATTTTAAAATTAGATTTTGAATTAACTACCTCAGTGGAGGACTTTATCAAGCACGATGGCCCCAAAATTACCTATGCCAAACAGCCTCTTCAGAATGAGTTTTTTATCGAATCCCATCCTTTACTTTTTGAAAAGGGAGTTAGAGCAATTGATGTAACTGCAGGAGATTGGAATGACATTCCTTATTTCTTCGGGGTTGGTGAAAAGAGTAAAATTCCTTTTGATTTATTTGCGGCTTCTTTTTTTTTACTGAGCAGGTACGAGGAAATTTTATTTCATGTTAAAAATCCTAAAAACGAATTCAAGGCAGAGCTAAGTGTTTTACACAAATTAGATGCGCTTAAAAGGCCTTTAATTGACCTGTGGATGAATGCCTTTTACCAGAGTTTACAGGAACATTTTGACCAAATTCCCAAACGAGCTTTAGAGGTGAATTATGAATTGTCTTTGAATGTGGTTCAAGCCTTTAAATACAGTGGACGTGGATTGATGCGCCACCTCACGGAGAGTTTAGGTGACCTCGCAAGATTCAATTTCAACACAATTAAGACGCGATTTGCAGTTTGGACTGGGCGAAGTGAAGATCCGTTTTTAATCTATAATGAGTTGATCAGTCGATTGGAGTTCTCTAACATAAAGTTGCGTTTTTTCTTTGAATACAGTAAATATCTATATGAGGACCAAAACATTTCTCGCTTTCGTTCGTCATTAAATCGACTGATTAAATCGGTTGCAGATTATAAAACGGTTGCCTTATCGATATCTCA
The DNA here is from genome assembly GCA_002691685.1 of Flavobacteriaceae bacterium. Lineage (GTDB taxonomy): Bacteria > Bacteroidota > Bacteroidia > Flavobacteriales > Flavobacteriaceae > UBA3478. The sequence goes on along the minus strand of NZIQ01000015.1, from coordinate 17,341 downwards.
TTTAGGTCTTCAAGACAGTAATGCTTTAGAGAGAGAACGATTAGAACTCACCAAACAAATACACAGACCAATTTGGTATGCCCTACATTCAAAATTGAATCTGCGCATGCCACACTACTACAAGCGACTTATAGACGCGGAATTACGAGATGATTTTTCTATGGGATATGCGGATAAAATTGGTTTTAGAAATGGAACGTCAAGCATACATTTTTTTTACGATTTGGATGTAGAAATGGTTCAACCTTTAAAAGTGCACCCCTTTGTTATGACAAATCAGGTTTTTGCAAATAGAAGGGCAGCTAAGCAGGCTTTTAGTGATCTTAGAGCTGTAGCCAATGAAACTCAAAAAATTGGTGGAACCCTGCGATTTGTGTTTTCCAATGAATTCTTGGCCGAAAGACCAGGCACAACTTATTTTGAAAATCTTATTCAATTTATTGATGAGAACAGAAATTAACACCTTATTTTTTGATTTAGATCACACGCTATGGGATTTTGAAAAAAATTCAGCCCTTACTTTTAAATTGCTTTTTGAGCAGTTCGAGGTCGATATCGAAATCGACCAATTTATGGATGTATATTGTCCGATCAATCTGGCCTACTGGAAAAAGTACAGAGATGGTGTCATTAACAAGGAATATTTGAGATACAACAGGGTAAGAGAAACTTTTTTTGCTTTGAACTTTGATTTTGATGAACCACTGCTTTGTCGAGTTGTTGAAGGCTATATTACCTTTTTAACAACCTTTAAACACTTGTTTCCGTATGTTTCAGAAGTGATTTTACGACTTTCAACAAGATTTGACTTGTACATCGTTACCAATGGGTTTAAAGAGGTACAGTACAAAAAAATAGCCAAAACTCCCATTGAGAATTGCTTTAAAGGATTTATTAATGCAGATGAGGTAGGATACAAAAAACCTAACCCTATAATCTTTAATCACGCATTGGAGATTGCCAACCGAAGACCTGAGCAAGTGCTTATGGTAGGAGATGATTTAGAAGCAGATGTGCTCGGTGCCTTAAATTGTGGTCTTCACGCAATGCATTTTGATCCTCTGAAAGAATTTAAACATGAAAAATGTCCAATATTCAATTGCTTTAGTGATTTTGAAGAGCAATTGGATTCTTTATATTTGTTATAAATACTCAATAATGAAACGACTCATACTACTCGCTTTGCTCATACTTAGTCAAACAGCCTTAGGTCAGTTGCAAAAGTACGATTACGTTATTATTCCTGTAAAATTTGATATTTTCTATGAGGATAACGCTTATCGAAGTAGTACTATCCTGAAACATCTCTTTACAGAGGCAGGATTTATAACCTATTACGACAATGCCTTAGATGATGAAGTAACATCTAATATTTGTAATGCCGTTGAAGTTGATATATTAGAAGAGCCAAGTTTTTTAACGACTAAAGTGATTATTTTATTAAAGGACTGTAAAGGTCAAGAAGTATATCGAACTCAGGCAGGAGAGAGTAAGTTAAAAGAATACGCCGCTACTTATCAAGATGCAATTCAGAAGTCGTTTGTTGAGTTGTACGCAGTTCAACGTTCGAGTAAGTCTAGTGATAAACCCAAGGTGGCCTCTAGCCGCGATGTGCTTCGCGTGGTAGAAGTTGATGACGACAACTTCAATTTAGTAGATAATAGCGGTAAAGTGGTATTCACCATGAAATCTACTTCAGCAAACAACGTGTATCTAGTTCAAAATGCAGATGCTTCTGGTCTTATTTTTAAGGAAGAAGATACATGGTATATAGAATTAAACGATAATTCTGGCGGCCAAGTGAAAACAGAACTCAAACTGGAGTTTTAAACTTTTTTATTCGATTGATTTTTTAATTTTTCTTCGCTAGGGGATTTTTTGAAGTCCACAATTCGAGTGGCTACGAGCCCTTCTGGCAGGTAGTCTTGAATTGGATTTTCGCCCTCAAAATCGTGTGGATACAAATAACCTTTTCCATAATCGAGGTGTTTATCGTATGCTGTCCTGGGGTTTTTTAAGTGAAGAGGCACTTCTACATCACCTGTTTGTTTTACGATTTCAGAGGCTTTTTTAATTGCTTTATAGGCGGTGTTGCTCTTTGGAGAACAGGCGAGATAAATAACACATTGACTCAAAATAATTCTTGATTCAGGCATTCCAACTTGTTCTACACTTCTTGCTGTTGCTTCAGCTATGAGTAATGCATTGGGATTGGCAAGACCAATATCTTCTGATGCGGATATGATTAATCTTCTGCATATGAATTTTAGGTCTTCACCTCCTTCGAGCATACGAGCTAACCAATAAACTGAAGCGTCCGCATCACTCCCTCTTATCGACTTAATTAGGGCAGATATAATATCGTAATGTTGGTTTCCTTTTTTGTCAAATCTGAAACTCTTGGTTTGAATAAATGAACTAGTATTTTCATTATTAACATTAATTCTAGTGCTTCCAGATTCACCTTTGAGGCCTTCACAAGTGTTCTCAAATAGATTTAACAGTTTTCTGCCATCGCCTTGAGAATGATGTATGAGAACATCTAGTTCTTGCAGTTCGATATCCCAATTTTTAAAATAGTTGTCTCGAGATACAGCATTTTCAAGTAATTGGCTTAATTCATCATCTGATAAGGTCTTTAGCTGTGCGATTTGACAGCGGGATAGAAGGGCAGGGATCACTTCGTAGCTGGGGTTTTCTGTAGTAGCCCCTATAAGTGTAACTATACCTTTTTCTACAGCCTTAAGTAATGAATCTTGCTGTGATTTACTAAAGCGATGAATTTCATCGATAAATAAAATAGACTGTTTTTTTGAAAAAAGCTGTTGACTTTTTGAACTTTGCTCGATAGCTGTGCGAACTTCTTTAACACTGCTTTCAATAGCGCTGAGTTCAATAATAGGCCTTTGGAGCTCTTGTGCTAGTAAATGTGCTAGTGTTGTTTTACCTGTTCCTGGAGGCCCCCACAAAATTAAAGAGCTGAGGTGACCGGCTTTTATCTGTCGTCCTACGACTCCGGCAGGTCCTATAATAGCGTCCTGACCTATATAATCTTGTAAAGAAAGAGGTCTAGCTCTTTCAGCAAAGGGTATTGAATTCATTATTTAAAGTCGTTGGCGTACTACTTCGTATAAAAATAATCCGCATGCGACAGAAACATTTAAGGAATCTACTTTGCCTAACATTGGTAATTTGGCCTGTGCATCCACTAATTTTAAAATTGAAGGATGAATGCCTTTGTCTTCTGAACCCATAACGATGGCTATGTGATCGTCTAATGACTCATCGTAGATGTTCTTTTCTGCTTTTTCTGTAGCAGCAATTACTTTTACTCCTGAACCTTGAAGATAGTAAATAACATCTTTGATATGTGTGCTTCTGCAAATAGAAGTAGTAAATAAAGCGCCAGAAGAACTTTTTATACTATCTGATGTAATTGGAGCCATTCCACTTGAAGGAATGATTACAGCATCAACACCGGCGCTATTGGCAGTCCTTAGTATGGCACCAAAGTTTCGTACATCTGTAATATGATCTAATAGTAAGAAAAAGGCCTTTTTCGGTTGCTGAAGACTAGCTTCAACTTTCTCTGTATAGTCAACATAGGTGACCGGTGAAATTAATGCAGCTGCTCCTTGATGATTTTGATTTTTAAATCTTCTAAATCGCTCTTCAGGAACGTATGAAATTGAAATTTCTTGTTGTCTTAATTGACTTTCTAGAGTTTGAATTAAATTGCTTTTCAATCCTTTTTGGATGAATACCTTTTGGATAGGGGTATTTGATTTTTGAGCTTCTAAGATGGCTCTTATTCCAAAAATGTAATCATCAGACATTTTTATAAGCGATAAGTTTTGAGATTCCTTCTATAAGCGTAACGAGGTCTTCCTCTTTCTTAAGGTTTAAGGATTGTTCTTTGATCATTGACTTTATTGAGCCTTTTAAATCAGGAAATATTTCGTAAAGACTTTTTTTGTTTGACTTGACTAAGTGCAAAGCTTTGGTGTTCTCTGTTTCTATAAAGTAATCTTGATAAGGCGTGAATTTATCGTTAGTGGCAATCACCATTGAACTTGTAGCTTCTGTGCCTTCACTGAATTTTATATACGTTCTTCTGTAGAGATTTATAGTATTTGATGTTAAGAGTAAGTTTACGTAGGAGTTCGAAACTTTGCTTTTTGAATCTAATACTCTTTTTAGTAGTATTAATTCATTATTCTCTAAATCTTTAATGGCAATATTTGGATCTATATTTAGCGAAAATATTTTTTCAGCAGCTGCGTGTTCTTTGAGTTCAATTTCATTATTGTGGGCATTGAACCTGTAATATGCAAATCCTGTCTCTTCGTTTTTGTAAACGATTCTGCAGGGTTTGAATTTTTCATTTACATATGGACTTCCCGATGCTTTAGCCAGTATTTTTTCTATACTCACGTCATTTCTAACATCGTTATAAAAAAAATCATTTTGAGGGTTTCTTCTCGTAAATATGTTGGCCAAAGCCTCACTTTCAGCCGGAGAAGTTGGAGCTGCAATGGTATTGTAATTTATTACTCTTTGAGCACTCGTATGAGTGGTGTAAATTGAAAATAGAATAATGCTAAGACAAGAAAGTCGAAAACGCATATGAACTAGTTATTCAAGAAGTTAAAAAGTAAAGTTAAATCTTCTATCTTCTTTGTGCTTAGTTTATTGTCTTTTAGATAACCTTTAGCCTTGTTCATATCATCGTTTAAGAACATTTCAAGATCCTTGATTTTACCACTGAAGTAATTTGCTACGGGCTCACTGTTTTGAACGATATAATAATCAGTGAAATGGGTGAATTTGTTAGGTGTAGAGCGAACCATAGAATTAACAGCTTTCATGCCTTCCTTATAACGTACTCTGTTTCTGTAGTACAAAGAGTATTTTTCACCTTCAACAAGTGTATATAAATAACCATTTCTAATGGTTTCTTCTTTGTTTTTATAAGTACTTAAAGATAGCTCTCGTCCATCTACAGTATTTACTACTCGAAGTTCTTTAACTGTCGCTAATGAACTTTCTTCTTCATCGCTGTACTCTGTTTCTTTGATTTCGATTTCGTCATTAAATGCATTATGACGATAGTAAAAATTTCCTACAATATCATTCCTGTAGTACACTTCACATGTTTGATATTCATCATTGATATATACTGAACCTACTGTGGGTAAATCATTTGACACGTCTCTTTTCTTACGCATTGAGGCAAACAATTCCCCGCCTCTTCCTTGTTGTGAAAAGTTTTCAAGGTTTCCGATTTGTCCTGTAACAAGAGTTGATAATCCCACACAAATAAAAAATAATACTGATCTCATGAATTTTTTTTCAAATATACATTTAATCGTATTGCGACAAAAAAAAAGACCGCTCAAAAGCGGTCTTTTCTATGAAAATTATAATCGATTATAATTTTGTTAGTACAAAATTGTGCAGTGTTGCTGTAGCTCCACAAGCATCATTTGTGTTATTGTCAATAGCAATAGTGAATGTTGAATCATCTGTTGCATCAAATGTACCTTTAGATCCGTCTGAAGCTGGACCCCACTCTAATGGATTTCCACCACATGCCAGACCTGAACCTTGTCCTGGTGGAACTAATACCTCTCCACAGACTAAATCAAAATCAAACGTTCTCTCCAATCCGAAACCAAGGTAGTCCGTTATAAACTGTCTTGTGGTTGGTCCAGTAGCAACAATAGTTACTTCTGTAGAAAATGTATCACCATAGAATCCTCCAAACATTTGAGGTGCGTCGGTAATAAAAGAATATGTTCCAGTAGCAAAACCGTCAGGAGGTAAACATACTACGTTGTTTGCAAGTCTGTATGGAGATGAGTAATAACCTCCTACAGCTGCAACGTTTCCGTTAACATTCGCTGAGCCATATGATCTACCATCTGACAAATTGAGTTGAAAATTTAGCACAAATTGATCACCACCATTTACTTGATCTACACTAAGACCTCCTGCAGCTAATGCTTGAGCAAAGCTATATGTAAAGGTTGCTTCTGGTAAATTGTATAAACTTGGTGAAAATTCTGATGCTTCAATTGTTCCTAACGCTACATTACTAAAAGAATCATCTGTACCGTTTTTGTCAACGAAACTCAAGAATACGCTCACATTGCTAAGCAATGATGAACCTTCTGCATCTTGATATTCTAATGTTACTGAAACTGTCGAAGCGGTATTAAATAAGTCAATAGCTCCCGCAGTAGACACCTGTCTTAGGATAGCACCGTTCTGAACAGTGTCAAAAACGTCATCAATTACCGTATTCTCAGTCTCACAGGCGAACACAACTAATGCCAAAAAGACTATGGATAGTTTTTTAAATATTGTTTTCATTTTATAATAGTGTTTTTCCTTATGAGTAAAATATTTTAAAAAGTGCCCCCTCAAAGAGAGGGCACATAGATTTTATTGTACCGGTTCGTTACACAAGTTTACCGGAAGCACTCCAGCTGTACCTGGTCCATATGAACCGACAATGTTACCACTTGGTGATTCAATTTCGAATGAAATTTCACCATAGACATCACCGTCTATAACCCAGTCTACTAGACCGAGCCCTGATGGAACATCAATTGTGGCTACACCTTCACTTAATTCAGCTATACAATCGTACGGATCTTCATCCCAGAAAGAACAAAGTCCAACTTCAGCAAATGTAGAGCCATCGGGAAGAACGATTCGTAATCCTCTTCCTTCAGCACCTGTTTGCCATCCGTCTCCGTATGAATCGAACATACGCACTGTCCATTGTCCCGCTGTGATAGGGAATAAACACACTACTGAAGAAGTAAAAACGTAAGGTGAAGAATAATATCCTCCAACAGCTGATACGTTACCGTTTGCTTGACCTGGGCCAAACGTACGTCCGTCAGTTAAAGTAGCTGTCATACCTAGCTGAAAACGATCACCACCATTGATTTGCTCAACAGATAAACCTAAAGTAGAAAGAGCATCAGCTAGTGTATAGCCTTTAACTCCAGACGGTTTACCAAATTGAGAAGGTGATAAATCTGCTGCAGTGGCTGATCCAAAAGGAACTGGACCAACACTTTCTTCAACACCATCTGCGTCGTCTCTATCTACAAATGAGATAGTGAACTCAATAGATGAAAGTAATTCAGGATCAACACCGTCAAATTCGTAAGTAATGCTTGCAGCAGAAGAAGTGTCAGCTTTGTTGATTGATGAACCATCAGTGGATACCAATCTTAAAAATGCACCATTCTCAACATCTGCAAATACTTGGTCAATAACGTTATTCTCAGCTTCACAGCCCACAAAGGCTAGTGCAACGAAAGCGTATTTTAAATTTTTAAAAATATTTTTCATAAGAGTTAGTTATTAGTATAGACTTGTAGCCCCAGTATCCCAGAATACCGTTTGTGATACGTCTGGTTTTTGAGAAGCACTAGAATTCGTGTTTGTATAATTTGCTGGATACCACATAGATCTAATAAATGCACCTGGATTAGGCTCTAAATTAGGTTGTAAGTTGTTTGGATATCCTGTTCTTCTGTAGAAGTTGTAAGCATCACTACCATTTCCAAATAATGAAACGAAGAATTCTTGAGCCAGAACATTCCACCAACCGTCAGCATCACCAGCAGTCACAGCAGCATCGAAGGCAGCAGCAACAGCGTCAGCGTGAGCAGTTACAGCAGCTGCATCAGGTGCAAATGAATCATCAGCAGTAGGGTCAAGAGAAGCAAATCCTTGAACTTTGGCTACAGACTTAGCAAGACCCGCTAACATTGCAGTTTTAGCAGCAGCAGCGTCTCCACCTAAAAGGGCAGCCTCAGCTGTCCAAAAATCCACAGAGGATGCGAGCATGATTGGAGTAACTCCAGCTCCCTTACCACCATCTCCTTGAAGCGACCCTTCAAATGTTGAGTCGTCAAAACGTCCAGCAGCAGGATAAACCCCGTGAATAGTTCTTAAGAATCCATCTGGTGGAATACCTTCATCGTTTCCGTGATCTCTACCCCAGTAACCATCGGATAATCCACAGAAAGGGAATCCGTCGTAGTGCGCAGGAGCTTCTTGTAATGAACATCCAAGTGTTTCAAGAGCTGGTGCAGCACCGTCTTGACCTGGAGTTTCAGCATTTTGACGATAGAAGTAGTAACGTCTTCTTGGATCGTCGTTCTCTAGCATGTAGTTCATTAAGTGAATGGATTGGTAGTATCCACCACCAGTTGCTGTATAATCACTTCGGTATCTTGGGTGACGTGAGTCAGGCTGAAGTGCTTCAATACCCCAAGTAAATTGCATATCGTCAGCAGAACTTGCAATATAATTTCCTCCAGAGATGATTGAGTTGAAAGCAGAAACTGCTCCTGAATCAACTAATCTTGAAGTCATTAACGCTTTTAGCTTTAACGTATTACATGCTTTGACCCATGCGTCAGCATCACCACTGAAATAAAAGTCGTTTGCTACAGCAGGACCTCCAGCATTAAAGTGACCGATAGCCTCGTCAATTAAGGCCATTGCAGATGCATAAACAGTCGCTCCAGCATCAGCAGAAGGATTGAAGTTTTCACCACCTAAGTTTGCTTCAGAGAAAGGAACATCTCCAAAATAGTCAACTAAAGTAATTGCAACGTAAGCCTTAATGAATTTTGAAATTCCTAAGTGCGTATCTAATCCGCCTTCTTCTGCGAGTGGTGCTAAAGCTTTGATATCTTCGAACATACCAGCATAGGCTGATGACCATCTTCCGTCAAAAGTTGATGGTGAAAAGTTATTTTCATATGTTCTACCTGAGTGGTAATCAATTCGAGCAAGCTCTGCTCCAATGTTACCAAAACTCTCAACCCAACTAGCAAAACTCAATTGGACTTGGTTCATCAAAAAGTCAGGACTTGCCTGATCTTTTGACAGAGCGTTAGGGTTTTCCCTAAGATCTAATTCAGTAGTCTCACACGACTGTAAGCTTAAAACTCCAACTATCGCGACTACACTAAATATTTTAAATAAATTTTTCATAATGATTTACTAATAAATGTTTTATGATTAGAATGAAGCTTTAACACTTAATCCGAAACGTTTTGACGAAGGACCATTTAAGTATTCAAACCCTTGACCATTACCTACACCTAAACCAGCAACATTAGGATCAAAGTTAGCACCATCAGGCATGTTGAAAGCCTTGTACCAAAGGTTGAACCCTGATAAAGTTAGACTTAGAGAACCAAATGGAGTCTTTTCTAACAAACTTTGCGGTAAGCTATATCCTAAAGAAACTTCTTGTAGACGTAAAGCTGTGGCGTCATAAACTCCTAACTCGGATGGACCGTAAAGAACATTTGAGAAATAGAAGTCAGAGTTGTTGATCTGTGTGTTATTAGGTTGACCATCAGGACCTATACCTGGTAAGATATAAGTATTCTCACGATCGATAGTCTCAGTGATAAGACCTCTACCTAATAATGTTTGTACAGTTTGTGCATATAAATCTCCTCCTTGAACATGGTTGAGTAGGAATGAGAAGTTAAGACCTTTGTAAGAAATGTTATTTCCAACGTTAAGGATGAAATCTGGAGTCGGGTTACCGATTACAGGAATTAAGCCCGTATCTGGATCTTGTGCTTCACTAATGTAGTTACCATTTGCAGCTACTGAAAGCTCTCCATTAGAACCTCTTTTCACTCTACTTCCTACCATTACACCAAGTGGTTGGTCTGGAATAGCAGCATTACCTCTGTTTGTAAATCCTGCATAGACAATAATGTCTGTATCTTGACCTAAATCAGTTACGATAGACTCAAGTTGGTTGTAATTTGCATTGATATCCCAGCTGAAGTCTTCTGTTCGGATTAAGTTGATTCCTAAATCTAATTCAACACCATTACCTTCAATCTCTCCAATGTTAGTTTGGATTGTTGTACCTCCTGTAGAAGGGTCTAATGGTCTGTTGATAATTAAGTCTTCAGTAAATCTCTTGTAAACAGATAAGTCTATACTAATTTTATTCTTGTATAGGCTAGCTTCTAAACCAGCTTCTAATTCACGGTAACGCTCAGGAAGAATTCCTGGATTTGCTACTGTATTTGAAACCGAGTTAGTTACAATTGTACCTCTAGCATCATCTTCGAAAGCTTGCGTATTTAAACTTAAGTTTACTGAGGTTGGGAATCCGCTTGCGAAACCTGCTGATTCACCATATCCAGCTCTTACTTTTAAATTGTTAATTCCATTCTCACTTTTAATTGAAGGGAATGCTGTTGAAGGAATGAATGCCAAAGATCCACCTTTATAGAATAACTGTCTGTTGTCAACTGCTTGGTTTGATACCCAGTCATTACGTCCGTTAATGGTAACGTAAAGAATTCTATCATACCCGAAATCAGCTTGAGCATAAGCTCCCAAAATATTCTTGTACGTAGTAAATTGAATTTCATCTTGATTGTCAAAGTTGAAGTGTCTTAATACTCCGAATACATTCTGACTTGATGAAGAAACACCTTGTCTGTCGTAGTTGGATGAACGTGAGGTAGCACCAACGTTGAATGTCATATCTAATTTCTCAGATAAATCATAATCTCCAGTCAAAATAACTGAGTGATCCCAAATTCTATTGTTGTTATCCCATGTTTCATAAATACCTGATCTAGTAACAGCTGTTGTTCCAATACCTCCTCTGTTCTGATAATTCACGTTTCTCTCGTTGTAGACGTCATATCCAAAACGATATAATAAATTTAAGTTATCATTGAAGTTGAAAGTGGCAGTCATTTGACCAAACGCTCTGTTTGTTGTTTGGATATTTTTTGCGTTATTCACTGTCCATAATGGATGCTGAATCGAGTTGTTCTGACGATAATAAGTAGAACCTCCAGTAATTGGGTTTTGGAATGGTAAACCATTTAAATCAACAGATCTTGGCGTATAAATAATGTTACCAAATACTGATTGACCACTACCACCTACGTTTGAACCGTATGATGCCGCTACAGGAGGGGACTTGAATGAAGTTCTCGAGTAGTTCATCGTACCGGCTACGGTGAAGTTGTTAGACAACTGAGCACGTCCACCGACAGAGATGTTGTTTCTTAATAGTTTGTTTCCAGGAGTAAATCCTTTGTCTTCCAAGTGACCAAATGTCGCGTTATAAGAAACTTTTCCATCAGCTGAAGTTCCACCTGCATTGACCGAAGTGTTTGCAACAGTACCAGTTCTAAAGAAGTTAGGAACTGAATTATACGGTTCCCACTTGTATCTAGCACCTTGGAATTCTGGGAAAGCAGCAGGGATACCTGTTGCAGCACCAGCAGTTGAATACGGGTGAAGAATTGTACCATCTGTTGTATCTAATTGATAAACTGAAGGGAAATTAGAGGCATTACCCCAACCTGTTGAACCACCTTTTCTGAAAGATGGACCCCAGTTTGAGAAGAACCATCCAAACTTTTGGTCAAATCCATTACCGTACTCGTTTTGATAGTCTGCTACCGATGCTATTTCGTTAAAGAAATAAGACTGAGTTACTGTAATTTCATTTTTCTTGCTTACTGCACCTGATGAACCACTTTTTGTAGTAATTAAGATTACACCGTTTTTACCTTGTTCACCGTAAAGTGTAGCTGCGGATAGACCTTTTAGTACTTGTACATTTTCAATCGAGTTAGGATCGAGATCTAAGAAACGCGAAGAACCGTTGTTTCCATCAACGAATCCACCTTGCGCGTTTGTACCACTTGCAAAAGGAACTCCATCAACGATGAATAACGGTTGGTTATTCTGGCTAAATGATTGAAGACCACGAATAGTGATGTTTGTACCTGAACCAGAGATACCACTTTGCTGGGTAATATTAACCCCAGAAGCTTTACCTCTAAGAACACGTCCTATGTCACCTTCTGTTCTTTGAGCTAGCTGCTCTTCTCCTACAGATGAGATAGCGTATCCAAGAGCTTGCTTCTCTCGCTTAATACCCTGGGCAGTTACAATTACCTCTTCAAGAGCAGTTGCATCCTCTTGCATTTGTACATTAATAGTGTTGCTCGCACCTACCGTTCTAGATTCCTCTTGTTGTCCGATGTAAGAGTAAATCAAAACGTCACCGACACTAGCAGTAATTGAATAATTACCATCAAAGTCAGTCTGCGTACCATTAATAGTACCATCAACGACGATGTTCACACCGGGCAGAGGCAGACCATCTGAGTCTGTTACCGTACCGGAAACCGTCTTCTCTTGTGCAAAAGCAACTTGCACAATCAACGCTAAGAAAAGCGTTAAGATTCCATTGAGTTTTGTTTTCATTTTTTAATTATTTGAATTAGCTAAACGTAAAAATCTTAAAATTGAGTTAATAATCCAAAATTATTTCGCTTTTAATTAACGTAGCTTAAGGTTTTTTACGATAATATAGATTAAAAGTGTTAAATAAACGACAAAGTTCATTTTTTGTTGTTGAAAATTTCATTTTTGATACTTACATAATTTACTTACAATTATAGTTGTGAACGTCTAAATTCTCAGATGCATTTTCTGGCATTTTCCAGGGCCATTTCCATGAAAAATATTTACATATAAAAACTTCTCTCAGTAAGTCGCAAAAAAAACCTGGAAATAATATTCGAAATGATTTGAATAATTGATATTAATTTCTACATTTGCAGCCCCAAAAATTAGGGAAAATATAAATTATTAATGCCAACAATATCACAATTAGTTAGAAAAGGTAGACACTCTTTAACCAAGAAGAGTAAATCGGCTGCTTTGGATTCTTGTCCTCAAAGAAGAGGTGTTTGTACTCGTGTTTACACAACAACACCAAAAAAACCAAACTCAGCGATGAGAAAGGTTGCAAGGGTAAGGTTGACCAATGGAAAAGAGGTTAACGCTTACATCCCAGGTGAAGGACATAATCTCCAAGAGCACTCGATAGTATTGGTTAGAGGAGGAAGAGTTAAGGACTTGCCTGGAGTTCGTTATCACATCATAAGAGGTGCACTTGATACAGCAGGTGTTGAAGGACGTACACAGAGAAGGTCTAAGTACGGAGCAAAACGACCAAAAAAATAAGTAGTACCGAATCATGAGAAAAAGACAAGCAAAAAAACGACCTATTTTACCAGATCCTAAGTTTGGAGACCAGTTGGTAACTAGATTTGTTAACATGATGATGTGGGACGGAAAAAAATCCGTAGCATTCAGAATATTCTATGATGCAATAGGCGTTGTAAATGAAAGGAAGACTGATGAGGAAAAGTCTGGTTTAGAAATATGGAAAGACGCATTGAGTAATGTTATGCCTCACGTTGAAGTTCGCTCGAGAAGAGTAGGTGGAGCTACTTTTCAAATTCCTATGCCTATTCGTCCTGATCGAAAAATTTCTACAGCAATGAAATGGCTAATTAGTTTTGCGCGTAAGCGAAACGAAAAGTCAATGGCACAACGATTGGCTGCTGAAATTTTAGCCGCTGCTAAAGAAGAAGGTGCTGCTGTTAAGAAAAAAGTAGATACGCACAAAATGGCTGAAGCTAATAAAGCATTCTCACATTTTAGATTTTAAGTAGGTCATGGCAAGAGATTTAAAATACACAAGAAATATTGGAATTGCGGCTCATATTGATGCCGGAAAGACCACTACAACTGAACGTATATTATTCTACACAGGAGTAAGTCACAAAATTGGTGAAGTACACGATGGTGCTGCAACAATGGACTGGATGGAACAAGAGCAAGAGAGAGGTATTACCATTACATCTGCCGCTACAACTTGTACTTGGAACTTCCCTACGGATAACGGGCAACCAACTGCGGATGCCAAGGGTTATCATTTCAATATCATCGACACTCCTGGTCACGTCGATTTTACTGTTGAAGTAAATAGGTCGCTAAGAGTTCTTGATGGTTTAGTCTTTTTGTTTTCAGCTGTTGATGGTGTAGAACCTCAGTCTGAAACAAATTGGAGACTTGCAGATAATTACAAAGTTCCTCGTATGGGATTTGTAAACAAGATGGATCGCCAAGGTTCAAATTTCTTGAATGTGTGTAAGCAGGTTAGAGAGATGTTGAAGTCGAATGCTGTTCCAGTTGTATTACCAATAGGGGATGAAGCTGACTTTAGAGGAATTGTGGATTTAGTTAAAAACAGGGCTATCGTTTGGCACGATGACAACTTTGGTTCGACTTTCGATGTAATTGATATTCCAGAGGAGATGAAAGATGAAGTTCATCAGTATAGAGCAGAACTTATTGAAGCCGTTGCGGAATACGATGAAAATTTGATGGAGAAATTCTTTGAGGATGAAGATTCAATCACTGAAGAAGAGGTTCACGCTGCACTCCGGGCTGCTGTTATGGATATGAGTATTATTCCTATGGTATGTGGTTCGGCTTTCAAGAACAAAGGAGTTCAGTTTCTGTTAGATGCTGTATGTAGATACCTACCCTCACCTTTAGATAAGGATGCTATTATAGGAACAAATCCTGACACTGGAAATGAGACTTCAAGAAAACCAAATCCTTCAGATCCATTTTCTGCATTAGCTTTTAAAATTGCAACGGATCCATTCGTTGGACGTTTAGCGTTTTTTAGAGCTTATTCAGGAACACTAAACGCTGGATCTTATGTATTGAATAACAGATCTGGAAATAAAGAACGTATATCAAGAATTTACCAGATGCACTCTAACAAACAGAATGCCATTGAGAGTATTTCTGCTGGAGATATCGGTGCTGCTGTTGGATTCAAAGACATAAAAACTGGTGATACCTTATCAGATGAGAAAAATCCTATCGTACTAGAAAGTATGGAGTTTCCTGATCCTGTAATTGGTATCGCCGTAGAACCAAAAACTAAGGCTGATGTCGATAAATTGGGTATGGCATTAGCGAAGTTAGCTGAGGAAGACCCTACATTTACCGTGAAAACGGATGAAGCATCTGGACAAACCATAATCTCTGGTATGGGCGAGCTTCACCTAGATATTATTGTCGATCGTTTGAAACGTGAGTTTAAAGTAGAGGTTAATCAAGGTCAACCACAGGTCGAATACAAAGAGGCTATTACAGCTATTGCTAATCATCGTGAGGTCTATAAAAAACAGTCGGGTGGACGAGGAAAGTTTGCCGATATTGTTTTTGTGATGGAGCCTGCTGAAGAAGGTAAGGCTGGCCTCGAGTTTGTCAATGTTATTAAAGGAGGTAATATTCCCAAAGAATATATCCCTTCTGTGGAGAAAGGTTTTAAAGAAGCTATGAAGAATGGTCCTCTTGCAGGATTTGAGATGGATAGCATGAAGGTGACGCTTAAAGATGGGTCTTTTCACCCGGTAGATTCTGATTCACTGTCTTTCGAATTGGCTGCAAAGATGGGATACAAGGCTGCCGCTAAAGCTGCACGCGCGATTATAATGGAACCTATAATGAAATTAGAAGTTTTGACTCCTGAAGAAAATATGGGTGATATCGTTGGAGATTTGAACAGAAGAAGAGGTCAAGTTAATAGTATGGATGAGCGTTCTGGTTCTAAAGTAGTAAAAGCTGAGGTGCCTTTATCTGAAATGTTTGGGTATGTAACATCTTTGAGAACACTGTCTTCTGGTAGAGCTACATCTACTATGGAATTTGCACATTACGCTGAAACACCTCCAAACATTGCTGAAGAGGTGATTAAAGCGGCAAAAGGAGGTAACGACTAAAACGATTAGAAGATGAGTCAAAAAATTAGAATAAAATTAAAATCATACGATTACAATTTAGTTGATAAATCAGCAGAGAAAATCGTTAAGACGGTAAAAACAACTGGAGCTGTTGTAACGGGTCCAATTCCATTACCGACAAATAAGAAAATATTCACGGTTTTGAGATCACCCCACGTGAACAAAAAATCGAGAGAGCAGTTTCAGCTTAGTTCTTACAAGAGGTTGCTTGACATTTACAGTTCTTCGTCAAAAACAATTGATGCTTTGATGAAGTTGGAATTGCCAAGTGGTGTTGAAGTAGAGATTAAAGTGTAACTGATATTTGGCCATTAGGCTGCAAACATGTCTCAAACGATGGTTTGAGAAAAACGGTGAAAGAAAATTACTGGGGTTACAGCATTTTCTTGACCCCAATTTTTTTAAATATAAAATGAATAAATACATATGTCTGGGTTAATAGGAAAAAAAATCGGCATGACGAGCATCTTTGACGAGAATGGAAAGAATATTCCATGTACAATCATTGAAGCTGGTCCTTGTGTGGTTACCCAAGTCAGAACCGAAGAACAAGATGGCTATTCAGCCTTACAGCTTGGTTTCGATGACAAGGCAGAGAAACGTACCTCAAAGGCTGAACAAGGGCACTTTAAAAAAGCAGGTACATCTCCGAAGAAAAAAGTTGTCGAGTTTCGTGATTTTGAGGGTGATTATCAAATGGGAGATCAAATTAATGTTGAACTCTTTATAGAAGGAGAATTTGTTGACGTAGCTGGAACGTCAAAAGGTAAAGGTTTTCAAGGTGTTGTTAAAAGACACGGCTTCGCAGGAGTTGGTCAGGCGACTCATGGTCAGCATAATAGACTGAGAGCACCTGGATCAATTGGTGCAGCCTCATATCCTGCGCGTGTTTTCAAGGGAATGCGAATGGCAGGAAGAATGGGTGGCGAGCGAGTTACTGTTCAAAACCTTAAAGTAGTCAAAGTTATTGCAGATAAAAATTTGTTGGTAGTTAAAGGATGTGTTCCAGGACATAAAAATGCCTACGTAATCGTTGAGAAATAATGAAAGTTGAAGTAATCGATATTAACGGAAAAGGTACAGGTCGCAAAGTCGAGTTGTCAGATTCAATTTTTGGTATTGAGCCAAATGAGCATGCGATTTACTTAGATGTAAAGCAATACCTTGCGCATCAACGTCAAGGAACGCACAAGGCTAAAGAACGAGGTGAAATCGTAGGAAGTACCAGAAAAATTAAGAAGCAAAAGGGAACGGGTACAGCACGTGCCGGTAGTATCAAATCACCTGTTTTTAGAGGTGGAGGTAGAATTTTTGGTCCTAGACCAAGAAGCTACCAGCAAAAATTAAATAAGAACGTAAAACGTTTGGCTCGTAAATCAGCTCTAAGTATGAAGTCTAATGGAAATGAAATCAAAGTAATTGAAGACTTTAATTTTGATGGGCCTAAGACGAAATCTTTTGTTTCACTTTTGGGTGCTTTAGGCTTAAGTGATTCAAAATCTTTGTTTGTTGTGTCAAGTGTGGATCAAAATGTGTATTTGTCGGCTAGAAATGTACAGTCATCTAATGTGATTACATCTTCAAATGTAAACACCTATAAAATTTTAGATGCCAATACATTG
>NZIQ01000014.1 GCA_002691685.1 Flavobacteriaceae bacterium | reverse complement strand
CATCAGAATCGTCGTCAATGTCTACAATAAATTCGTTTCTCGTACCTAATTGAATGATAGCCATGGCATTTCTGTTAGAATCACCCGTAATGTCGATGTCTGATTTATTTCTAGTGCCTGATTGACCAAGAGCTATTGCATTGGCGTTAGAATTTCTAACTAAGACGTTAGATTTATTTTTGGTTCCCGACTGTCCGCTTAGGAGAAGATTTCTGTTAGCATCTGCTTTTGCCTTGACCGTTGACTTGTTTTCGGTTCCTGCTTGACCTACATTAAGAGAATTTCGATCAGAAGAGTTGCCGACGGTCACATCGGAATCGTTTAACGATTCTGTCTGGGTAATATTTACGGCATTGCCATTGCTTGAAGTGATCGTTACATCCGAATCATTGTTCTGCGCCGTGGCTAAAGAAACAACTAGTGCTAGCGCTCCGAATAGTAATCTTTTCATAATAATTCCATTTTAGATTCTAATGGTCAATTTTAGATTAAAAAGTCGTAAATCAAAGTCAAGAGATAATAAAACGATTAACTACTTTTTTTAACGATGTATTCTTAAGTTGCTCTAAATAAACAACCTATAAACTATTTACATAAAATAAAGACCTTCTAATTCCTATTTTCATATTATTTTAATTCTATTCTATTTAAGTTGGTATTAAGGCAAAAAATCTAAGCTTGGCAAGGGTGTAGGCGTAACTAAAAGTTGATAAATGGTTTCGATTACTTATACACATCTAAACTTATAAGTCCTTGACTTCATTGAGTCCAGTAAATAGTTAAAACAGGGTTGATAATTTTTTAAACCATAGTTGAATCTTGTTTATTAATTTTAGGCCAATAATTTCAAATGGGTAAAAAATGAAAACGGAACAACTAAAGACAGTAATTATAGGTTCGGGACCTGCAGGATATACTGCAGCAATTTATGCGGCCCGGGCAGACATGAGTCCGGTTGTTATTACAGGAATGGAGCCAGGAGGTCAGTTAACAACTACCACTGAAGTAGATAATTTTCCAGGTTATCCTGATGGAGTTGATGGACCTACAATGATGGTTGAGTTGCAAAAACAGGCTGAGCGCTTTGGCACAGAAGTTCGTATTGGGCGCGTAACTGCAGTAAACTTATCGAAAGAGGTAGGAGGTAAACACATTCTAACTGTTGATGATTATCATACGGTTGAGGCTGAGGTGGTAATTATTGCTACTGGAGCTTCGGCTAAATACTTGGGTCTTCCTTCTGAACAGCGCTTGAGAGGAGGAGGTGTTTCTGCCTGCGCAGTATGTGATGGTTTTTTCTATAAAGGACAAGAAGTCGCTATCGTCGGTGCAGGAGATACCGCTGCTGAAGAAGCCTCATATTTATCCAATATTTGTACAAAAGTGACTATGCTGGTTCGAAGAGATGAGATGAGAGCTTCAAAGGCGATGCAACACCGCGTGAACAAGATTGAAAATATTGAAATAAAGTACAATACCGAGGTAGAGGAGGTTCTAGGAGACCAAGTTGTTGAAGGTCTGAGATTAATTAATAATCAAGACCAAACAAAAAGTGAAATAGAAATTACAGGACTATTTATAGCCATTGGTCACACCCCAAATACATCTATATTTAAAACTCAAATTGATATGGATGACTCAGGTTATATTTTCACAAAAGAGGGTTCAACTCACACCAATATACCCGGGGTTTTTGCTTGTGGAGATGTTCAAGACAAAGAATACCGCCAAGCAATTACTGCAGCAGGAACTGGTTGCATGTCAGCTTTAGATGCAGAACGTTACTTAGCGGCATTAGAAGCTTAATTACAATCAGCGCATTTCAATTCATAGGCTTCATTGAAAAAGAGCGTGTGATTAATCATTTCGCCTCTTTTAAGACCTAGTCTTCTTCTGTTTTCATAGGTAATTTTATTGTATACTTTTTGATCTAATTTAAAATAGGTATTAGGGCTTAATCGTATCTCTAGTTTTAATTTTTGACCTCTAACCTTGTTTTCTATTGGAGAAGTAAAAAATGAAGGAATCAAAGTGATATTTGAATTTGATTTGAGTTGATAATCAATATTTTTTGCTCGTTTCTCAGCTAATTCTTTATTTTTCCCCCTAGCGGTTTTAATGATTTTAATTTGATTCTGCTTGTTTCTTGACGCTCCAAGAGTAAGTTTTACCTCTTCTGAAAATAAAAAACCATTTTTGTCTTTACCAATGCGTATTTCTACGTCGTTAAAATTCAAATCAAAATCGTCATTCCAATCAAAGCTCTTGTGGTTATTTAGTATTTCAAATGAGATCGTATCTGTTACTTGTGTTTGTATAAGTTCAACAGAATTTACTTCTGCAACTTTTTTCTGTTCTTGTAATTCTCGAATCCCTATGGTAGATAGAAATACTGCTGACCCGAGAAATAAAATAGCTAAAATGATGTGAGCAGGCCATTTATGACCTTTAAATTGTCGGCTCAGAATTCTCATGCCTAGGTGTATTAAATAGTACATCGGAACACTGATCAAAAAGAATGCAGCGATTGAAATCCATCCGAGTTGATATCCCAACTGCTCAAAAATCTGAGCCATGTCAACCCCTATGTCTAAGAAACTCCACATTAATAATCCAATACATGTTGCTGCAATCCCTGAGGCTCCAGATATAATTAGGATGACTCCAAGAACTTTGATCAGAATCTTAACTACTTTGATTAAAATAGTGACTAAAGATTTGAAAAATCGGGAAGATTTGTCTTTTATGACATTTTCTACCTCTTTGACATCGACATTTTTAACCTTTTTTTCCACTTCTTCAAATCCTTCCTTAACTTTCTTTTCAATATTATCAAGGTTGATAGGTTTACCCATCATATCCAATTTTTGACTTGTACTCTTGGCCTCAGGAACAACAATCCATAAAATGATATAAATCCAAAAACCCACTCCTGGAATCAGCAGTAGCAAAAAAATTAAACGTATCCAGACGACATTGATTCCTACATAGTGCTGAAGTCCTGCACAAACACCACCAATATATTCGTTTTCTCCATCTCGATAGAGTTTTTTGTAATCAGTGCGTTTTGATTGCTTTTCATCTGTAGGCTCTTCATCAATTTCAAATTCTTGAGGTTCACCCATGATAACGATAACATCATTTACCTCTTTGAGTGTAATTACCTGCGCTTGGTCATTGAGGTGTTCATTAAAAAGTTCTGCAAGCCTACTTTCTATATCTTGCAAAATTTCGTCACCACCTTGTTCTTGCGCAAATGATGCTTTAATACGGTCTAAATAGGACCTTAATTTTTTATAGGCTTCTTCGTCTATGAAAAAGTGAAAATTAGATAAGTTGATACTAACTGTTTTGTTCATGATGATTTTTTGTAACGTTATTTACTGCTTGTTTTAATTCTGCCCAAGTCTCGTGAAGTTCTGCTAGAAACGAGGCACCTTTAGGTGTAATGTTGTAGTACTTACGAGGTGGTCCCGATTTTGACTCTTCCCAATTATACTCAAGTATTTCAGCGTTTTTAAGCCGAGTAAGTAAAGGGTATAAAGTACCTTCAACGACGAGCAACTTGACTTCTTTAAGTTTGGCCAAAATTTCAGAAGCATACAAGGGATGTTCTTGAAGAATCGATAGAATGCAATATTCTAAAATTCCTTTACGCATTTGCGCTTTTGTATTTTCAATTTTCATTGATTGACGAATTACTATTTTATACAAAGATATATGTTTTATTTAGTATTATGTAATACATAGTACTATAATTTTTTATTTAGCCTAAAGAATGATATCTTCAAATCCTTATCATACTCTATGAATTTTACGAAACTGCATTATTTTTTATTTTCAAAATTGGTTATTGCCTGGATTGCAGGGGTTAGATTTTTGAATGTTTCTGACGACAGGGCCGATACAAGGGTATCCTTATCTTGGTTTAATCAGAACCCTTTTCGGTCTATTTTTTGGGCTGTTTTAGGAATGGCTGCTGAACTCTCAACAGGAATCCTTTTAATGAAGGCTATTAAAACCAATAATGTAAAGGTTTCAATGCTCGTTACTCAAAACCAGGGTTTTTTCTACAAAAAAGCTATGGGTAAAATTATATTTACCTGTGAGGTAGGAGATCGAATCACGCAATTATTCAAGCACTTAATTCAGGATAATGAGCCCAAGAAAATAGAATTAGTCTCTAATGGATATAATGAACAAGGTGAACTCGTATGCACCTTTAAGTTTGAATGGTCTTTGAAACTTAAAACGACCTAAATGCCATGCTGATCTAATTCAAACACCAGGAATTAAAATCATCTCGTTGATCTTCAATCCAAAGCCTTAGAGGAGATTCGCCTCTATTACCTTTGTAATCGTAAGGGATATCATTAAAGCTATTGCTGATACCTTGAGACACCCAAGTATTGTTAAAACTGCTTATTTCATTGATCACCTGATCATTAATTAGCAATTGAATACTGTAATAACCTTTAAAGAACTCATCTGGAGCAAAAGAAAGATTGGTGTATAGATGAAAAAAGGGCGCGGGACCTTCTATCAAAACGGTTTCACCAAAGCCAATGACTTTGTCATAATTTAAAAGTTGAACTGAAATAGTGTAAGATTCGTCTTTTGAGGCGTTGTAAAAATCCCAACCAATAGAGATGAGGTTTGAGCTGCTGAATTTTCCTATTTTGTTTGGATAATTCATTTCATTCTCTGCGCACGTGTCAGGGTTAAGCTGTTGATAATAAACAGTTTCTGAAGTAAAAGTAACCGGAATAAAATCACAAATTCTATTTTCACATGGGTCAAATGAATCTGTGATTAGGGGAGATTCTTTTTTACTGCAACCGCTTAGCAAGGCTATAGCAATGAAGCCTAGGTTCTTTTTCAAAGTCATTTCAATTTTCTTTTTCAAGCTAAAGGTAGTCTCAATTTTTATTTTTGAGTAGGAAATAGGACCTACAAATGAAATTTAGTTTTTACTTTTAGTTAGACGATCAGATTTTATAAAAGCAGTACTAAAAACATACTTCAATGAATGCACACGAAATTGACTTCGAGATTTATGGCGAAGAAATGCAATATGTAGAAATCGAATTGGATCCACAAGAGGCTGTAATTGCCGAGGCTGGAGGATTTATGATGATGGATCAGGGAATAGAAATGAATACCATTTTTGGCGATGGAAGCCAACAAGATTCTGGGGTCTTAGGTAAATTGTTTTCAGCAGGTAAACGCTTAATTACGGGTGAAAGCCTTTTTATGACTGTTTTTTTGAATAATCTAACAGGTAAACGAAAGGTCAGCTTTGCATCCCCTTATCCAGGAAAAATAATTCCTATTGATTTGTCAGAGCACGGCAATCGCTTCATTTGTCAAAAAGATGCTTTTTTATGTGCTGCTAAAGGCGTTTCCGTAGGAATTGAATTTTCTAGAAAACTAGGAAGAGGTTTTTTTGGAGGAGAAGGGTTCATTATGCAAAAGCTCGAAGGAGATGGCCTTGCCTTTGTGCATGCTGGAGGAACCTTGGCGCATAAGGTACTCGCACCTGGTGAAGTGATGAAGGTCGATACAGGATGCATAGTAGGTTTCTCTCAAAACATAGATTACAATATTGAATTTGTGGGAGGTATTAAAAACACGCTTTTTGGTGGAGAAGGTTTATTCTTTGCTACCCTCAAAGGACCTGGAACGGTATTCATTCAGTCTTTACCTTTTAGCAGATTAGCGAGTCGTGTATTTGCTGCAGTGCCTCATACCGGAGGAAGCCGAAAGGGAGAGGGGAGTATTTTAGGTGGTTTAGGTAATATCCTTGACGGAGACGGAATCTAATTAGAAATGGAGATAAACCCATTCTAGATAAGTTTTAAGTTTACTTCTGAGTGCACTTCCATCAATTGCATTGTTTTGAAATAAGGCCAAATAAACTTCATTGTTTTTTTTGGTTTCAACTACACCTACGTAGTTGTATACTCCAGACATAGATCCTGTTTTCCCGTAAAAATCAACAGGGATATTATCAATACTGAGGGTTTTTTTCGGTAAAATTTGTTGAATGTAGTTTAATGAATTTTCCTTTTTGAGTTGCATCAAAATCTGCGTTAGTTCTTTTGGACTTATAAGATTGTACCTCGAGAGCCCAGAGCCATCAACCCATCTACCTTTTATGGAGAGTTCTTTTTTATGATTTTGGATTAAACTATCAATTTCAAAGGAATTATATAAGTGTTTGGTGCTCAGCAATAACATCTGTTCTGCTAAAAAATTATCACTTTTTTCCAGCATATACCTTATTAAAGAGTCTGATTCAATTCCTTGAAGGGTTTTCCACGACTCTTCTATTTCATTTTCGGTTCTTATTTGCACATCCTTCCTGCTTAGTGAGGAGATTAGTGCACTAAGGTCAATTTGATCGTAGATAAATGGAATGGAGATACTGTCTTTTTGCTTTGAAGAAATAACAAACTCATTTTTGCTTAAAGCTCTGCGAAATTTATGCTCTTCAGCTTCTACACTAATATTATCCTTAAAATATTGAGGATAAACCCTTGTTTTTAACGGATCTAAAGGGTTTATATAAATCTGATTCCCTGCAATGGGCATTATGCTTCGCTCTGCTGAATAATACCTGTCGTAATCGTCCCAAGACCATCCAGGAGCATAAGGCGAAACAGCTTTATTTAAATGGATGATTAAATGCTCATAGGCTTCTAATATAGAATCAAATTGGCTTTGATGAAGTTTAGGATGCCATAGCGTAGGGTCTGCAGTTGGCTTTAGATGAAGACTATCTCCTTGAGCCCGATATAAAGCAAGTGTGATGTTATCTGGATACACTTGTTTCGTAATCAAGGCGGTGACTAACTTCAGTGTGCTAGCAGGGATAAAATAGTCTTCCGCATTGTTCTCAAAGACAATTTTACCCTTGTTTTGGTTGTAAATGAGGGCTGCTGTATTATTTTGTGTACCTACCGTATTTAAATAACTTTTTTTGAGTGAAACACAAGAAAACAGTAAGCTCGAAAAAATAAATAATGTTAATTTTTTTAACATGGCATTGGTATTCTTTAACGAAGTCTTTTCAATTAGTAATAGAAATTCGTCTTACTTTTAATTTGCTAACAAAAAACCTCTTTTCATGGCCAGAGCAATGCTTGAATATACCAAAACGGTTTTAAAAAAAGTAAGCTTTGATGCCCAACTTTTTTCTAAAGAAGTTAAAAAGGCATTATTGCGATTACTACCGTATGAAAAGGAAGAGTTGCGTTTATGGATTGAAGATTTTATTATCGATAAACCGCAATTACAACCTAGTTTATTAATGTTCAATTAATTTTAAATGTCGCTCAATCGGCATTTTTACTTTAAGAGAGGACTAATTATTTGTACATCTTTGAGGTGTACGGCGCCTTTTATTTTCGTTTTTATTTCTTTTTCAAGGGCTTTAATCAATTTCATCTTTAATTCGCTTTTGTGATGAATTAAACTGACTTCTCTTGCCGGTGGCGGGGCGCTGAACTGAATGAGATTTTGTCTCTGTTTTTTCTTGAGATTTGGCGTGTGTAAGTAGGGTAATAATGTCATTCCTAGTCCTTTGTCACAGAGTTGAATAAGGGTCTCAAAACTTCCACTTTCAATACTGAAGCTATTGGCTTCATCTGATGAGTTGGCTTTACAAAGATTGATTACACCGTCTCTAAAACAATGCCCTTCTTGTAATAAAAGCACCTCAGAAAGGTTCAAATCGTTAGCATCGATAAGCTTTTTAGAAGACAACTTGTGTTTTTTTGGAATATAAGCTACGAACGGCTCATAATAGAGTGGAATTTCAATGATTTTTTTTTCGTGTAATGGAGTAGCGGCTATGGCGGCATCTATTTGACCTTCATGTAATTCTCTAATGATTTGAGAGGTGTTTATCTCTTTTAAAATCAGTTTAACTTCGGGATATTTTTTTGAAAATGAAGCTAAAAACGTTGGCAGTAGGGTAGGCATAATCGTAGGTATTACACCTAATTTGAATTCTCCACCGACATAATCGATTTCTTGATTAGCGATGTCTTTAACTCGATCAGCTTCACGTAATATGATTTTTGCTTGACGAACGATCTTTTTTCCGGCTGAAGTGAGTGATATGGGAGTTGTGCTTCTATTAATTAGTTTAAGACTTAGCTCATCTTCTAATTTTAGAATTTGCATACTCAATGTGGGCTGAGTGACAAAACAGTGCTCAGCAGCGGCTGTAAAGTTCTGATGCTTTGAAAGGGCGACTAGATATTGTAATTGTGTTAGAGTCATTTTTGTTCTAAAAATTTACGCATTTCTTGTGCTAATGCTTTCGATTTAGGGTCTCTTGACTCAAGTTCAGCTATGATTCTGTTGTGATCTTGTTTTTTGTGTTGAGAAAGTTTAAAAGAAGCATGAATTTCTTCAATATGAAAACGAAAACCTAATATTCCCTTAATTTGATTCAAGGTTTTTGGATGGTAGGAACTCAGTGAAATGGGCTCCTCAGATTCGTAGGTCTTAAGCATGGTTTGAAGGTCATGTAGAAGTTCATCTCCTTGGACTTTATACACTGAACCATAGCAGTGTACACTCAAGTAATTCCAGGTAGGTACATCTTCTTTTTGGTACCATTTTGATGAAATATAGGCATCGGGACCTTGAAAAATACATAATACATTGGAGATCTTTTCTCGTTTCTGCCATTCCAGCGCCAATTCATTTTGAATAGCAAGATGAGAACTCAATATACCATCTGGTTTGGAATACCATTGAAACGGTAAATGTACAGCCCAATTTCGAGTAAAATGAAGTGGAAAAACTAAAGTTCCTAATGAGTAGGTGCTTATAAAGTCTTTAACAATTGTTTTGTCTTCAATCTTGAATTGATTAGGAATATACATATGTAAAGCACTTTAATTAGTTTATAAGAGGAGTTTGTAACCATCCGGTATATTTATGGTCAGTCGAGAATATAATTATTGAGATCAATATCCCAGTAGTACGGACTATACTTAATTTGTTCAGATTTTAAATCTTCACTTACATTTTGTTGAATCAACTTTAAAATAGCTGATTTAGATTCAAAGTCTCCCTTGTACCACAAAAATAGTCGACTGAGTTCAACCTTATTATCTCCAATAATACTTGTATTTTCTATAAAATGACGCTGGGCAGTGTTCAATTGTTCTTCAATTTGGGCTAATTGGTATACCCGAGTAGGTGGACATGACTTAGCCCCACAATTCAGCGCAAAATGAATCCTTGAATCCAACTTCTGAACGCTAAGCGCTTCGAAAAGCTTTGAAACAAAAGGTTTATTAATGAATCCAAGCCCGTATTTCCATTGCTTTTTTCTCAATATCACGTGCTCAATATCGTCAAAAGAAAAAAGTTGTCCTGCAATAGGGATGTCTCGCTTAGAAAAAAAGCTGCTTCTCTTTTGGTAAGACTCAGGATTGGCTTTGATTTTTTTTATGATAAAGCCGTTAT